>NZ_DAMBOA010000021.1:0-25688 GCF_032064105.1 Moraxella sp. CTOTU49097 | reverse complement strand
TGCAAGGTTGCCGCATCAATGGTATCAACGCCTATGTAGAATGTGTGGGTCGTCACGCCCAGTCTGATAAGGCAAATAAAGTCGCACTAGTGCATGAAGACACCCAAGGTAATATCCATAAAATCACTTACGCACAGCTCGATAAACTAAGCGGTAAAATGGCAAATTTGCTCACTTCTTTGGGGGTGAAAAAAGGCGATCGGGTGTCAACCATGCTGCCGCGTACACCGACAGCCATAACCGTGAAAAATTTAATCACATAAACCCACGGCTTTTAACACCAACAAAAAAAACAGGTTAACGGAAAAACAATGCAAGTACAAAATAATACCTTTTTGGTCACAGGCGGCGCGTCAGGTCTAGGTGAAGCGACAACCCGTTATTTGGTGGCGCATGGCGCAAATATCATTATCGCCGATCTCAACCAAGAAGCCGGTGAGAAATTAGTGGCGAAATTGGGCGACAACGTGATTTTTGCAAAATGTGACATCACCAGCGAAGCGGATGTCAAAAATGCGATTGAGGCGGGTGTGACCAAATTTGGTAAATTATCAGGGTCAATCAACTGTGCCGGTATCGTGGTGGTGCAAAAATTACTGGACAAAGAAGGCAATCCAGCCGATTTAACCACCTTTGCCCGTGGTATCCAGATTAACCTCATCGGCACTTTTAATGTGGCGCGACTGGCAGCGGCGGCGATGGCAAAAAATACTGCAGACAGTAACGAAGATAAAGGTGTGATTATCAACACCGCTTCAATTGCCGCATTCGATGGTCAGGTCGGGCAAGGCAGTTACTCGTCATCTAAAGCAGGTGTGGTGGGCTTAACCTTACCACTCGCGCGTGAGCTGCAGCGCCATCAAATACGTATCATGACCATCGCCCCAGGGGTGTTCGGCACACCGATGATGGCAAGCCTGCCAGAAGCTGCCCGTACCAGTCTTGAGCAAGCCGTGCCTTTTCCCAAACGTTTGGGCAACCCAGAAGAATTTGCTAAATTGGTGGTACACATCATCGAAAATAGCTATCTTAATGGCGACGTCATTCGTTTGGACGGGGCTATTCGCATGGGTTAATTCAGTTGATTGTTGCCAGTCACTGGGCACGGTGACGGGCAACAGAAACTATCAACTTAGCCCTCTAAAAAAGCCACTCTGAAGAAGATTGGCTTTTTTATATTAACATTTTACGGAGACTATTTGGTAAGTCACTATTTGGTGAGTCACTATTTAGTGAGTATTAGGCGGTTATTACGGGTCAATCGAAGACGGTATTCTTCGCCGTCATGCTGAATGCGAATCTCTTTGGTCAGCGCAAATAAATGATTGGAATGTAGCGTAGGCAAGGAACTTTGTTGGGTGAGATTAGCGCGATTTAATAAGTGTAGCATGGGATACTCCTTTTCTCTGTAAGATGGGCGAATAGTGGTTTTAATTGATAATGATTATCATTTATATTTAATGGGTCGTCAAGTGACTTTTTTCACTTTTTCATCAAATTTAATGCTTTATAATGGGTAACAATCAATAGTTTGAGAAAAATATGTCAAAAATCGTCAATGTGGCAGTCGCGGTGATACATTTTAACAAGCAATATCTACTCGGATTTCGCCATGCCAGTCAACACCAAGGCAATCGCTATGAATTTGTTGGAGGAAAAATTGAGCCAAAGGAAACCCTAACACAAGGGTTAATCCGTGAAGTCCATGAGGAGATTGGTTTGGATATCGCGCAAAATACTGCAGTCAAAATAGGGGTGATACGCCATGATTATGCTGATAAAACCGTGGCATTGCACGTTTTTAAAATTGAAGTGAGTCAAGGGCAGTTTGATGGTTTGCAAGAAGGTAAAGGCAAGGAAGGTCAAGCCGTCACATGGGTTCATCAGTCAGACTTGCTTGCCAACCAGTACCCGCTACCCGATGCCAATGCGCGAATTTTAGAGTGGTTGAGATTGCCTAATACGATTTATATCACCCAGCCTTTAGATAGCTTCGTTGGTGTGGATATGTGGGTTGATTTTTATAGCCAAAAACTGCCTCAAGATGCCCATTGTTATCTTCGCCCGCAAACCAGCCATAAAAATGCCATCGCTATGATTGAGGGCTTGTTAACGATGAGGGCGGATATCACCCCGATTATTCAATATGCAACAGTTGAGCACTTATTTGAGTACTTACCTGAGCGTTTAGATGCGTCGTTAAAAAACGGCATGGTTCATTTAAATCACCAACAACTCATCACGCTTGATTTCTCAAGTTTATCAAAAAATTATCGCTATTTTGCCAGTTGCCATGACCAACATAGCCTAAGCAGATTAAATACCTTGGCAACCTCGCATACTGTAATGGGCTGTTTTTTATCCCCGGTGAAAGCCACACCGACACACCCAGAAACCTTTCAAAGTGGGGGCATGGGTTGGCAAACTTTGGGGGAATTGGCAAATATCTGTGATGTGCCGGTGTTTGCGCTGGGCGGCGTGGGGCAGGCAGATTTAGCCACCGCCTATGAGCATGGGGCGATGGGAATCGCGGGTATTCGGTTATTGGTCGACAAGGTATAAAAAGTAGCCAACAGGTTGATTTTTTTGTTACAATTTGGTTACATATTTTGTGGCTAGTGCTAGCGATATGCCAATCCTGTGGTTTAAACCCGCCAAACATCATTTTTTATCCTCCCGCGTTATGGGGATGGGGATGCTATTGGCGTGTTTTGCGTGGCTGATGCAGCTGTCACCGCTGCTTGCGCCTTTATGGCTGGATAAGGTGACATTGGGACATGGGCTGTGCGTCAAACTCGAGCCGCTGCTTGTAAGTCGTCAATTAAGTCATCAATTAAACCACGAATTAAACCACCAATCTTCTCAAGATTTATCCCAACAGCCGCATGCGCATCACCATAGCCACTCTACTCATCATGCTCAGCAACATTTAACCCATAAAACTCGTCAAGCCGACCCGCTAAACGACCCTCTAAACGATTTGAATAGCGACCACGCTGTATCCCATGATTGTGATATTTGTCTGGCGTTATTGGCGTTTGAGATGCCAAAGTTTGATTTTGAGCTTGTGGTTCGCTTATTGTTAGCCTACACGATTTCGTTACAGGCGCTTTATCGCGTATTGTCTCGGCGCTTTGTGGCGTTTTTGCGCCCACCAAGCCGCGCTTCGCCAGCATTTCACCCTAATCTTTGTTATTAATTCGTTTGCTGCTAATGACTTTTCTTAATAATTTAAGAGAAGCGTTTGCTGTTGCAACAACCTTATTTAAACAACTTCAGTGAAATGTTATGAAAAAATCTAAAATCTCCAGTTATTACACCACCATTTGGCGGTGGCATTTTTATGCGGGGGTATTTGTCGCCCCATTTTTAATAGTTTTGGCGGCCACAGGGCTTGGCATGGTGCTGCTTGCCAACACCACGGGGCGTGACAATGACCGCGTCAAGGTCGTGCCAGAAGCCACCAGCGTACCGATTTCTACCCAAGCCAAAAATGCCCTTGCGATTTTGCCAGATACTAAAGACGGGCTAGTCGCCCAATATACCGCCCCACGTAGTCAAGATACGGTGGCATTGTTTCGGGTTAAATCGGTAGAAAAACATATTGATAACATGGTTTTGGTGAATCCTTATACAGGGCAAGTAATAACAACTTTTCCTCGCCAAAGTAACCTATATCATAAATTGGACAATCTTCATGGCGAATTGATGATGGGCAAAACTGGCGATTTTATCCAAGAGTTGACCGCTTCTTTGACGATTTTGCTGATTATTACAGGCATTTTTTTGTGGTGGCAAAAAAAACCTTCAATGCAAAAGATGCTAATACCCAATAAAATCGATGACTTAAAAAAACGCTCAATCTTTCGCACCATTCATGCCACGCTAGGCAGTTGGGTGGCGTTGGTATTGCTGTTTTTTTGTATTTCAGGCTTGGCGTGGGCAGGGATTTGGGGTGAAAAAATGGTGCAAGCGTGGAATCAGTTTCCCGCAGGAAAATGGGGTGTGGAGCCGACCCCTGTTTCTATATTGCCCAATTCGCCACCGCAAGCGATGCCTGCCACTTTGCCACAATCCACGCAAGGGCATATCCACGGGGCGGCGGGTGAGCAAGCGGTGCACGTTCACACCCATGGCAATACGCTCAATGACGGCAAGACCAAAGAGGTACCTTGGGTACTGGAGTTCACCCCGATGCCCCGCAGTGGCACCTCGCTAGGCAAAGAGGGCTTGCCACCGGGTATGCCAATTACGCTTGATAGCGTGGATAATTACGCTCGCCAGTTGGGTTTTGTCGGACGTTATCAACTCAACTTACCGCAGGACGACAAAGGCGTATGGACGATGAGCCAAGATTCCATGAGTTATGATATGACCCATCCGATGGCTGACCGCACCGTCCATGTTGACCGCTACACAGGCAAAATTTTGGCGGATATTCGCTATCAAGACTACAATGCGTTTGGCAAATTTATGGCAACAGGACTTGCCCTGCATATGGGTACGATGGGGTGGGCAAGTATCTTGGCAAATGTGTTATTTTGTCTAGCAGTGATAGTGATAAGTATCAGTGGTCTGGTGATGTGGTGGCAACGCCGCCCCGCCAATACCAAAGGCTTACAGCCGCCCGCATCTGGCAAAAAACTGCCTATTCCTTGGCCATTTGCAGGGCTATTGCTCGTGGTGGCGTGTATTTTTCCGACAGCGATTATGGCGATAGGGGTGATAGCGATACTGGACTTTGTCGTATTGCAACGGGTCAAAAAATTGCAATCATTTTTTGCATAGTTGTTTTTTACTTAGTCGTTATGCTTTTTAACTTAGTCGGTTTGTTGTTTACACTGAGTACAATCTTTAACCTAATGAAAAACGCCCATAACCGTTTGGGCGTTGCTATTTGACAATAGCGTATTCACTGTAACAACTGGCTGACAAAAAATACCCCAATAATCACCGTTTGAGTGTTTATTTTGGGCTAAAATGATTACTTTAATGTGCAATAAGACTGAGCAAAATAAGGTGATATACACAATGAGAATAATGAGTAAAAAAACGCTAGCAGTGGCAGGTATTGCAGGTACATTAATTGCGATGAGTGCTTGCGCCACCACCCCCAACAAAAACACCGCAACCGAAACCACTGCCAAGCCCACAGGTATTGGTAAAGCTCAGGCGGTGCAAAGCGTTGATTTAAACCGTTATGCGGGCAAATGGTACGAAATTGCCCGTTTGCCGATGTTTTTTCAGCGTAACTGTGCCAGTGATGTCACCGCTACTTATACCCTACAACCGACAGGCAAGGTGGAAGTCAATAACCAATGTATGGGCAAAGATGGCAAACCCATGCAAAGCATTGGTGAAGCCACCAAAAATGGCGACAGTGGCAGTAAACTCAAAGTTACTTTCTTGCCGCAAGGATTGCGCTGGTTGCCTGTGGGTAAAGCCGACTATTGGGTGCTTGCTTTAGACTCCAATTATAACCATGCGTTGGTGGGTACACCAAATCAAAAATACTTGTGGATTTTGTCACGCACACCCACGATGGATGAAGACACTTATCAAACAATGGTCGCTACCGCAAAATCTCAAGGCTATGATGTCAGTAAATTGCAAAAAACCGTACAAAATAGCCGATAAGCTAGGTAGTTGAAACACCCTGCTTTAAAATTGCTAAAACGCCTAAATTCCGTTACAATTTAGGCGTTTATTTTTGCTGCATTTTTCACAGATTTTATTTTTCCTTCACAAAAAAAGGTCATACTATGTCTGCCAATCTTTACCAAGACCACCTCACTACTCGCAAAAATCAAGAAGCCCAAGCGGTTCAGTTATTAGTTGAGCTAAATACCCTAGCCAATAAAGGCGTCGATGTGTTGTTTTTTGGCAACCGCATTGCCTTAAACCTTGTTGATATTATCGCTCATCATGACAAAAACGCCCTTAACATCGCTGATACACTCGCCTTTGCCACCGCGTTAAACGACCAAAATTTAAGCCATACTACTGTGGACTTGGGTCAAGCGCTCAAAGCAGGCAAACAAGCTGACAGCTTTACCAGCGGTGACGAAGTGCCTGCGACAGATGTCGTGTTATATGGTTTTGGTCGTATCGGTCGTATTTTGGCTCGGTTGCTGATGAGCCGTCCTGCCTCAGATAAAGGCTTACAATTAAAAGCCATCGTCGTCCGTCCAGCCGGTGAAGCCGATTTGGAAAAACGTGCAAGCTTGCTTGAGCGTGACTCGGTACATGGCTGGTTTGATGGCTCAGTGGTGGTGGATAAAGCAAACAGCGGTATCATCGCCAATGGTCGTTTTATCAAAGTCATTTATGCTTCTGACCCAAGCGAAATCGACTACACGTCTTATGGTATCGACAATGCCTTAATCATCGACAACACCGGTAAATGGAAAGATGAAGCAGGTCTTGGCAAGCATTTACAATCAAAAGGTGCCAAAAAAGTGCTATTGACTGCCCCAGCGTCGGGCGATATCAAAAACATCGTCTACAATGTCAATGATGACACCATCGGCAGTGATACCATCGTATCAGCGGCAAGCTGTACCACCAATGCCATTACCCCTACGCTCAAACTCTTAAACGATAAATACGGCATTGAAAACGGTCACATGGAAACCATCCATGCGTTTACCAATGACCAAAACTTGGTCGATAACCACCATAAAGCCGAGCGTCGTGGGCGTGCTGCAACCTTAAATATGGTAATGACAAGCACAGGCGCTGCCAAAGCGGTCAGTAAAGCAATTCCAGAATTAAAAGGCAAATTGTCAGGTAGCTCAGTACGTGTACCAACGCCAAACGTGAGCCTTGCGATTTTGAATTTGAATTTCAAAAACCCAGTCAATTCAAGCGATGAACTCAATGCCTTTATCAAAGAAGCCACTGAGAGCGAACAATGGCAAGCGCAAATTGCTTATTCAGATTCGGATGAAGCCGTTTCTACCGACTTTGTGGGCTGTGAAAAAGTGGCGATTTGGGACGCCAAATCTACGCTTGCGCAAGACAACCGTGCAGTTATGTACCTATGGTATGACAACGAAATGGGCTATAGCACCCAAGTATTGCGTGTCGCTGAAACCATGGCAAAAAATGCCTAAGTGTTCCTAAGCGTTAAGGACGGTTACAAGACCGCTCAAGTTTGGGCGGTTTTTTATTGAATAAATTTTCAAACATCGATTGTGTTCAAATTTTTCTTGCTAAAATTCATGCTATAATATTTGGTTATCCAAGAATTTAAGGAAAGTCTTCAATGCGTTTTATCGATGAAGCAATCGTAACAGTCAAAGCAGGCGACGGCGGCAATGGTATCGTCAGTTTTCGCCGAGAAAAATACGTCCCCAAAGGCGGTCCCGATGGCGGTGATGGCGGCAAAGGCGGTGATGTGTATGTGGTGTGCGACGACAACACCAACACCCTCGTCGATTACCGGTTTACACGTCGCTATGATGCCAAACGCGGCGAAAATGGCGGCGCCAAAAACTGTTCAGGTCGTGGGGCGGATGATATCTATCTATCCGTACCCATCGGTACCACCGTGGTTGATACCGAAACAGGTGAGGTTTTAGCGGACTTGACCAAAAAAGGGCAAACGGCGAGGATTGCCAAAGGCGGTGACGGCGGGCAAGGCAATACCCATTTTAAAACCTCTACCAATCAAGCACCACGACGTGCCACCCCAGGTTTCCCAGGCGAATTAAAAGTCTTGAAGTTCGAGCTAAAAGTAGTAGCTGACGTGGGTCTTATTGGTCTACCAAACGCGGGTAAATCCACCTTTATTCGTCAAGTCTCTGCTGCCAAACCCAAAGTTGCCAATTATCCATTTACCACTTTGGTACCCAATCTAGGTGTCGTGGATGTGGGCAAACACCGCTCATTTGTCATGGCAGATATCCCAGGGCTGATTGAAGGCGCCTCTGAAGGGGCTGGACTGGGTATCCGCTTTTTAAAACACGTCGCTCGTACCCGTCGATTATTGCATCTTGTCGATGTACAGCCCATTGATGGTAGCGACCCTGTGGCAAACGCCCAAGTGATTTTTAATGAGTTAGAAAAATTCTCGCCAGAGCTGTCAAAACTGCCACAGATTTTGATTTTAAATAAAATCGACCAAGTACCCGCAGAAGAATTAAACCAACTTTGCACCCACATCGTGGCAGAGCTTGGTTGGACAGGGATGGTTTTTCGTACCTCCACGCTCACAGGCGAAGGGGTTGATGCCGTGGTTTGGCATTTGATGAACGAAATCGAACAAGAGCGCGAGATGGAAGAAACCGATCCCGACTTTGCTGAAAGTCAGCGGTTGCGTTTTGAACGACTGGAAGCGGAAGTGCGTGCCAATACGGAAGAGCAAAAAGAAGCGTATCGTGCCAAACGTAAAGCTGAGCGTGAAGGTCGCGCATTGGATGACGATGATTTTGATGACGACGACTACGATGACGATGATGGCGTAGAAGTGGTCTACGCACCTTAGCGGTGATTGAAATAGCTTTAAAAAGGTTAGCGCAGGCTAACCTTTTTTATTAGGTGAATGTAGATAAGGACGGGTCATTTTTTTAATGCTTTGACAATGTAGGGTAATTCACCATAAAACACCCCAATACCTGTTCCCATCAAGCCATGATTGGCAAGTGAAATAGTCGACACGCGAATGACAGGCAAATCATGCCAACCAAAATGGGTCGCCAATATTTTTTTAAAAAATTCGGTGCTTTCATGATGCCCCGTATCTGTCAAATAGATAAACGCGGGTTGATTTACGGCAAGTTTTTCGACGGTTTTTCCCATGGTAGCCAGGGTTTTTTCAAGTTTGCGCACTTTTTCCACCGCGACAATCTCGCCAATTTGATTAATTTGCATAATCGGTTTGATATCAAATAAGTTGGCAACAAATGCGGCAGGGGCGGACAATTTTTTGTTGCGAATAATATAGTCCAAGTCGCTGAGGGTAAATAAAAATTCACTGCGACGTCGCAAATCGTCAAGTTTTTTTGCCACGTTTTCAAACGACTCACCTTGCTCAATCAACACTTTTGCCTCATACGCCAGCGCACCTTCAGCAATATTGAGTGTTTTGGTGTCATACACAAAGATATGCAGACGATTGGCATAATGTACTTTGAGTTCTTCTAGCATGGGCAAAGTTTGGCTAAATTTGGACGAGATAACGCAAACGAATACCTCAGTGACCCCGTGAGCAATCAAATCATTAAACAACAGATGCATCTCATGGATGGATGGCGGAAATGTCCTCGCCACCGATTTGAGGTTGGTTTTCATGATGGTTGCTAGACGCTCACTGGTGATATTTTTACCATCGATAAAATCAACGTTATTGATATTTACGTGTAAGCGCAGAATGTCTATGCCTTGCGACAATCCGAGGGCTTCAAGACAAGATGAGGAAGTGGTGACAACAGCTCTTTTCATAAATTTGATAAACCCAGTAGCACATGAAGATGAGCAAATTTATATAAAAGCAAAGTTGATAGCAAGTTATACTCATCTAAATTGAGAAAACCTCAAGTCGATATTTTTTAGTTGACAATGTCAATTTGTTTTTTTAATGGTTGCTATTTGATTGGGATAAAAATGCGTATGACAAAAAGGTGTGATATTTAACGGATACCAGCATCGAATTAGCATTTATAAAGCCAGTAAAAATTGTTACAATGCTCAGCCAAGCCATTATGGCATTTCATTTGATTAAAAAATTGCACTTGACTGATTATAATAGCCAACTTATGACTGCCACCGCCTCACCTAGCTCAACTAAAAAAGCCCTTAAGTCCAACACCATTGTGGTAAAAATTGGTTCATCGCTACTGACCAATAATGGTAAAGGCTTAGATCGCACCGCAATTTATGAATGGGCGAAGCAAATTGCCAAGCTGCATAATGAAGGCTACCAAGTATTGCTGGTATCCTCAGGGGCAGTGGCAGAAGGGGTGGTGCGGATGAATTTGGAAGAACGCCCCAAAAAACTACAAGCCTTGCAAGCCTGCGCCGCCATTGGGCAGATGGGCTTGATTGAAACTTGGTGGTCGGCGTTGATTCAGTATGGTGTACAAAGCGCGCAGTTACTGCTGACACATGACGATCTTGCCAATCGAAATCGTTATCTCAATACCGCCAGTACGTTAAATCAGCTACTTGAATGGCGCGTGCTGCCTGTCATTAACGAAAATGACACCGTCAGTGTCGATGAAATCAAATTTGGTGATAATGACAGTCTAGGTGCGATGGTGGCAGCCATGGTCAAAGCTGATTTATACATTATATTGACCGACCAGCAAGGCGTATTTACCGATAATCCTCGTACCAACCCTGATGCCAAGCTGATTAAGAGCGAACGGGCAATGGCAGATTACTTGTTTGACGTGGCGGGAGATGGTGGTAAATTGGGTCGTGGCGGCATGATTACCAAAATTCGTGCGGCAAGGCTTGCGGCAATGGGTGGTTGTCCCACCGTGATTGTCAGCGGCAGCATCGATAACGTGATTAATCGCGTGGTCAAAGGGGAATCGTTAGGTACGATGCTCACCACCAATGACGATGATAAACGCATTGCCAAAAAACAATGGTTAGCCGCGCATCTGCGTATGGCAGGTCGCTTGGTGATTGACGATGGCGCAGTGGATGCCATCATTAAAAATAACAAAAGCTTATTGCCTGTCGGGGTGATTGAAGTGCAAGGTGATTTTGATGAGGGCGATGTGGTGGAGTGCGTTGATAAAGCAGGGGTACGTATCGCAGTAGGTCAGGTGGATTTCTCATCAAGTGAAGCTAAGCGCATCGCTCGCAAACGCAATAGCGACATTGAAGCGATTTTGGGTAAAAATGAGGAACGCCACGTGATGGTCCATCGTGATAATATGGCGATTATCGTATAATTTTCGACAACTCTTGATTGAAATTTAACTAATTTTAGACTGATTCAATAGTATTTTTACCCAAGATTATTTTATCCGAGATTATTTTTAAAGGCAATGACATGACCCATAACTTTCCGATGTTAAAAAATGACCGCATTTTAAGAGCCATGCGTTTTGAATCTGTGGATGTGACGCCTGTGTGGATGATGCGACAAGCCGGTCGATATTTGCCTGAGTATAAAAAAACCCGCGCCCAAGCCGGGGACTTTTTATCGCTTTGTAAAAATACCGATTTGGCGACGGAAGTCACCATTCAGCCATTTCGCCGTTTTGAGTTGGATGCGGCGATTTTGTTTAGTGATATTTTAACCATTCCTGATGCGCTCGGTTTGGGTCTGTATTTCGAGGCAGGGGAAGGTCCCAAATTTCACAAAACTGTCAGAAGCATGGCAGAGGTTGAAGCCTTGCCAACCGTCGCGATGGCAGATGCACTCGACTATGTGATGAAAGCGGTGACCAGTATTCGTCATGCGCTGGCAGGTCGTGCGCCATTATTTGGCTTCTCAGGTAGTCCGTGGACGTTGGCGACCTATATGATTGAAGGCGGTAGTTCTAAAGAATACCGCTATGCCAAAGCCATGTTGTATGGCGAGCCTGAGACCTTGCATGCGCTGCTCGCTAAAATCACCGATGCCGTGATTGATTACTTGCTAGCGCAAATAGCCGCAGGGGCGCAGTTAGTACAAATTTTTGATAGTTGGGGCGGGGCATTGGCGCATCGCCAATTTGTTGAATTTTCACACCATTACAACACTAAAATTGTCGCGGCGATCAAAGCAAAATATCCAGAAGTACCTGTGGTATTGTTTACCAAAGGTGGCGGTTTATGGTTAGATACCCAATGCCATAGTGGCGCGGATGCGCTAGGACTAGATTGGACGATGCCCCTAGATAGAGCCCGCAGCATCGTCTTTGAACAGCAAAAAGCATTGACCAAATTGCACAAAAAGCGGCATACAGGCATCGCGCTGCAAGGTAATCTTGACCCCGCGACATTATTTGCATCGCCTGAGCATATTCGCCAGCAGACGCATTTGATGTTACAGGGCGCCTATAGCCTCGGTGACAAAACAGGCTATATAGCAAACTTAGGTCATGGCATTAACCAATGGGTTAATCCTGACCATGCCAAAGCTTTTATTGATGCGGTGCATGATTACAAACTTTAATACCAACATTAGGAGACGACCATGATCAAAGTAGGTATTGTCGGTGGTACAGGCTACACTGGCGTAGAGCTAATTCGACTATTGAGTCGTCATCCACAGGCACAAGTGACGATGCTGACATCGCGCTCAGAAGCGGGCAGGCGCGTCGATGACATGTTTCCAAGTTTGCGGGGCGTGACCGATTTAACGTTTTCGGATTTAGATGAAAAAAAATTAGCAGCATGTGATGTAGTATTCTTTGCTACGCCCCATGGCGTTGCGATGAAGCATGCCAGATTTTTAACCGAAAATGGCACTAAAGTCATCGATTTGGCGGCAGATTTTCGTTTGCAGTCGCTACAAGATTTTGAAACTTGGTATAAACTTGAACATGCTTGCCCCGATATTTTAAAAGACGCTGTGTATGGGTTACCCGAAGTCAATCGTGATTCCATTGCCAAAGCCAAGGTCATTGGCAACCCAGGTTGTTATCCCACCACGGCGATTTTGGGATTAAAACCGCTAATCGATGCCCAAAACAGCCAGCAGCAGGCATTGATTGAACCTTGGATTATTATTGATGCCAAATCAGGCGTATCAGGTGCCGGTCGCCAAGCCAAAATGAATTTATTGTTTAGCGAGACCTCGGATAGTTTTAGTGCCTATGGCGTGGCAGGTCATCGTCATGGTCCAGAGATTACCCAAGGGATTGACCAGATATTGGGTCAAAGCAAACGCTTTCAGCCGCATGATATCCGCTTTGTACCCCATTTGGTACCCATGATTCGCGGTATGTTTACCACGATTCATGTTCGCTTGACGGCGGCGGGTCAAGCGTTAGATTTACAATCTTTATATGAAACCAGCTATCAAAACGAATATTTTGTAGACGTCATGCCAAAAGGGATGTACCCAGATACCCGTAGTGTACGCGGTAGCAATTATTTAAGAATTGCGGTGCAAACACTAGAAAATAGCCCGATGGCGACGATTTTGGTAGTACAAGATAATTTGGTCAAAGGTGCGGCAGGACAAGCCGTGCAAAATATGAATGTGATGTTTGGGCTTGCAGAGCAAACAGGGTTGGAATTGGTCGCCGTAGTGCCTTAAGGTATTTCTTTAATAAGTTGTTTGCTTAAGTTATTTTCTTAAGCTATTTATGGTCAGCGTATTTATAAATATTAATGCCATAACAAGCACTGCTTTATTCTTTCTAGCCAAAAAAATATGACGCTATGATGAAATGGGTTAACTTTATTATTTTTTCGGTCAATAAATTTAGCTGAATTCATCATAATTTTTGTTTATAATGGGATTCGCTTTAATGGATGTCATATTCATCAACCCTTTTTGAGCTATCATCAGTACTGTGATTATCCATGTTTTGATCGTTTTTCAATTTGAGTATCTCTATGGATTTGCCCGAAGATAATAACTCTTCTCAATCTTTGCCAGAAGCACAACGCAATTATATTACCCAACCCAACAAGGTGTCTGGGTGGTTGATTGCGTTTGCGGTTAGTTTGTTGTTAGTTGCTATCATTGCACTGGTGTTAGGTCAACGCATTGGTTATCATCGCGGCTTAAGCTTTGCGGCTGAAGAAGCGAAAAAAACCGCCGCAGGTCTTGAAATCTCAGCAGAAAACATCAAATCATTAAAGCTAAAATCTGATACGTTGCAAAGCCAACTAACCACCGCGCAGCAAGAGCGTGATATCAGCTTGGCGAACCTATCAGCACTGCGTACCGATATTCAAGATCTAAAAGTCACCAACTTACAGCTTGAACAAGGTCAGCAATTCTTAACCACGTCGCTTGCCAAAAAAGGCGGTATGAGTTTACAAGTCATCGGGGCAAAAATCGCACCGTTGCCAGAAAATGCTTATGAATACCGCTTTGATGTCGGTATGGTCGATCCGTCAAATCAGCCAAAAAATTTGATACCGAAATTGACCTTGCTCGATGAAGTTAATATGGTCGAAGTACCATTACAACCCAATAGTTATTCGATTCATGGGATTGCAAGAATTCGCGGGCGGTTTTTGATGCCCAAAAACTTTGTACCCAAACAAGTGAAACTTGAATTAACCGCCGGCAACCAAAAAACTGAGCAAGTGTATGATTGGCAACTCGGTCAGCCGATTGATAACATGCCATATACGCTTGAAGAAACGCCTGAAGCGGATAAACGACCTGTGAGCTCGACCGATAGCACGCCAGTGGCAAGCACAGCCAATACGCAAAAACCTGCCGCAACGACTGCTGCAAAGTAGTATAATCAATGTTTAATCTAATATTGGGTAAATGTTTAATTAATGATGCTTCAAACGCTTAATTTTTCTCGTCAATCAGTCGTGTCACAGCCAACCACCACGAATATGGATTGGCACCTACCGGCATGGTTGCCAACACATTCCCCTAAACAGCCACCTAGCCAATCACCAAATTCATTGCCAGCGCGTTTGACCGATATAGAAGGCGCGCCAAATACCGATCCTGTCGAAGATGTGCTATTGGCTGACCCTGAACTGAAAAAACCACAGATGTATGCGGTGGTCATGTATAACGATGACTATACGCCAATGGAATTTGTGGTGGATGTTTTACAAAATCATTTTAAACATACGCTAGATTCGGCTATCAGTATTATGCTTGCCATTCATCAACAAGGCAAAGGAATTGCCGGTATATACCCTAAGGACATCGCAGAAACCAAAGCCCAAGCCGTCAACCGTGAAGCGCGTCAGGCAGGCTATCCGTTACTGAGTCAAATCGAACCACAAGGTTAGTGGCAGTTTGCTATTTAAGCTTTTAACCTTGTCGCTCAGCCTAATTTCTTAATTTTGTTTATCAATGTTTCTTAGCCTATTATCTTAACCTTCTTGTACTGTATTTTTAATGGTACCGTCTTTGTATCCTTTATTCACCATTGAATATTTTATTTACCATCAAAATTTTTTGCCATTTTAAAACCCGCCATTAACTACGTTTTATCACTTGAATTTATTAGCAATGTCATTATATTAAACCTAATGATTTTGATTTTTCCCATTTTGTCATCTTTCATTTTTACTTCCTTTTAACCGAACTTAGCATGATTAGCCAGATATCCATAAGATATTTGGCGCTGAGGTGACGGCAAATGAAACTTGAGAAAACATCAACGCAAATAACCATCAACAGCAATAAAGACATCAAACCAATCAATTATATAACGCATGATTTTTCAAGTAGGGCAAAATCAAAAACCGTCGGTGACACGTATTAAGGACATCTTATGTTAAGTTTAGAATTACAAAGCACGTTGCGGTTGGTAGTGACACTCGCAAAACAACGTGCACATGAATATTTAACGGTCGAGCATTTGCTATTGGCACTGTTAGAGAATGAAAATGCGGTAGAAGCCTTGGTGGCTTGTGCAGTCAATGTGGATCAGCTTGGCAAAGATTTGATCCAGTATATTGATGAACATACCCCAACGGTCGATATCAACGAAGATTACTCGCCACAACCAACGCGCAGTTTTGACCGTATCTTGCAGCGGGCGATTTTTCATGTTCAATCGGTTGCCAGCAGCCGTTTGGTAGAAGGCTCAGATTTGCTAGTGTCTATGTTCTCAGAGCATGACACCTACGCGGTGTATCTGCTTAAAAAACAAGGGGTGACGCGACTTGAGTTAACACAGTATCTATCGCATGGTCAAGACAAAAAAGTGCGCGACAAATTGACCAGTGTTGAAACTGAAGAAACGGGTGAAAAAGCCAATAAAGACCCATTGACTGAATTTACCATTAATCTTAATCAAAAAGCCTCTACGGGTGGCACCGATCCGTTAATTGGTCGCCAAGCAGAAATCGAGCGTACCGCGCAGATTTTATGCCGTCGCCGCAAAAATAATCCGCTACTGGTGGGTGACCCAGGGGTGGGTAAAACCTCGATTGCAGAGGGCCTGGCATGGCTGATTGTCAATGACAAAGCACCAAAACCATTATCAGGTTGTGTGGTTTATAGTCTAGATATTGGCGCGCTGATTGCCGGTACAAAATACCGCGGCGATTTTGAAAAACGGATGAAAGCGCTCCTAGATGCTTTAAAAGCCAAGCCCAATGCGATTTTATTTATTGATGAAATCCATATGATTATTGGCGCAGGCTCATCGATGAGCAGCAATATGGATGTGTCAAATTTAATCAAACCTGCGTTGGCATCCGGTGAGCTGCGTTGTATCGGCTCAACCACCTTTACCGAATACCGCCAAGTATTTGAAAAAGACCATGCCTTAAGTCGTCGTTTCCAAAAAGTGGATGTCAACGAGCCATCCATTGATGAAACGATTGATATTCTACGCGGTCTGAAAAAACAATATGAGAACTTCCATAATGTGAGCTATACCGATCAGGCGCTACAAAGTGCTGTGCATCTGGCGGTAAAACACATTCACGAACGCTTTTTGCCTGACAAAGCCATTGATGTGATTGATGAAGCGGGTGCATTTGTTCGCCTGCAAAAACAAGCCGAAAATGATGTTGAATCTAGTGTGGACAGCAATCAATCCATTGATGCCGTTGCAAATGACAAGCTATCAAATCAGCCTGTGGTGGATGAAGACGCACTTATCGATGATTTGGATGTTAGCCATGCAGCAGATGGTGTTGTCGAACCTGAAGCTATGTTAAGCGAAGCCGATAATAAAGTGATTGATGCGGCACAAAAAGATGGCGAGGTAGTGATTGATGTTCCGCAAATTGAATATATTATCTCAAAAATTGCGCGCATCCCGCCAAAATCCGTCTCAACGGATGACAAATCGGTGCTGCAAAATCTTGAAAGTAACCTAAAACATCTGGTGTTTGGTCAAGATGAAGCCATCAAAAACTTGGCAGATGCCATAAAGTTGTCACGTGCAGGCTTAAAACCAGATGATAAACCGATTGGTTCGTTTATGTTTGCCGGTCCTACGGGTGTCGGTAAAACTGAGGTCAGTCGTCAGTTAGCGAATTTGTTAGGCATTGAACTGGTTCGTTTTGATATGTCTGAGTATATGGAAGCACATACAGCGTCACGCTTGATTGGGGCACCGCCAGGCTATGTGGGCTTTGATCAGGGTGGTTTATTGACCGAAAAAATCAATCAATTCCCGCATTGTGTGCTATTGCTAGATGAGATTGAAAAAGCCCATCCTGACGTATTTAACTTGCTGCTTCAGGTGATGGATCATGGCTCGCTCACTGACAATAACGGTCGCACATCAAGCTTTAAACAAGTGATACTGATCATGACCACCAATGTCGGTGCTGATAGCATCAGTCGCAACAGCATGGGCTTTACCAAACAAGACCATAGCCGCGATAATAGTGAAGCGATGAAACGGATGTTTACCCCAGAGTTTCGCAATCGTTTGGATGCCATCATTCAATTTAACCCATTGGATCAAAATGTCATCGTATCGGTGGTTGATAAATTCTTGGTTGAGCTGCAAGCCCAGCTTGATGACAAGAAAGTGGTGCTTGAAATTGATGATGAAGTCAGAAATTATCTGGCAGAAAAGGGTTACGATCGTCTCATGGGTGCACGCCCAATGAACCGCTTGATTCAAGATGAAATCAAAAAACCATTGGCAGAGCAAATATTATTTGGTGATTTGGTGAATGGCGGTACGGTTTCGATTCGTATGAATGCCGATAAAACAGCAATTGAGCTTGTGCCCATTGATGAAAAGCAAATCGACAATGTCTAGGTCTAGGTTTAGTAACGTCTAGTATAAAAAAAGGAGCCATTGAGCTCCTTTTTTTATGCCTGCTGATGATGTTTAATGACTATAATTAATGATTAGGCTTAATAATTATACAAAACCAAATTTGGGTTTTTCTGCTTGTTTCTCCCGATAGGATAGATGATCCATATTGGTTAACTCTGCCAATGAGTGCGGTTTATTGACGGTGATAGCTTTATCAATCGATGCCAAAAACGCGTTGGATTTTTCGACGGACAGTTCTTTGAATTTATACTCAGCTATCAATCGACCTTTACGCAGCAGCGCGGGGTCAATTTTTGAGATATCGGAGTTAAAGGTACAAATAAACTGGCACTCCAACACATCCGACAGCATACCATCAGCAATGTTCAAAATCGCTGATACCACATCGGTATTGGCGTTATCAATGCTACGTTCGGCAATATAGTTCTCACAGTCTTCCAGCACTAATACCGAGTTTTTATTATCCACCAATAGTGACATAAATTCAGGGTTAGTCAAATATCCAATCATGGTAGTGGGTACAAAGATGAATTTTTTATTAGGCACTTGGCTAGTTAGCCATTTGATATAGTTAGTTTTACCTGAACCCGCCACACCATGCAACAGTACCACGCCTTTACCATCGTGATTGAGCGATTCTTTGATATGTTGATGCACGGGCAGAAAATCCTCGTGATACATGGTGTCTAAATTGATGGGAAATGGCTTGATACGATGGGTTTTAAACACAAAACCATGGACTTCTTTGAGTAAAATCGATACTTTAGCCTCTTGCGACACATACTTTTGCAAGTATTCATCAAACACGTTTTTGACACTCGCTGCCGAATGCGGATTGGTCGAAATATAGTAAATACTGACGACTTTTAACAAGCCTGACTCAAAGATGTACTCGTCATAGTCATTGGACAAATCTTCATTGGTGAGCATGAATACTTCATATTTGGGATGAAAATAACAAGCTTCACGTTCATATAAAGTATTATTTTTATGCGAATAGGCGACGGTGGTAAAATCGGTGCAACGCTCAAAATCTTTGAGCTGCTCTTTGCGAATCACCATATCATGGTTGCCAACATGCACTCCAGGGAAAATATCATCGAGTAGCGACTCAAAAGGGTTATATTTGCTAGCGTATTGGATGTTGTCTTCAATAAGTTGAACGGTATAGGGCGGCTCAGAGGAGGCGCTGAGCAGCTTTCGTGGCTGGTAATAGGGCGATTGTAAAATTTTCATAGGAATATAGGCTTATAAAAGGCAGTAGAAAAATTAACATAGTTAGCAGTAAACAAGCTAACTATAGAGATGGGGTGGTTAATATTAGATGCAAGTTAAAAAGTAGCTAGTTGGCAATCAGTTAAAAAATTTTTAGCAACAAAATGAGTAATATACTGGCTAACAGTAAGCCAGTAAGCAAGGATGAGATAAGATAGACAGGAATTTTAGGCATAAAAAAACCTGCGAGAGGCAGGTTAATTTAACTAATACCGATTTGAGTGGTGGGGCTGAAGAGACTCGAACTCTTACACCTCGCGGCGCTGGAACCTAAATCCAGTGCGTCTACCAATTTCGCCACAGCCCCATGAGTTGCCTCAAAGTGTTGACTCAATATTTGTATCAGTGTCTTTGTGGTTGGCTATTATATAGAAAAATTTCGCTTTGGCAAGGGGTTTTTTAAAAAAAACGCATTTTTTTATTGGTTAAGTAGAATTTTTAGCGCATTGATAATATTTGCCAAGTCATTAATACGGTTTTCCGCGCGTTTTGCCAGCAGTTTGTCGATAAAAGGCTGGCAAGCTTGGCAAGCAAATTCTGATAGCTGATGATTTGGGCATAAAAAAGGCACGGGCTGTTGGCAATGCGCGATTGCCCAATCAGGATAATCATCTGCCATAAAAGGCAGACATCCCATCGATAATTCGTACCATACCACCCCCAAGCTATAGTAGTCGCTAAACTTGTCAACAGGCTTTCCTGTGAATTGTTCAGGACTCATATAGGCGGGTGTACCAGCGGTGTGAGATTTGCAGTTGAGTGAATCATTTTTTGCCCTAGTATCACTAAGACCAAAATCACTAAAACCAATATCACTAAAACCAATATCACTAAAACTAAAATTGCTTAGACCAAAATCAATTAACACCACTTCAAGATTGGGTTTTACGATAAAGTTGGCGGGTTTGAGATCCAAATGCATCAGCCCAAATTGATGTAAACGGTTGACCACTTGGCAACTATGTAAAAAAATGGTCATTTTTTGCGGAAGACTGAGTATGGGCAATTTAGCATGCGTATACAGCAAGGATTTTAACGTCTCCCCTGGATGATACGACATGACCAGACAAGGACCAACAAGTTGCTGCGGCTGCTGTTGGTCAAAGATGAGGGTGTCGGGTAGAAGGTTTGAAGCATACAGCGTGGGAATGCCGCTTGTATGATGGGTGCTGTCAATCGCTAGGCTCTGGCAATGATGAAGGGCGTTAATTTCTTGCTCAAAATGGGCGAGATTGGTTGCGCTAAAGTGAGGTAGTAATTGTTTAACGACAACGGCTATAGGCGGCGATTGGGTTGAATACCATACCCCATACCAAAGCTCGGTATGGTTGAGTGGATTTGAAGCTGATAGTGGCTTTAAGTCAGTCACGAGCGACTGACAGCTATTTTTTATGATAACCAGTACTTTGTGAGTTGACCTTGTCTCAATCATGACGGCTTAACGGGCTTGCCTTCAATCAACTGCTGGTATTTTCGGGTCACGGTATTGCGCCCCCAACCCAGTAGGTCAGCCGCTTGTCCTTTATGCTGAGCAGTATGGGCAAGTGCCACTTCAAGTAAACATTTCTCAAACATCGGATAAGCGGTTTGCAATATGTCGTACTGTCCTTCCGCCAGTGCTTGCTGTGCCCAAACTTGCAGCGGGGTGATCCAATCTGCGGTTGCGACAGTTTGTGATGCGTGCAAGGTCGGTATGACCGTCGTAGCGGACAAAGGCATTTGCAGATCACTCGAATGTGCACTGAGATTAGAACTAGCACTAGGGCTGTTACTGGGAGCTGGTAAAGATGACGGATGGTCGCTAGCAGGTGCCTCAAACTGAGTGTCGGGCTGATAGTTATGTGTCTTATGTGTATTGGGCTCACGCGTAGTTACAGGCTTGCTATCTTGCAATTCAAACGCTTGTAAAATCTCGGGTGGCAAATCACTGGGCTGAATGGTTTGCCCTGTTGTCATCACACTGAGCCAGCGGCAGGTATTTTCAAGTTGGCGCACGTTACCTTGCCAAGGGTAGCTTTGTAAAATATGCATGGCAGACGGCGTGATGGTTTTGGTGGGGGTATGCATGCTTTTGGCGATATTTTGCATAAAAAAATCGATTAACAGCGGAATGTCTTCGCGGCGCTCACGTAGGGAAGGTAGCGCCAGTCGAATGACATTTAGCCGATAAAACAAATCTTCGCGAAACTTGCCTTGCTGCACAAGGGTTTCTAAGTTTTGATGGGTTGCTGCGATGATACGTACATCGACTTTAATGGGTTTGAGACCACCGACACGGTAAAACTCACCATTTGCTAAGACGCGCAGCAAACGTGTTTGGGTCGGTAAAGGCATATCGCCGATTTCATCCAAAAATAAAGTGCCGCCATGCGCCTGCTCAAAACGCCCTTGGCGCGTGGTAGTGGCACCCGTAAACGCGCCTTTTTCATGACCAAATAGTTCAGCTTCAATCAAATCATGCGGAATCGCCGCCATATTGAGCGCGATAAACGGTTTGGATTTGCGTGGTGAATGTTCGTGTAAGGCACTGGCAATCAGCTCTTTACCCGTCCCTGATTCACCGGTGATGAGGACTGTCATCGGCATATGCGACAAGCGACCAATTGCACGAAATACTTTTTGCATGGCAATCGATTGCCCGATGATGCCCGATGGGTTGGTGGTGGCTTTTTCTGGCGCGACTGCTACTTTTTGCGCTGGCTGCTGCTGTGCATCACGAATCAGAGAGTCGTTGTAGTTCTCAGGCTTACTGCGCTTTTGTGTTTGGTTTGACTGGCTTTGCAGGCAAGCTTTTTTCACCATGGCAATGGCATCATCTAACTCAAACGGCTTGGGTAAGTAATCAAACGCGCCTGATTGATAGCTATCCACCGCAGATTGCACATCGGCATGCGCGGTCATGATGATGACAGGAATTTGTGCAAAGGCTTGTTTGATTTTACTGCTAAAGTCCAACCCGTTCATCATCGGCATTCGAATATCGGTGACGATGACGCTTGGCAAGGAGGCACTATGGTCACTCTTCGCTTGGCTGTCTTGCCCGCTATCTTGTAGTAGCCGCCACGCCGATTGCGCATTACCAAAGGTTTGCACTTGAAACCCACTATCTGTCAGCGTATCTTCCAAAATCATGCGTAACGCTTGGTCGTCATCGATGACCCAAACAATAGGCTCGGTGGTTGGCGTTTTATTATTGATATAAGTCATATAAAAACCCTATATGGGAAACTGTATTGGTTTAAACATTATTGATTGAAAAATTCATAGCCGATCAGTCATGATGCTGTGGTGTATCAGGGTTAAACTATCCATTGGTCATTTGGTTATTTGTCGAATTTGCCAAGGTAAAAAAATCGTAAATAGGGTTTCACCTGGCTGAGAGGTCACACTGATTTGCCCTTGATGGCGCTGCATAATGTCATGAGCAAGTGCCAGTCCCAACCCTGTACCATTGGCGCGTCCTGTAACCAAAGGATAAAAAATTTGCGGTAACAACTCACTATCAATGCCCAAGCCATTATCAATAAAATCGACGCGCAAGACGCTTTTATGTCGTATATCGCCAATGGTTTGTTGGTGCTGAATACGGGTTTTTACCGTGATGATAGGCGACACAATGTCGTTTTCATTGAGCGCTTGTATCGCATTATTGACGATATTCATAAATACTTGTACCAGCTGGTCTTTATCAGCGGTAATTTCTGGCAACGATAAATCAAAGTCTCTGACTAGACTAATATTGGGGTTTTGTATCTCTGCCAACGTTAGTACATGCTGCAGGGGCTCATGCACGTTAATCACTTGCCAGTTGGGCAAATTTGGCGCGCCCAGCAATTGGGTCACCAAGTTATTGAGTCGTCTGGTCTCATCCATGATGATACTGAGATAATTGGCGACCTTTTGCGCCTTGGTGTCATTGATATAGTTCACAATCCCATCAGATTTCATGATTTGATTAAAATTCTTCTCAAGCAGCTGGCTTGCCCCAAGGATGCCGGCTAAAGGGTTTTTGACCTCGTGTGCCATACTGCGAATCATTTGACGGGTTATCAAATGTTGGTGATTTTGATATTGTTCTTGTTGAATACGACTTTCGCGATCTTTTGCCCAAATTTCGATCAAATAGAAAAAACCCGCAGCGGTTTCTAATGGGGAAACCCCATAATCGACCAATAATGGTGCACCAATCCCTTGAGCGCTTAGCCCCAAAATGGTGCAATCATGATGAATGAAGGCTTGGTACATTTTTTTGGTATGTTCAAATTGGTTTTGCAGCGCCAATTTGACCTGTGCTTTGGTTTTTTTATGCGTTATCGGGTCATCATCCGTATGCGATTGCTCTGATGCTTGCGTTAGTAATTTTTCATAGTTTGCGGGGGTTAAAATATCGATAACATTTTTATGAAGTAAATGCTGCTGACTAACTGACAAAATCTGCTCAGCCGTCGCGTTGATATAGACGCACTCGTAGTTGCTGTCAGCGACAATTAACCCTGATAGTAGGTTGTTGAACATATCATCAAACAGGTTCTGGTTGGATTCGAGACTATGTAAAAAAGTAGGATGGGTCATTGGATAATTACCACAAATTTGAGCAATGGTTAAAGTGCAATTTAAATGCCAATAAACTATTGGAGAATATTTGGATTATTGTCATAACAGATAAATAATAGAACGATGGACAGCAAATCAGTCATTTGATATTAAAAAATCCCTCATTTATAGCAACGTGCTAATCGTAGTATGATATATTTTGAACCAAAATAGTGCAAAAGTTAAAACGTAATTGCTAAAAAAAGACATATAAAAAAAGGGCATAAAATCTATGCCCTTTGATGTACTGCAGATATAAAAATTTAGAACCATTGGTAGGTTAGTGAGATGAAGGAATTAATGCCTTTTTGGCGGTAGCCATAAACGGTCTCATAATCTTTATCTGTTAGATTGTTAAGTCGGCTGCTAATGGTTAGGTTGGGGCTGATATAATAATTCCCAGTCAGGTTCAACAAGGTATAGCTGTCTAGAGTTTGTGAATTGTTGGCATCACGATAACGCTCTCCGACGTATTGTAGCTCCGTTCGAATGTCATATTTTGGCTGTTGATAGCCTAGGTAAACAATACCTTTGTTTTTGGGTTGATAAATTAATTCTTTGCCCGTTTTTTTATCTTCAGTATCTAGATAATCATAACCTAGACCAAATAAAGTATTATTTAGCTGCCAGTCACTGGTTAACGAAATACCGTTAATATCCGCTTTATCTATATTTTGCATTTGACCTGTATAAGTAAGTGGGTCGGTGGTTACCCAAGCTAATTTATCGGTAAATTTAGATTGGTAGGCTGTTACGCGTGTGTGTTGATGATGATTGCTGTTTTCAATAAAGATTTCTGCATTTTTGCTGGTTTCAGGTTTTAAGTTGGGATTTTCTGAGCCTGGCCAATACAAATCGTTGAATGTGGGGGCACGAAAATTGGTTGCGTATGATGCACCAATGCGAGTGTTGGGGCTAAGACGATACGCACCGCCCACATTGTAGGTGGTTTTGCTATCAAATTGTGAGTTATCATCGTGACGCACATTTAATTGCACATCATATTTATCTTGAGCGAGTTGATATCCCAAAAACTCACTGTTGATAGTGCGGTGAGTCACGTCATAATCATTAGAGCTATCAACTTCTTGTTTTAAATTCTCATAACCACCGATAAGCTTACCGAGTGGCAACTGATAGCCAAGCTGCATGGTTACTTGTTTCTGAGTCGTATTGATTACATCGTCTAGGCGACCTGTTTGCCAATCTGCACCATCATACGTGGTAGATTTATCATAACTTTGACCATATTTAATATTGGCAGACAGTTTATCTTGTTGAAAATCGGCAAAAGCTGAGACGGCCGCATTTGTTTGGTCAGCATACGCGTTTGGCACTTCTGAACCACTATCAATATCTGTAGTGGATTTTGCAAATAATCCTGTTGCTCCAATTTCAACATTGTCATTGACTTTATGCTTGGCGACCAAACTTGCGTTTTTGGACTCAAAACCGTCTTTGTCAGCATGATGTATGCCGAACTGAGCGTAAGGTTTCGTCGCGTCAATGCCATTGGTCTCTTCATAACCCGTAGAAAGGCTTAAGGTCGTTGCAGAATTAACCAATTGTCCTGTAATTTGACCTTTATAGCTGTCCTCTGAACCTGCACCCAAGGTCAAGGCTATATTTGATTGTTGAGCATTTTGACCTTTGGTAAAAATTTGAATCACGCCGCCCATCGCATCTGAGCCATAAAGACTTGAGCCAGAAGCGCCATAAACTATTTCTATTCTATCGATTTGGTCGACTGGTAACAGCGATAATGCTGCTCCACCTGCGGTTGCAGAGCTGTAACGAATCCCATCGATTAATACTAAGACTTGACTATTGGAGTAACCACGCAATCTGACACCACTGCTCGCACCATCCCCACCATTTTGAGTAACATATATGCCACCTTGTCCACGAAGTACATCTATCACGCTTTGACCGCGATAACGTTGTAATTGTTCTTCATCAATCACG
>NZ_DAMBOA010000020.1:0-28188 GCF_032064105.1 Moraxella sp. CTOTU49097 | reverse complement strand
GCACGTTTTATGACCTAGAAGGCTTATGGCAAGGTCAATCGCAGCGCGAGCGTATGGAAAAAACGGCGTAGTATAATAGTCTATAGCCTAGTTTAGACTACACTATTATATAAACTATGCTATGCAAACTATGCGTTATAAACTAGACGCTACAACCAAATGGGTAAACAAGTTTTACCCATTTTTTTATGGCGTTAATTATCTTTGATTAAAGGTTATGCCAATGCAGCCGTTTGCTGACGTTGATGGTTTTTCATCCAAAGATTGATGGCGATTACAATAACAACATAGCCGATTTGTGCCAAAAATGTCTGTAGCGTCGGGTAAAATCCCAACGATTCAATGGCGGGCAAGCGGCTCAGGGCGGTCATCGGTAGATACCCTGTCAATTGCAGCGCGTGCAAACTAACGCCTAAAATCTTAAAGCCCAGTAGATAAATCACCCAAGTTAAGACTTTAAACAACTGTGGAATCGGTAATTTGACCGAGGTTTTTAGCATCACCCAAGCCACTGCTGCCAGTGCTACAAGCGCCAAACCAATCCCGGTTAAAAAATTACTCATGCTGATATTGGGTAGTATACCGACGTAAAACAATATGGTCTCTGCGCCTTCTCGAAACACGGATAAAAAGCTCAATCCAAATAACGACACAAAGCTACCTGCCGTCATGGCTTGTCCCATATGACGCTTGATATAAGCGTTCCATGATTGGACGGATGATTTGCTATGCAGCCACGCGCCAATGCCAATCATCATAATCACCGCAACGATGCCGATGACCCCTTCAAACATCTCACGATTGGCGGCAGAAGTCACCGCAGGGAATAATAGCTGTAATGCCATCGCGCCTGCGATACTGGCAAGTAAGCCAAAAGCCACACCAGCATACACCCATTTTTTGGCTTTGACTTGTTTGGCAGCGGTTAAAGCCGATAACAGCGAGATGACAATCAATAAGGCTTCCAACCCTTCTCGAAGCAATATCAGCATCGAGTCAACCGCGGTATATTGGGCTGTTGGATTGATTGCTGCCAATTCGTTGATAATCGATTGCAGTGTTTGCTGCTGTTTAGGGTCTTGACCCTTCGCCATGACTAACGGAATTTGACTTTCCACCCGATTATATAGGCTAGGGTTACGCGTTCTGACATCGCCTTCGACCGTTGGCCATATACTAATAAACTCGCCTAACTTGGCTTGACCAGTTGCTGCGTCGTTTGTTTTAAACGCCTGTAAACCATCGCGCAGTAGCTGGATACTATCTGCTAGAGTGACGGTTTGTGTGGTTTGTACAGCAGCTACGTCACCCTTGTTATAACTGTCGATGGCATCTTTTAGCGCAGCAGATTGGGTTTTGATTTGCGCCATATTGATGGGTTGGGTTTCAATCGCCACTCGCATCAGCGCCATGGGTGTTTCGATTTTGCCGTAGTGCCCCATACTGGTATTGCGTACGACCCGCTCATTACCTAGCCAAACGGCATTAAACTGGTTGTAAGCCGCCCGTAACGCTTCGACATCTGTCGGCGCTGCACGTTGTATGACTTGATTAAGATTATCATACGCCGGTACCATTTTTTTGGCAAACTCTTTTCGCTTCGTGCTGTAATCTACAGGATTTTGTTCTTTTTCAAAGGCATATAACGCATTTGACACGGCTGATAAATTGGCTTCTGTGGGATTACTGATGGCTTGCCCAATCGCTTGGCTTGTCTGTTGCCCAAGCGTGGAATTTTTTGCCGTTGCATCTATGGCATCAAAGGCTGTTTGAATTTGTAGAAGGGTGCCCTTGGCTTTTGAGGCATCATTGGCTTTAATCGCCGCCATCGCGTCTGATAGCTTAATAAAAATAGGGCTTAAATTCAGCTTTTTGCTGGCTGGTTGACTCGCTTGCGTCGCTATCTGGGCACTTGCAGGCGTTGGTTGCTGGGCTTGTAAGCCTTGGCTACTGATGAGCAGCGAACTTGCTAGAGCAAAACTTAGCAAGGTTTTTTGGGTGATGTTTATCATGAGTAACTTTTTAACCGTCTATTTAACCGTCTATTTTAAGTGATGGATGTTGCATTTTAACTTTAAGCTTCAAATAATGCTTGTCCAATGTAGCCACCTTGCAGGATACCACCGAAGCAAGCAAATAGCCCACTGCCAATGTGGGTGGTGTATTCATTCATTTTATCAAGACGACCTAGGGCATTTTGGATGATGATAAATTGCTCGGGCGATTTTTGGAATGAAATAAACAGCAGCCCCGAATCAAACTGCCCGGTGGCTGGGTTAATGCCGCTACTGTAAGAATACGAACGGCGTAGCATCTCCACGCCTGTGCGTTTTGCCAGTCCCATGTGGGAAATTTCAGGTATCACTGCTTTACCCTGCGCGTCTTTGGCGTGCACATCAAAGGTGTCAAATTCGCCTTTTTGTCCAATCGCCGCGCCGCTATCACGATGTCGACCAAAGGTATCTTCTTGACCTTTAAGCGAGGTACGATCCCAAGTTTCAAGATGCATTTGGATGATGCGAGTGACCAAATAAGTGCCGCCTTTCATCCAATCAGGCGCGTCCGCCCATAGGTTTTTGTCCACAGCTTTGATGGTGCTTTGGTTGGCAGTACCGTCTTTAAAACCGAATAAATTACGGGGCGTATGATTGCCGGTATCAAACCCAACAAAACCTGACTGACTCCAACGCATGGTAATATTAGAACGCGCTTGGCGAACCAGTTGCCGTACCGCGTGGAACGCCACTTGGGCATCTTCGGCGCAGGATTGAATACAGATATCACCCCCCGTCAAATTTTCTCGTAATTGATCGCGCGGGAACTTGGGCAAGTCTTGGAATTCTTTGGGCTGCTTATGGGTAAGTCCCATCTTTTTTAGAAAACTTGGGCTAATGCCAAAGGTCAACGTCAATCCGTACGCGCCCATGCTGTCTGCTTCGCCTGTGTCGGTCGGGGGCACAAACGGGTTTTTTTCATACGCTTTGATGTTTTTACCTTGCGTCAAATTGGCCGCATAGGTCGTCCAGTCTTTGAACATCTGTTTGACATCGTCGAGCTTATCGGTATGTAAATCCATTACCAAAAAATAAATATTACGCTGTGACGGCGTGGTAATGCCTGCTTGGTGTTCGCCATAAAAATCATATTTGACATCCGCAAAACAATTTTTGGTAGTATTGGCATCACTACCGGCATGTTTAGGATTTTCGTTTTTATCGCTATCTTTGGACTGATTACCATCCAAAGCTTGCAAGTTAGGTAAGTTTTCACTTGGTTTTTGCTGACAGGCTGACACGGCTAAACCTGCGCCTGCGACACTGAGCGCACCAAATTGGCGTAAAAAACTGCGACGATTTGACATTTTTAATCCCACCCCTGTTTCTTGCGCTTGCTTATCTAATTTACTATGTTTCATACTGCCCCTAACTTGATACTTACCTTTTTATGCCGCCCTAAAACCGTCAAGTGAAGCAACTTTTTGCTTCACCTTTGACTTATTGCAATACAATGCCCATCTGCGCTAAGGATTCGCCAAGTCTATTCACCGCTTCGGCTAGCGCTTTGGTATCTGCAGGGGTTAACTCTTTATAAGATTTATAGTCTTGTTGCCCGACTTGGTGTTTGGCAAGTAGTTGGTTGACTGCGTCAAATTTTTGCTCAAGCTCCGTGACTAACGCTGGGTTTTTGGCTTGGATTTTTGGTTTTAAAATGGCAAATATTTTCTCGGCGCCTTCAATATTGGCTTTAAAATCATACAAGTCTGTGTGCGAAAAAATTTCTTCTTCGCCGGTGATTTTGCTCGTTGATACTTCATTGAGCAAATCTACTGAACCTTGCACCATCAAATCGCCTGTGACCTCTGCCGTTGGAATTTTGGCGTGCAACTCTTTGACATCTGCAATCAGTTGTTTGCCCAGTTTTTCGGTGCCTTTGGTGGTATTTTGCGTCCACAAGATTTTTTCAATCGCATGGAAGCCTGTCCATGCTTCATTGGGCTCAAGGTCGGCTTCACGGTTATCGATACGTGGGTCAAGGTCGCCAAAACTTTCAGCAATCGGCTCTGAGCGCTCATAATACATGCGTACTTTTGGGTATAACGCCTTCGCCTCTTCTAATTTACCCGCTTCGAGCAGTGCGACAAATTTTTGGGTATCGGCGAGCAAGCTATCAATTTGGGTTTGTACCCAAGCTTTGTATTCCGCCGTTTCTTTACTCAAATCAACTGAGCTCTGCGCCGACGCTGTGACTGCAGAAGCATTGCTCGTTGCAGGCGCTGTTGCGGCACTACTTGCAGCAGCTGCTACGTCGGTTTTTTGCTCGGTTTTTTGGCAAGCCGTCAAGAGTAATGCAGATATCGTCAGGGGTAATATTGATAAACTAAAAGTACGGCTCAACATAAAACATCCTTAAAACTAAACACGAATAAATAATAAAAAAAATAATGACAATTTGCGAATTATAGTGTAAATGAGAATCGTTATCAATATTTATTTTACGTTGATTGTGCTTAGAAGTTTAGGCAAAAAAATACCCCGCACCAGCGAGGTATTGTGATTGATTAAATGACGCGCAGATCGCCTAATAACCAAATAGCTTAGCCGAATTTACCGGTGATGTATTCTTCAGTTTCTTTACGGTCTGGGTTGGTGAACATTTTATCAGTATCCCCCATTTCCATCATTTCGCCCAAGTACATAAACGCGGTATAGTCAGATACCCGTGCCGCTTGCTGCATGTTGTGGGTGACGATGGCGATGGTGTAATCATTTTTTAGGTCTGAAATCAAATCTTCAATTGAGCCGGTTGAGATAGGGTCAAGTGCCGAGGTGGGCTCGTCTAGTAGCAATACTTCAGGACGGGTTGCCACACCGCGGGCGATACACAGACGCTGCTGCTGACCACCAGACAATGACAGACCCGATGCTTTAAGTTTATCTTTAACTTCATTCCATAGTGCCGATTTTTTGAGCGCCCATTCAACGCGCTCGTCTAGTTCAGCGCGGCTTAAGCTTTCGTACAGACGCACACCAAATGCCACGTTGTCATAGATTGACATCGGAAATGGCGTTGGTTTTTGGAATACCATACCCACGCGAGCGCGCAGCAAGTTGACGTCCACCGATTTATCCAAGATGTTTTGTCCATCTAGGTTGATTTCGCCCGTGGCACTCATGCCTGGGTATAGGTCATACATACGGTTAAAGGTACGCAGCAGAGTTGATTTACCACAGCCTGACGGTCCGATAAACGCGGTAACTTTTTTGTCAGCGATATCGATGTTGATATTTTTAAGGGCTAAAAATTTACCGTAATAAAAATTTAGATTACGAATTTGCATTTTTGCGGTCATGATGAATACCTTAATAAATTTTGTTTGATACTAGCAAATAGCTTTAATCTTCTATTGATCATCAATGTGATGATTGCTCTTTACCACTTAAGGCACGTGCCAAAATATTCAACGTTAATACTGCCAAGGTGATGAGTAACGCACCTGCCCAAGCCAATTGGTTTGAAATAGGGTATGGCTGGCTGGCGTATTGATAAATCACGTTTGGTAAGTTGGCAATGGGTTGACCCATATCAGTGCTAAAGAATTGGTTATTGAGCGCGGTGAATAGTAACGGCGCGGTCTCACCCGAGATACGCGCAAATGCCAGTAAGATACCTGTTAATACCCCAGTTTTGGCAGCTCGCAAAGTAACGGATGTTACCAGTTTCCATTTTGGCGTCCCTAACGCATAAGCCGCTTCACGCAATGTATTAGGAATTAGACGCAGCATATTTTCGGTGGTACGTACCACCACAGGAATAACCAATAGCGCTAAAGCCATTGCACCTGCCCAACCTGAGAAGTTACGGCCTTGTACCATGAGCGCAAAAATAAATAGACCAATCACAATCGAGGGTGCGGATAGCAAAATGTCGTTCATAAAACGGGTGACTTTACCAAGCCAGCTGTTTTCGGCAAATTCAGCCAGATAAATACCTGCCATGATACCAATCGGCGTACCGACTACAAGCCCTAATCCTGTCACCATGATTGAGCCGATAATCGCATTGCGAAGACCGCCGATTTCGTTTGGCGATGGCGTGTCTTGAGTAAAAATGGGCATGGTCAATAACGCATGCGAGCCTGATAAAAACAATTTGAATAAAATTAAACCTAAGAAGGTCAAGCCAAATACAATGGACAAACCGGCAAATACCAGCCCTAAAGCATTACTTAGACGGCGGCGTTTGTAGATGGCGTTGTTACGATTTATATTGGTAGTAGTCATAGTATTCCCCAGCGTCCTTATTTCGTACCCGCATTTTTATCCATACGACTGAGCATCAATTTTGAAATCACCAGTACAATAAAGGTAATGATAAATAGTAAGAAACCTAAATGTAGTAGCGATGATTGGTGCAAGCCTTCAGACTCTGCAAATTCATTTGCCAATGCCGAAGTGATTGACACCCCTGACTGAAACAAACTTGGACTGACGTTATAAGCGTTACCAATAACAAAGGTGACTGCCATCGTTTCACCCAATGCGCGACCCAATCCCAAAATGATACCGCCCATCACACCGGCTTTGGTATAAGGCAACACCACGTATCGCATCACTTCCCAAGTGGTTGAACCCAAACCATAGGCAGATTCTTTAAGCATCTTTGGGGTAATGGAGAAAACGTCACGCATGACCGATGCAATAAACGGGATAATCATCACTGCCAAAATCAAACTTGCGGTGAACAGACCAATACCCATCGGCGCACCTTGGAATAAACGACCCACATAAGGCACATCACCCAAATGGTCAATCAGCCAAGGCTGGATATGCTCTGAAAACCAAGGCGCGAATACGAAAAATCCCCACATACCATAGATAATTGAAGGGATACCCGCTAACAACTCAATGGCAATACCCAAAGGACGTTTTAAAAAATTGGGGCAAAGCTCTGTCAAAAACATGGCAATACCAAAACTTACCGGCACCGCAATCAAAATGGCAATGACAGAAGTCACTAGCGTCCCATAGATTGGTGCGAGTGCGCCGTATACATCCATCCCTGTATCCCAGTCTTTACTGGTATAAAAGTTAATGCCAAACGCTTTCATACTTGGCAATGCGCCAAGAAATAGTGAGATTAAGATACCACCTAACAACAGCAGCACGATAAACGCAAAAAGACGAGTCGCGTTGACAAACAACCAGTCTAATTGTTTTTGCTTTGCGAGTTTTGCGTGTAAATCCGACATAAGAACCCAGCCATCAAAAAATAGTTTTAGTTTACTAATTCTAGAAATTTGAAAAAAAAACGTAGAGCACTAACTTGTTTATTGCTCTACGTATCGTTTGACACGCCTAACCCTGTTAACTGTTAACCATCATCATGAGATTATTTTGCCGCTGACGCAGTTGCTGTGGCAGCCTCTGAGCTAAATAGTGGCTTACCATCAGCCCCTACAACTTTTTTCCACTCGTCACGGAAAATAGCTTTGCTTTCTGCTGAGAATGGTACAAAGTCCAAGGATTTTGCTGATTCATCACCGTTTGAATACGCCCAGTCAAAGAATTTAAGGGTATTTTTGACGTTTTCTGGTCTGGTTGGTTTAGTATGGACTAAGATGAATGTTGCTGCAGAGATTGGCCAGGCATTTGGGTCTGCTTGGTTAGTCAATACGATGTTAAAGCCTGGTGTACCTTTCCAATCTGCATTACCCGCCGCGGCAAAGCTTTCAGCCGACGGTTGTACAAAGTTGCCTGCTGCATTTTTTAGCTGAGTATGCGACATTTTGTTTTGTTTTGCGTAAGCGTACTCAACATAACCGATTGAGTTTTTGGCACGAGCGACGTTACTTGCCACGCCTTCGTTACCTTTACCACCTGCACCTGTCGCAGCGGTTGGCCATTTAATGGATTTATCTACACCTGGACCTGCTTTCCATTCTGGTGATACAGCGGCTAAGTAGCTTGCAAAGTTAAAGGTTGTACCTGAACCGTCAGAACGGAAAATCGTCGTGATTGGCGCATCTGGTAGTGTCACACCTGCGTTTAATGCGGTAATCGCTGGGTCATTCCATTTAGTGATTTTACCCAAGTAGATATTGGCAAGGGTGGCACCGTCTAGTTTTAATTGACCGGGTGCAACACCCTCGATGTTAACAACCGGTACAACACCACCGATAACGGTTGGGAACTGGATTAAACCGCTTTTATCCAACTCTTCTTTGCTTAAAGGCGCATCCGACGCACCAAAGTCAACAGTATTGGCTTGGATTTGTTTGATACCACCTGATGAACCGATTGATTGGTAATTTACTTGACCGCCAGTGGCGTTTTTGAACTCAGCTGCCCATTTAGCATAAATAGGTTGTGGGAAAGAGGCGCCTGCACCTGTGATGGTAAATACGGCGTTTTTGTTGCTACCTGCAGTGCTTGACGTTGCTGAGGCACCCGCTGCTTGATTGTCTGCTTGTTTGTTGCCACAAGCGGTTAATGCTAAGGTCGATGCTATGACAACACTTAATAATGAATAACGCATGGATAGCTCCTAAAAACGTTTTTTGAGTTTACAATGAAACTGCCTGAATGAAATAACTGTCACCAACGGTACGATTTAACTTTCTTTGGTTATTTTTACTAGGATAGCTCAATGCTGACCGATTTAACTGTCATGATAATAACCATAATTCGGTTTGTATAAAAATTGTGTATATGATTACAAAGAAATGTGACAGTATCATGACAATTTGATGACTGACCGATTGCGCACGGTATAAATAGAGTAGATAACTACATTTAACTCGCTTATCGATTTGCAAAGCCTATAAAAGCTTTGCGACTTTTAGCGGTGCATGGGAAAGAAGCGATTAATCATTTAAAGCTTCTTAACTTAACAGCTTCTTAAGTTAGCAGCTTAAGACTGTAAAAACCAATGGCAGTCGCAACCAAGGTTAAAAGCACATGGATGCCAATCAAGGCTAAACCTTGCCATACCTTGCCGCTATTCAACAAAGTAAACACTTCGGCACTAAACGTACTAAAGGTTGTTAGCCCCCCCAAAAACCCGGTGGTGATAAACAGTCGTAAGTTTGGGTGCATCTTTTGGGTGAGTATCAAGGCAAATCCCATCAACAGCCCGCCTAGTACATTGGCAAATAGTGTGCCATAGGGCAACCAAGGATGTACGCTGTTGATTCTGGCTAACCACCAGCGCAGCATTGCCCCAAATCCCGCCCCTAGTCCTATCCACAGCCATGGCATCTTTAAATCCTTGTGGTGGTTATGGGTTAACTGGATTGACAGCAGGCAGCGTTGTCATGTCCCAACGCGGCAAGCAGCTAACCGCTAGCTCATCGTGTTGACCGGCATTCAAGCGCTGCCACCCGGCGAAGGCAATCATGGCGCCATTGTCAGTACACAGGGCAGGCGGTGCATAATGCACGGTGGCGTTGATTTTGGCTAATGCCTCAGCTAGCGATTCTCGTAGTTGTTGATTGGCACTCACCCCGCCTGCGATCACCAGACGTTTCATGCCCGTTTGCTGCAAGGCTTTGACGCATTTTTTCACCAACGTATCGACCATCGCATATTGAAAACTTGCTGCAATATCGGCACGCGTTTGGGCATGCTCAGGATTATGGCTATCGGTTGGATGGTCTTTAATCAAATTATGCACGGCGGTTTTCATCCCACTAAAAGAAAAATCCAATCCTTTACCCAGCATCGGGCGCGGTAATTCATAGGCTAACGGATTGCCTGTTTGCGCCAAGCGGGCAATATTAGGTCCACCAGGATAAGGTAACTCTAGCATTTTAGCAGCTTTATCAAAGCATTCACCTGCGGCATCATCAATCGACTCACCTAATATTTCATATTGCCCAATGCCTTTGACAGCCACCAACATGGTATGTCCACCCGACACCAGCAACGCGACAAACGGGAAATCAGGCGGATTGGCGCCTAATAGCGGCGCGAGTAAGTGTCCTTCCATGTGATGTACGCCAATCGCAGGAATACCCAATGCCATCGCCAAACTGCGACCAAACAATGCCCCTGTCATCAACGCGCCCACCAGTCCAGGACCTTTGGTAAAGGCAATGGCATCGATATCGGTTTTGTTGAGTTGGCAGTCATCCAGCAGTTGCTGCAACAAGGGCACTAATTTACGGATATGATCGCGGCTTGCAAGTTCAGGAACCACCCCACCATACGTCGCATGTAGCGCGATTTGACTATATAGCACTTGCCCGACCAAACCTTGATTGGGTTGGTGACGTTGGTCACTATCAAAAATGGCTAATCCCGTTTCATCGCAGGATGTTTCCAGTCCTAGCACACGCATGGTATTTCCTTAAACGATAAATAAACGTCAACATACCGATGGCAAATTAGTTATTTTTTGCCATCATTGATGATTTTGACAGGAATGGTTAACCCTTTGGCAAAGGGCTCGGCAAAGACGTAAGTGTATTGACTCGGGGCAATTTGCTGGGTGGTATGGATGACAAACGCGCTGTTTTTACCGGCTGTGAGTTCATGTGACACATAGGCAGTACCCAGCTGGTCAAGCACTTTGGATAAGACTTCATTGACTGCCATACCCACCGTTAAGTTGTAGCGGGAGGTTTCATTATCCACATGATACATCTCGGCATACGCTTTGACAGGCTGGCTATCGAGCGCAAACGGGTATTTAAAGCTAGCTTTATCGACTGGCTTAACGCCCGAATCCACCAATGCCCAGTTGATGTGTTTGGGCACACCGTTTTGGGCGGTTTGGGCGGATACGGTACTGGCTGCAGCTACACTGGCAACGTGATGCGGACTTTGAACGCTAGCCACTGTGGCACTTGCTGTGCTGTTTTGCGCTGGTTGGTTATCACTGGCAGGTTGACAAGCCGAGACTAACACCCCACCCATCAGCAAACTTGATGTTATAACTGCTTGTTTCACTGACACGCCTCCAATATATCCAAACTTTTTGTCTAGCTTAGCCTAACTTTGCCTAGCTTAGGCAGTGACGCCCCCATTACTGACGGGCTGATAAGAAAGATGACGATTGATGCGTTTTTCAGCCAATCGAAACATCCCAATCAATAGCCAAGACAATAACAAATAAATGATACCTGAGGCAAAGAACAACTCAAAAACGGTATAAGTTTTTGACATAATCGTCGTTGCCACACCGGTGATATCCATCAAAGTGATGGTCGATGCCAGCGCACTGCCTTTGAGCATAAAAATCACTTCATTGCCATAAGCAGGTAGCATGATACCAAAGGCGCGAGGGAAAATAATTCGCCGCAATTTTTGGCTATACGACATGCCAATGGCATCGGCAGCTTCATTCTCGCCTTTGGGTATTGACTTGATAGCACCGCGGATGATTTCTGCAATATAAGCTGCCGTATTGAGGGTAAAAGCGATGATAGCGCACCAAAATGGGCTCGCTAACACCCCCGATTTCCACAGCACGGACTCGGTCACCCATTTAAACTGTGACAAGCCATAATAAATCAAAAAGATTTGCACCAATAGCGGCGTACCACGAAAAAAGAAAATATATGCAAACGGCAATGCCTGTACCCAAGGTTTTTTTGATAGCCTAGCCAGTGCGAGCGGCACTGCCAACATAAACCCCAATAAACCCGACAATACCACAAGCTCAATGGTAATAATACTGCCTTGCAGCAGTTTTGGGATACTATCAATAATAATTTGCCAATTCCAGTTCATTGATGAATCCCCTATTTCGCCATGCCGATTTTTTGCAGGCGTTTTGCATAACGCTCTGCTGGGTTATTGACCCATTCTAGCCACATAATCACACCGGTGATGATGACGGTCAGACTCAAGTACAACAATGCTGCTGCCATATAAAAAGTAAACGGGCTTTGCGTGGAAGTCGCCGCCGTTTTAGCATGGCGCATGATATCTTCAAGCCCGACCACAGAAACCAACGCAGTATCTTTGAGCAGTACCAAAAACAAATTACCCAGTCCTGGTAGTGCAATACGCCAGACTTGTGGTAACGTCACTCGCCAAAGTATTTGGAATTTTTTCATGCCAATCGCTTGCGCTGCTTCAGCTTGACCTTTTGGAATCTCTTGAAATGCCATACGAAAAGTTTCGGTCGCATACGCACCAAATGCCACAGACAGCGCCGTAACCCCCGCCCAGAACGGACTGACATCCACATATCCCGTATTGCCAAATTGCGATAGAATAAGCCCCATCAACATTGAGCCGCCAAAGTAAATAAACATGACTGACAGCAGTTCTGGAATACCACGGATAATCGTGGTGTAAGCGGTGGCGATGGCGTTGAGCACTTTAAACCGTGACATCTTAGCGGTCGCGCCCAATAATCCCAAAATCAGCCCAATGACCAAACTAGTCAATGCCAGTTTGATGGTGACCCAAGCACCGCTTAATAATAGCTGCCCAAAACCTTGTAGATCTAACACAATATCGATACCCTGTCTTGTTAACTCTGTTTGCTGACCTATTACCCAAAAAATGCTTAAAACGCAGTTTTACCGTCACATAGACAAAAGGTGATAACGGATATAACCTTTTGCTTTGTTTTTTGCAGGGTGCAATTTTACGTGATTGCCCTATCAAAAACCATCAAAAAAACAAAAAACTGAGTGACTTTTCACCCAGTTTTTGACTAAACCCAAGCGCTTGGTTAAGTTACTTGCTAGTACTTGCCACAGTCGTCGTAGTCGTTGTGGTACTAGAGACCGTGACTGCCACGCTGCTTGCCGCCGCTGTTGTGGTGGTTGCACTGCCAAAATATTGGTTATAGATTTTGTCATACGTGCCATTTGATTTTAACGTGGCAATCGCTTTGTTAAATTCTAAACGCAGTGGGTCGCCTTTACGGACGATGATACCCATTTTGTCATTAACATCAATCTCTTTACCTTTGATTTCAAAACCCTTACCTTCTGGCGTGGTCAGCCAATAAGCGGCAGGGGCTTTATCCGAAATCATCATATCCGAACGCCCTGCTGCCAAGTCCATAAACGCATTGTCCAACCCTTCATATAGGTTTAGCTTGGCTTTTGGGTGATTTTTTTCCATCCACTGGGTCGATAGCGTTGAACGCTGTGCCGCAACTGTATGGCTATCAATTTGGGCAGGATCATCCGGATTGATAGGGCTACCTTGTTTGGTCAAAAACACCAACGTATTGGTAAAATAGGGGTCGGTAAAATCGACCTGCGCTTGACGCTCTGGGGTGATAGACATGGCATCAATTACCACGTCATATTTTTTTGCCATCAAGCCTGGCAATAAACCATCCCAATCTTGTGGCTTGATTTCACATTTGGCTTTCATTTGTGCACATAAAGCTTGCATAAAATCCACATCAAAACCTGTCAAACTGCCATCTGCTTTGGTGATGCTAAAGGGTTTATAAGTCCCTTCAGTGGCGATGCGAATGGTTTTGCCAGCCATACTGCTCGATGTCTCAGTGTTGGTAGTCACCGCTGTAGAAGCGGCTGTGCTACCCGTCGTTGCCGCCGTTTTTTCTGCAGGTTTTTGACAACCCACTAGCGCTAGACCTGCCAATGCCAAGCTACCCAATAATGAAATATTTGCTTTCACCTTATACTCCTAATTTTTAACGTCTAACACATGACAATTTTTGCTTGTAAGCTTTAACGACACTAACAGGCAAATAAGTTATTTAACGGCTTATTTCGGTAAATCTGCAAAATATTTTTGGCTGATTTTATCGTAAGTACCATTGGCTTTTAACGCCGCCAGTGCGGTGTTGAATTTGCCAATCAATGGATCATTTTGACGAAGGGCAATGGCAATTTTGTCATCAATATTGATCGGTTGACCTTTGACTTCAAAGCCTTGACCTTTGGCGGTTTTTAACCATGATAGCGCTGGGGCACTGTCAGAAATCATCAAATCTGTACGACCTGCTTCTAGGTCAAGATAGGCATTATCTTGGGTGTCATACAGTTTTGGCGTGGCTTTTGGGAAGTTTTTGGCTAAGTACTCAGCGGCAGTCGTTGAACGCTGTGCACCCACGGATTTGCCCGCTAGGTCATCAGCGCCTTTTTCTACCCCTTTTTTGCCAATCACAACGAGGTTATTGGTAAAGTATGGGTCGCTAAATGCCACCACTTGGCGACGCTCTGCGGTGTCTGACATCCCCGCCATGATGGCATTGTATTTTTGTGCTTGTAGCCCTGGAATCAGACCATCCCAATCTTGGGAAATCACTTCACATTTTAGTTTGGCCTCAGCACATAGCGCATCTGCCAAATCAATCTCAAAGCCGATTAATTTGCCATTGGCATCTTTATAACTAAAGGGGACAAAGCTTGATTCGGTAGCGATACGAATCTGTGGCATATCTGCGCTTGCTGCTGTGGTTGCGTTACTTGCTGCTGCCGTGTCTGCCGCTTTTTCAGCAGGTTTTTGACAGGCGGTTACTCCCATCAAAATGGCTAACGACGATACACCCAAAACCGATAACTGTTTCATAACAACACCTTTTTGTCAAAATTTGAGGGTCACCCACATCTACTGTCTAAATTTTAAAACGATCGATACAACGTCAATTAATTACCAAAATGTTGCTTTTGTAATTTTGCCAACTCGCCATTGCTTTGTAGTGCATCTAAGGCTTTGTCAAATTCTGCTTTTAGTGGATCGCCTTTACGAATGGCCATTGCGATGTTGTCACCATTATCCATCTCACTGCCTACGATTTGGTAGTTGCTGTTTTGTTTTAGCCACTCGCTTGCGGTTACTTTTTCAGACAGCACTGAATCGATACGACCTGATTTTAGGTCAATATAGGCGTTGTCATAGTTGTCATACAATTTGATTTCGTTGGTTTTGCTCAGTTTATCTTGAAGGTACTGTGCCATAGTGGTTGAGCGTTGACCGCCGATTTTTAGCCCTGAAATCGCTTGTGGGTTGAATTTGCCACCTTTGGCAGCGACCCAAACCATGGTGTTTTTAAAATAAGGCGTGGTGAAATCCACTTGCGCTGAACGCTCTGGGGTAATTGACATACCCGCGGCAACCGCATCGTATTTTCGCGCCATCAAGCCTGGCAAAATACCGTCCCAATCTTGTGCTACGATTTCGCAGTCGAGTTTCGCTTGGGCACACACGGCTTTGGCAACATCCACGTCATAACCGCCTAATGTGCCATCGGCATTGGTGTAGTTAAATGGTTTGTAGGCGCCTTCAGTGGCAATACGAACTTTTTTGCCTGTGCCGGCACCGGCAGCGGGTTGGCTCGCGGCTGCACCTTCTGTTTTTTCAGCAGGTTTTTGACAGGCGGTTAATCCCATGCTAACTGCACATACCGTTGCCAAAGCGAGTTTTGAGTAGGTTGAATTCAAGGTTGATTGCATGGATGTTCCTTACAAATGAAATTTTTGAGTAAAAAGCGATTTAATATCAGGTTTCGCTTTCAGCGATTTCAATATTTAAAATCAATGCGACTAAAATAAATGCGAGTTTACAATTTAGTTAAAATTAACATAAATTAACATTTTTGCAAGTGAAAAACGTATGCAGCAACAATTAAATCGAATAAATTTTTTCTGATGCCTAAAATTACAAAACCGCCAATCGGATCGCGATTGACGGCTCATAGGTTGTTTGGATTATTTTTGATGGCTTGCCATAAAGTCTTTCACCCGCGCCGATTGCGGATTGTCAAACACCTGCTCGGGTGTGCCTATTTCTTCGATACGTCCCTCATGCAGGAACACCACTTGGCTTGATACATCGCGCGCAAAACGCATTTCATGGGTCACAATCAGCATGGTGCGACCTTCTTCAGCCAGCGATTTCATCACCGCTAACACTTCATTGACCAATTCTGGGTCGAGGGCAGAGGTTGGCTCATCAAATAGCAATACTTGGGGCTTCATCGCTAGCGCACGAGCAATGGCGATACGCTGACGTTGCCCACCCGATAAGTTTTCTGGGTAAGCATCTTTTTTATCCAGTAGTCCTACGCGTTTTAGTAGCACTTCGGCTTCACTGATGGCTTGGTCTTTGGAAATTTTTAGGACTTGGGTCGGCCCCTCAATGATGTTTTGTAAAATAGTCCGGTGTGGCCATAAATTAAAGTTCTGGAACACAAAGCCCATTTTTGAGCGAAACTGCTCAAGTTGGCGTTGATTGGCAGCAACCAAATCCCCGGATTTATTCGGTTTTAGCACCAATGCTTCACTGCCCAAAAAAACCTCCCCTTGTGAGGGGTTTTCAAGCAAATTTATACAGCGTAGCAAGGTGGATTTTCCCGAACCGCTCGAGCCTAAAATTGAGATGACATCGCCATCATAAGCGGTCAACGATACACCTTTTAGTACCTCAAGCGATCCAAAGTTCTTGTGGATATTGTTAAGTTGCAAGGCTACAGGACGCTGTAAGTTTGGCATAGCATCTGACATGATATTCAATCCAAAATTTGACGATAGGTGAAAAAAAACTGTCTATTTTCGCTTAAAATGCTACTAAAACGCAACTTTTTCTCTCATTTAACTTTATTTTATGGCGCCGGTCTTTAGCACTGGTTTTTAGATTGAGTCATCACCATTAATTTTTGTCTGTCAAAACTTTCTAAATTCCATTTTTGGATTGAAGTTGTTATGATGAAGCGATGATTATATTAGGGACTGACTATGCAAACCATGACTGATACCAAACATTATATGCAAACCGTGGGGCAGCAAGCGCGCGCCGCTTCAGCGATTTTGTCAAAAGCAGATACCGCGCTCAAAAATAACGCCCTACTCGCTATCTATGACGCCCTGCAACAAGCCAAATCACAGGTGTTGGCGGCCAATGCCACCGATATGCAAAACGGTCAACAAAAAGGACTGGATGACGCACTACTTGACCGATTAGCACTCACCGATGCGCGTTTTGAAGGCATGTTACAAGGGCTAAAAGATGTCGCTATGTTACCTGACCCAATTGGCGAGGTCACGGATATGACCTTTCGTCCATCGGGTATTCAGCTAGGTAAAATGCGCGTGCCGCTGGGTGTGGTCGGGATGATTTATGAATCTCGCCCCAATGTGACCATTGAAGCTGCGTCTTTGGCATTGAAATCTGGCAATGCGATTATCTTACGTGGGGGTTCAGAAGCGTTTTATTCTAACCAAGCATTGGCTGCGTGTGTCAAGCAAGGTTTGCAGGCAGTTGGTTTGCCAGAGGCGGCAGTGCAAGTGGTCGAAACCACCGACCGCGCGGCAGTGGGGGAACTTATTACCATGACCGAATTTGTCGATGTGATTGTACCGCGGGGTGGTAAAAGCCTAATTGAGCGTATCAGCAATGAAGCGCGCGTGCCTGTCATCAAGCACCTAGATGGTAACTGTCATACCTTTGTCGATCGCGATGCAAACTTGACTATGGCAACCGATATTTGCGTCAATGCCAAAACTCACCGCTACGGCACTTGTAATACCATGGAAACGCTGCTGATTGATAGCCAAATCGCTGCGCAAGCCCTGCCGCCAATTGCCAGCGCCATTGTCGCGGCAGACAGTGCCATGCAATTACGCGGCTGTCCAAAAACCTTAGCCATCTTGAGTGATACCGCTGAATTAACAGGTCATCTGTCAGCGGCGAGTGAGGCAGATTGGGATACCGAATATTTGGCGCCGATTTTGGCGATTAAAGTAGTCGCCGATATCGACGAAGCCATTGCCCATATCAATGCGCATGGCTCACACCATACCGATGCGATTATCACCGAAAACTACTCAAAATCTTTAACATTCATGCGTGAAGTTGATTCTAGTAGCGTGATGGTCAATGCATCAACCCGCTTTGCCGATGGTTTTGAATATGGTTTGGGCGCAGAGATTGGTATCTCTACCGATAAAATCCATGCGCGTGGCCCTGTGGGTCTTGAAGGTTTAACATCGCAAAAATGGATTGTGTTTGGGCATGGGGAAATCAGACAGTGACAGCTCAAATTTTTGGTAATCAAATAAATTGGTTTAACAAACCTACTTTAATTATTGGTATTGACTTCCTCCCCTCACTAGAGTGAGGGGATTCCTTCTGCAAGACGGTCAAGCCCGACCGCAAGAATGTTCTTACTGGCATTGATATCTCTATCATGCCATGTGCCACACTTAGCACAAGTCCATTCTCTTATTCGCAACCCTGCTCTACCTTTCGGACTACTGGACATATCGCCACAGCACGAACAAGTTTGGGTAGTGTATCGTTCATTCACGATTTCAAAACGACAACCTGCGTTCTCGCATTTGTAGGTCAGTTGTCGTTTGAGTTCAAACCAACCTGCATCGTAAACCGATTTGGCTAGTTTGCCTTTTTTGCTGTTAAATTGGGTGGTTTTAACGTCACCAACCACGATTAAGGCATTGTCTTTAACTAGTCGTGTGGTGAATTTATGTATCAAGTCTTGGCGTGTGTTTTTGATTTTGGCATGAATCGCTTTGACACGTTGTTTGTTTTTGGCACGTTGGGCAATGGCTAAATCTTTGGCATATTCGAGTGTTTGCTTGATGGTGAGTTTGTCACCATTTGAGGCGGTGGCACTTTCTTTTAAGCCTAAATCTATGCCTAGGCTGCCAGTACCACATTGTGTTTTGGGGTAGCCTTTGACGGTAATACACGCATACCAACGGTTACGGCTGTCTTGCACAATCTGGCAAGTGTTAATTTGATATAGCGATAGGTTGTAGCTATCCCATAGGTCGATTATTAATTTTTGTCCTTTGGCTAGGGATAGTTGCAGGGTTGATTTTAAGCCTTTTTTGCCTGCTTGGTAGGTGGCGATGTGTTTGATGGCGGATTGTTTAAAGGGTAGCCAACCGAGTGATTTATGCTTTGAATTTGGGTTATTGGTTCGCCATGCTAATTTAGCCTTTTTGAATTGCTTTCTAGCTTTGGCGTGAGTTTCGTTAATGGCTTGAATGGTTTGAGAATGTAACCCCAGCAGTTCACCGCTACCTTTGGTATATTCGTTTAAGTCGTAGGCTGAAAAGAATACACCAGTCTTTTGTAGGTGTTTGTAACTCAAGTCATTGACGTAGTTCCATACGAAATTGACTGAACCGCTTAACTTATTAAGCTTTGCTGTATGTTTATCTCGTATGCGTAGCTTGAGTGTTTTCATGGGGATATTTTAGCAAAATTTATGCAAGTATTATAGTGCGTAAGCATGGTTGCTTAAGTTGCCTTATATCCATTGCCTGAGGTCGGTGGTTTTACGGCAACGGAGGATAAAAACCATTATTTGGCAATCGCTTTATTGGCAACCGCTTTAAACAGGCTGATTTGATTGCTATCTGTTACCGTCAACATCGGTGTGCCTTTGCTATCTTGGGTCAGTTTAAATTGCCCTTGTAGTGTGGATGGTGCAGCGGCATCAAATGCCATGCGCGATTCTGGCATACACATCATGCGTGTGGAAACGATATTTTTTATCAATACATTGGCATCGGTCAGGCTATAATTGCCCCACATACGATTGCAGGTGTTGTCAAAGCTGACACGACCTTTATCAAAGCTGACCAATAGCGGTTTGGCTTGTTTAAACAATTCAGGTTTAGTGGGTTTACCCGCCAAATCAGTCACTGAGACCAATTGCCAGCGATAATTTTGCAACGTGGCATCCGCTAACGGTAAGGTGACCGCTTGGGTCGGGTTCATGATCCCTGACTTACTATCCGCTATGGTTTGACAGCCTGTCATTGCCAGCGTTCCTGCTATCAAGCAACTTAGCGCTAGTGCATAGGTTTTGGCACATTTTTTCATCATGATTTCCTTTTGTTTAAAATTATTGTGTAAAAAATTATTGCAACCATTATATAAAATGCCCTTAAGAATTTATTGCTGAGCATGACGATTATTGTTATTCGATTGCATTACTAGATTTGATGGACGCTTCATTTGCTTGAATGGGTTTTTGCAAAAATTCTAAAAATACATCATCGCGCTTGGGGTCGCCATTGTTGCCGTCTCTTGGAAATGCCATCTTCTCCCCTGTCATTAAATAACCGCGGCGCTGATAATAACTTAACAGCTCCGGTCGATGACTTAAAATCGACATGGATAAATAGGTTAAAGGTAAATGGGTTAAGTTTTTGGCGTGGGCGTGTCTGATAGCAAATGTTTCTACCGCAGACAACATCGTATCGCCAATGCCTTTACCTTGCAAAGCAGGATGAACCGCAAAAGTGCCAATATACGCCGCTGGCTGATGATTAATGGGTGAGAAATCCACAGAAATACACCCGAGCAAATCATCGCTATCGTGCGGATTTTCAAACACGAACAGATAAACGTTGGGGTTGTCTATCAGGGCTGTCATTTCCTCGGTCGTGGTACGAATCCCACCAATTAAAGCCGCTTCATTGGTCCAGCCTTCATCTGAGCGGTAACAGCGATTGAGCAAAGTGACCAAATTTTCGACGTCTTGTTGCGTCGCAACGCGTAATTGCACGGCGTTTTTATCGATATAGCTATCAGGGTTTTTCATGTTTTTTCTCTTTTTATACTCACATTCGCTAAACATAGGATGCGTTAAACATTTTGCCAAGTCAGCTGACCGATTTTGCCACCCAATGCACCTAAATTAGCCATCATATCTAACTTAGCAAGCACTACTTTATTGTCTATTACTTTGGCATTCAAGCCATATTTGACGTCATTGTTGTTGCTGTCATATTTTTAACATCCTAGTAACAGACAACAAAGCGTGCGGATAACAAAGCACTGCTGTAATCGAGATGGTTTATCAATCATCCATTTGTTAAAATAAACCTTTTACAAGTAACACTAGCATGCCAAAACTGCCTTCACCCTATACCGCTACGATTCAATCGGCGATTTATAAACAACAACCCACTGATTTTATTGTCCATGAAAAACTTGGCATTGAATGCAGCCATACAGGCGAGCATCTTTGGCTTCATATTCAAAAAACCCGAATGAATACCAATTTTGTGGCAAAGATATTGTCGCAATGGGCAGGCATTCCACTCAAAGATGTAGGATACTCGGGTCTCAAAGATCGCCATGCGCTGACGACGCAATGGTTTAGTCTTCGCTTGCCAAAAAAAATTGCCCCTGAACAAAACTTTGAGCAATTTGTCCAGACCAAATTAGCTAGCGATGAAACCCTAGAAATACTGGCGCAGCATTGGCATCATAAAAAACTGGGTCGCGGTACTCATGAGGCCAATCAGTTTATCATCACCCTACGCGACGTGGTGGGTGAGAAAGCCGCCATCGAGCAACAACTTGCGACCATCAAAACCCAAGGCGTTCCCAATTATTTTGGCGAACAGCGCTTTGGGCAAGATGCCAATAATATTGACGCCGCTATTGAACTATTTACCCATCATACAATTAGGGGCAAAAAAATTCATCGCAAATTTGATCAAGATAAAATCAGTCTGTATGTGTCGGCAGCGCGTAGTGAATTATTCAATGCCATCTTGGCAAAACGTATCGCATTGGGCATCTGGAACCAACCGCTTGATGGCGACGTGATGAATTTGGCGGGTTCAAACAGTATATTTGTGGCACAGCATATAGATGAGACTATGATATCAAGGCTACAAAGTGGCGATATCCATTTGACTGCACCGATGTGGGGCGCAGGCGAGTTAAAAAGTAGTGGTAAGGTTAACGCATTAGAACTATCAGTTATCACTGACAATCCCATTTATCAGCAGCTAAGTCAAGGTTTGATTGAGTTTGGTTTAAAGCAGCAGCGCCGCTCCCTGCGTATGCTGCCCAGTAACTTGCAATGGGTTTGGCAAGAAGGTGAGACACTGGTGTTAGAGTTTGAATTGCCGGCAGGCAGTTTTGCAACGACCATTGTTGACACGCTTGTTGCAAGCTCGGCACTCACCACTGGGTTATAGAAGCTAAGTTATAAAGGCTGATCCATTGGCGTCATCAATAAATAACATTGACCTGTGACCACACAGTTGCGCCCATTGGCTTTGGCTTGCTGCATTGCCAAATCGGAGAATTTGATAATGCGCTCAAGGGCAGGTGGCAGTTCAGGCATGGTCGGTAAACTATGCATATACTCGCGCATATATTCGATAAAACCGCGATTATCAACCGTGCTCTCGCTATCTCCCCCATGATTTTGATAAACGCTAGCAATGCCTAAGCTTGCGGTAAATTGAATTTCTGTATCAAAAATCCCATATCTCACCACTTGTTTTTCAAACGCTTGGCGCAGCTGTTCTGCCATGTCGACAGCTTGCTCAATCCCCATATTTGGCAAGATGATGCAAAATTCTTCCCCGCCCATACGTCCAAACATCGTCCCTGTCGGCAAGAAGTTTTTTAAGGTATTTGCGGTACAAATTAACGTCGCATCACCGGCGTCATGACCATATTCGTCATTGATATGTTTAAATTTGTCCAAATCAATATAAATCACACTAAGCGTGTTCCAATCGCTTTTACGTTGCCATAAATAACTCAAAAAACTATAAATGGTACGCCGATTGGCGATATTGGTGAGCGCATCGGCTTCTAGCAAATCATAAATTTTGCGGCGCTGAAAACTCATGACTTTCATGCCCTGTAAAATACAATACAGCGTGACCGTTGCCTTGGCGGTTACCAAAAAGCTAAAAGACAATCCCCAAAGCCAATGACTACGCGCTGCTAAGCTTGGATACAACCTAGGCAACAATTGCCACCAGTTCATGCTATTACTCATATTAAAAATAAATAATGCAACAATACAACTGACAAATGACACCCAGACCAATCGCCATCTTAATAACACCATCCCAAGACCTGTGGCGCTGATCAGCATTACGCCTTCTAGCGCACTGTTGTTGCCAATCCAAACGATAAAAAGATTTTCATAAATCAAATAGATGATTACAAAAAAGATTTGGTATTCTCGCCAAAGTCTTGATTGCTCAGGAATGCGAGTGATGAACCATAGTGAATACCCGCAAAACAACACCATCGCCAGTCCCAAATAGGTGATATGTATCATCAAGCTACGATTAAAGATTTGGTTAAACTTGTGCGCAAAAGGAAAGATATCTATGGGCGATGTGATGGCAAGAACTGTCGCATACCAAATCAAATGAAAAAATGTCTCAACCAACGCCAACATAATAAACAACATGAATTTATTGGTATTGTTGACTCTTGGCGAATTAATATATAGCGAAGGTTTAAAGCTAAAAAATTTTAGCGTTTGCTGCAATTGTTCTTTAAAGTTTGGCAAGGCGGCTTGGTTCATAGGATTATTGCAAAATCAATAAATCTATTAAAAAAGGGCGTCACGCATCAAACAAATCAAGACGGTTATGTCAGTCATTGATTAGTTTTAGTCGTTTGCATTTAATTTACCTTAAAGATTATATAAGGTATTGTTGCTTCATTCTAATACTTTATTAATGACCAATGGGTAAATGTTTAATTTTTTTTAATTATTCTTGACTTATCTATTTTATCAAAACTTCCTCGACAAAATAAAAAAGGTAAGCATTGGCTTACCTTGATCAACATTTTACAGCGTTTTAGCTTTATTGATTTTTTCAACAATATTTTTTAATAGTAATGTTCTTGATTACACTCAAGCGTCCAATACACGGCGCGCTGTCACGAATTTATTTGCCCAATAGCCAGAATCTAAACTTGTAATAGAAATACTTTTGCCGGTTGATGGTGAATGAATAAAACGACCTTCACCGATGTACATGCCCACATGAGAGATACGGCCACCGCCGTGAGAGAAAAACACCATATCGCCTGGTTTTAACTCGCTACGGTTAATACGTTCACCCACTTGCGCCATGCTGCCTGAGGTGCGTGGTAGATTGATGTTGGCGGTTTGTTTATAAACATACTGCATAAAGCCGCTACAGTCAAAACCACTCGTTGGGCTGGTGCCACCCCAGCGGTAAGGCAAGCCGATAAAGTTTTTGGCTTTTGCAATGAGGCTATCTGCTTTTGAGCCACCCTCTGGATTTTGAGAAACAGTTGAGTTAAAGCTACCAAAATATTCTGTGATACCATTGTCGGCATTGGCAGCGGTTGGGGCTAGGCTGAACAAGACACAAGGTAGAGCGGTTAATAAAGTTTTTTGAAGAAAGTTCATAGGGCTTTAATCCGTTCAGAACTTTTATCCGTATATGGGCTATATCAAAATTGATTGCTAGAAGCTAAAAAGTTGATATACGGATAAAAATTACATAACTATTGTATTGGTTACATTCTGTAAAACAACGCCATCATACCAATAAAGTTTTTTGGATGTGGATATCTTTTTTCCATAAAATGTTAAAAAATATTACAATGTAAACTAATTTGCTTACAGAAAGCTTATAGAAAGCATACAGCAATAATTTGGTAATAAAATCGTTGATTTAACACAACATTGGGTTAAATAACTACCTATTATCCCGTATTTATTTTGGTGTAATGTAAAAAAAGCAGGGTCAATAAGTAACTGACCCTGCGTAATAGTTGAGCAAAAACAGCTAAAAATCGTTAAATTGCTGTCTTTTTACCCCATCATTTGCACTAATCTCTTGCCCCAAAAATGGCGGTGCCAATACGAACGATGGTGGCACCTGCGGTAATAGCTTGCTCAATGTCACCGCTCATGCCCATTGACAAAGTATCCCACTGCTCAGGATGTGCATGATAAGGCTTATTTTGCTCAAAAAGCTGTTGGGTTTTGATAAAGGCAGACGCGGAGTTTTTGGCAGGGATAATCATCAGTCCGCGTAATTGCAAATTGGGTAATTGGCTAATCTGTGTCACCAATTCGGGTAACTGGTTTGGCTGGCAGCCTGATTTACTGGCTTCATCATCAATATTGACTTCGATACAGATATTGAGTGGCGGAAGGCATTCACCCCTTTGCTCATTGAGACGCTGGGCAATAATTAGGCGATCGACCCCATGCACCCAATCAAAATGCGCTGCCAACTCTTTAGTCTTGTTACGCTGGATATGACCGATATAATGCCACACCAATGGCTGCTCGTTGGCAGTAACGTCTTTGAGTGCTGCGATTTTTGCCACCGCTTCTTGCACGTAGTTTTCACCAAAATCTTGCTGACCTTGCTGCGCTAACGTGCGAATCATCCAGCTGGGTTTGGTTTTGGATACGGCAAGCAGTTTGACAGTTGGATTGAGCCTAGCAACGTCATTTTTCACCTGTTGCCAACGCGCTATCAAGGCTTGGTTTTCAGCGTCTGTTGCGATTGTAGCCAATGGCTGTTGTGCGTCGAATGTTTGCATGGTTAACTTTTCCTGTTGAAATTTTCCTGTTGATAGTGGACTGGCTTGATGGCTAACGAGTTAAGTTGAGGTTTTTTTGCACTTGTGTCCCCAATTTTCCAATTGAGTTTAACATAAGCTAAAATCAACAAAAAACTATGACCCCTAGTCAGTTTTTTCTGTTTTTTTTGTGGGCGGATGATTATAGTATAGCTATCTTTTTTTCCCGCGGCTTTTTTCTATTGCTGCTTTTGTATTTTCATTACCCACCTGTAGGATTCGTTATCATGGCAAAGGAATTATCGATTGACGATTTGTTGCGTTTTGCATTCAAAAATAAAGCCTCTGACTTACACATTTCAGCAGGCTTACCACCGATGATTCGGGTAGATGGTGAAATCACCAAAATCAATATGCCGCCGCTCGATCACCAAAAAGTGCATAGCTTGATTTATGACATCATGAACGACAAACAACGTGCCGATTATGAAGAATTTTTTGAAACCGACTTTTCGTTTGAAATTCCTAATGTGGCGCGTTTTCGTGTCAATGCCTTTAACCAAAACCGGGGCGCAGGTGCTGTATTTCGTACCATTCCGTCTGAGGTCTTGACGATGGAGCAGCTTGGGATGGGACCGATTTTTGAGAAAATCTCTAATTACAAACGCGGCGTGGTACTGGTCACAGGTCCAACGGGTTCGGGTAAGTCAACTACCCTTGCGGCGATGATTAACTATATCAACGAAAACCGTAAAGAACATATCTTAACCATCGAAGACCCGATTGAATTTGTGCATCAATCAAAAAAATCCCTTATCAACCAACGTGAAGTCCACCGTGATACCTTAAGCTTTGATGCCGCGCTGCGCTCTGCCCTACGTGAAGACCCCGATGTTATTTTGGTCGGTGAGATGCGTGACCTTGAGACCATCCGCTTGGCATTGACGGCTGCTGAAACAGGTCACTTGGTATTTGGGACATTACATACCTCATCTGCTGCCAAAACCATTGACCGTGTGGTCGATGTGTTCCCCGCCGCTGAAAAAGATATGATTCGTGCGATGTTATCTGAATCGCTGCAAGCGGTGATCTCGCAATCGCTACTCAAACGCCAAACAGGTGGTCGTGTCGCCGCGCATGAAATTATGATTGGTACGCCTGCGATTCGTAACTTGATTCGTGAAAACAAAGTTGCCCAAATGTACTCTGCCATCCAAACCAGTGCAGGCGATGGTATGACCACACTTGATCAAAGTCTTCGCGAGCTGGTCAATAAAGGCGTGATTAGCAAAGAATCGGCGCGCCAATATGCCAAACAACCGGAAAGCTTTATGTAATCACTGTTTTATAGAAACTATCTTATAGAAACAATGTTTATCAAAACACGGTTTCTAAAAATTTATACAAACAATGCGAGATACCTGTTATGGATTTTGATAAATTACTGCAGCTAATGGTACAAAAAAACGGCTCTGACCTTTTTATCACCGCCGATGCGCCACCCTCAATGAAAGTCAATGGTACTATTATGCCAGTCACCAAGTCAGCGCTGACCCCAGAGCAATCGATGACGCTTGTCAAAAGCGTGATGACGCCTAGTCAAATCAAAGAATTTGACGAAACCCTCGAATGCCAGTTTGCCATTAGTGACAAACACCAAAACGCCCGCTTTCGTGTCTCTGCCTTTGTCCAAAAAGACTGTGCGGGCATGGTGCTGCGTAAAATTGAAACCAAAATTCCGACGGTGGAGCAACTTAATCTACCGCCGATTTTGAATGAAATTGCCATGAAAAAGCGCGGTATCGTGTTACTGGTCGGTGCGACGGGTACAGGTAAATCTACCACGCTGGCGGCTATGATGGGTTATCGCAACGAGAATTCGCGCGGTCATATCATCACCATCGAAGACCCGATTGAATACGTGCATGAGCACAAAGGCTGTATCATCACCCAACGCGAAGTTGGCATTGATACCAAATCATTTGAAGCAGGATTAAAAAACACCCTGCGTCAAGCACCTGATGTGATTTTGATTGGCGAGATTCGTACCCGCGAAACTATGGATTATGCCATTCAATATGCCGAAACAGGACACTTGGTGTTTGCCACCCTCCACGCCAACAATGCCAACCAAGCGATTGACCGTATCATTCACTTTTTTGACGCAGAACATCATGAGCAGATTTTGATGGATTTGTCCTTAAACCTTCGCGCCATTGTGGCGCAGCAATTGATTGCCACCCCTGACGGCAAAGGTCGCCGCGCTGCGATTGAAATTTTGCTCAATTCGCAACTGATTGGGGACTACATCCGAAAAGGGGAAATCCACGAAATTAAGCCCGTGATGAAACGCTCTCGTGAACTTGGCATGCAAACCTTTGACCAAGCGTTGTTTGATTTGTATGAAAATGGCGAAATCACTTACCGCGATGCCATCAAACACGCTGACTCACCCAATGATTTACGCCTACTTATTAAGCTTGAGAGTAAATCAGCCAATAAAATTGATGAAAATGAACTAAATTTCTCCCTGCAATCTGACGATAATTGCGCCGCAAATGAAAACGCAATGTTCTAACAACAGGCTATCGTTCAATAATCATAGTAACTATGAAACACAAAAAGGCTCATATTGAGCCTTTTTTTATCTAATTTACACTTTTTCCCAAAATCACCACATCAGCCATAAAATCTTTCATATCACAAACTTGCTTAAATTTGCCCCATGACTCAAATCCTAGCCTATCAAACATCGCAAGGCTCGGTGAGTTATGGGCAAAAATCAGCGCAACAACTTGCTGCACGCCACAACTTGGCGCAACTTCGATTAAATAATTGACCAACGCCTTGCCCACGCCTTGCCCTTTGGCTTCCTCTGCCACATAGATACTGATTTCAGTACTGATATGGTAGGCAGGACGCGCGTATA
>NZ_DAMBOA010000019.1:0-28347 GCF_032064105.1 Moraxella sp. CTOTU49097 | reverse complement strand
CTTTGGTGATTTTTGGAAGGCTCAGTGCGACATATTGGTCAGCAATACGCTGCGCAAGGTTGTCATACAACCATACTTTAATTTGCTCAGCTTGGGGATTGTCAGTGGCTACCACGCCTTGGTCATACTGATAGCTGCGCTGTACTTGAATCGTATTGGTCAGCGTGCGGGGTTGACCATTTTCAATGGCGCGATAGCTCACCTCTGCGCTTAGTACCATACGAATTTCGGTCAAAATACCGCGTAGCTGGTAGTTTTGCAGGCGAATATTTTTGACTTCAATACTGGCAGGCAAGGTGGCATTTGATTGGTTGGTTGCATTTTTATCAATCACCCTATCTTGAGTGTTAATGCTCATCTGGTCCAGTTGTTTTTTTAACGAATTTTTAATCGCATAGGCTTCAGGCGTGTTGTTAAAAATCAGCTCAGTGGTTGGGATATTCTGTGACATGGGCGCGTCATACCCGCGTAGATGAAAACCACAGGCAGGTAGCTGCGTCAGAAACACACTGCTTAGGAGGATACGAAGTAATGGCTGATTCATATAGTTACCTGTCTGTTAGTTACCCGTCTATGATTGTCGGTATTGCTTGTGATAACACTTTATTATGAAGCTTCAAGGTCAAAAAGGGCTTAGATTGCCAATAAGCCCTTATAATCAATTAGGCTTTCACCACAATATTGACCAATTTATTGGGCACCACGATTTCTTTGACAATATCGCCGGTGATAAATTTAGCGACGCTGTCGAGTTGTTTCGCTTCGGCTTTTAACCAATCGCTGTCACTGTTTGGCGCCACATCCATTTGACCACGGATTTTGCCGTTGACTTGCACCACCATGGTAATAGTGTCTTGTACCAAGGCTGAAGTATCAATGGCTGGATAGGTTAGCGTCATCACATCAATCCCTAACTCCTCAAGTAGGACTTCTGCCATGTGCGGTGCGTACATGGTGAGCAAGGTCAATAATGTTATGAGTGCTTCATTGGCTACCGCCAAATCGCTGTCTGAACGAATGTCAAACGCGGTGAGTTCGTTCGACAGTTCCATTAAAAATGACACAGGCGTATTGAGCGCCAAGTTTTTGCCAAACGCGTCATCTAATTTGCCGATAGTATCATGTGTTTTACGGCGTAGATTTTTAGCGGCTTTACTCAGCGACTGGGCGTCACTCACCGATAGCGTTGCTGCGGTTAAAGATTGTTGTGCCAAGGTTTCGCCATGCTCGATGGTATAACGCCAGACTTTTTTCAAAAAGTTATACGGACCTTTTAGCCCATCGTCAATCCATTCAAGCGTCTGGTCGACAGGCGCGGTAAACATGGTGTAAAGTCGAACCGTATCTGCGCCATATTGATCAATGGTCGCTTGTGGGTCGACACCATTGTTTTTTGACTTCGACATTTTTTCGATTTTGCCAATTTTGACAGGCTGACCATCGGCTTTTAAGGTCGCTTCGATGGGCTGACCTTTATCGTTGTAGCGGATATCAACTTCTTCTGGAAAGTAATAGGATTTGCTACCATCGGCATTTTCGCGAAGATAAGTACCCGCCAAGACCATGCCTTGGGTGAGTAAATTAGCAAAGGGTTCATCACCCTGCACCAAGCCTTCATCACGCATGAGCTTGTGGAAAAAACGCGCATATAGTAAGTGTAACACGGCGTGCTCAACACCGCCTACATATTGATCCACAGGTAGCCATTTATCGGCTGCGACTTTATTAATCATCCCATCAGTATAATTGGGTGAGGCAAAACGGGCGTAATACCAGCTTGATTCTACAAAAGTATCAAAGGTATCGGTTTCGCGTTTGGCAGGCTTGCCGCAGCAGGGGCAGTTGACATCGGTAAATGAAGCAAGATTTTTAAGTGGATTGCCACGTCCATCGGGCACCACATCTAAAGGTAATACCACAGGCAGCTGATTTTCAGGAACAGGTACTGTACCGCAGTCTGCACAGTTGATAACCGGAATTGGGCAACCCCAATAACGCTGACGAGATACCCCCCAATCGCGTAGCCGATAATTGATGGTTTTTTTACCCAAGCCTTTTGGCTCAAGTTGGGTTAAAATTTTGTCAAAGGCTTGTTTAAAATTTAAACCGTCTAACTCACCCGAGTTAATAGCCATGCCATTTTGCTTATCGCCATACCAGTCTTGCCAAGTCGTCGCATCAAACTGTTGACCTTGCTTGTGGGGTTCTTTTAGGTCAATCACTTGTTTGATAGGTAACTGGTATTTATTGGCAAATTCAAAGTCGCGTTCATCATGCGCAGGGACTGCCATGACAGCGCCAGAACCGTAGCTCATTAATACATAGTTAGCGACCCAAACCGGGACTTGCTCACCGGTCAACGGATGGGTGACAGTCAGACCCGTGTCCATACCCATTTTTTCAGCTTTGGCTAAGTCTGCTTCGGCAACTGAGCCTTTTTTGCAGGCTTCAATAAAGCTTTGTAAGGCAGGATTGGTCGCGGCAGCGTGTTTTGCCAGTGGATGCTCAGCTGCCACCGATACATAAGTCACACCCATTAAGGTATCTGGGCGGGTAGTGAATACATCTAAGGTTTTTTCTTCACCATTTAAGGTATAGGGAAAATGAATTTCCATGCCTTCAGAGCGACCAATCCAGTTGCGCTGCATGGTAATCACTTGCTGTGGCCAATGACCTTCTAGCTTATCCAAATCATTTAACAGCTCGTCTGCATAGGCGGTGATGTTAAAGTAGTACATGGGGATTTCGCGTTTTTCAATTAGCGCACCTGAGCGCCAACCGCGACCATCCACCACTTGCTCATTGGCAAGGACGGTATTATCAACAGGGTCCCAATTCACTGTTGAGAGTTTTTTGTATACCAAACCTTTTTTGAACAGTTGTACAAATAGCCATTGTTCCCACTTATAGTATTCTGGCGTACAAGTGGCAAATTCACGTGACCAGTCAATCGACAGTCCTAATGATTTGAGCTGTGCACGCATATTGTCAATGTTTGAAAACGTCCACGCAGCAGGGGCGACAGCGTTGGCAATCGCCGCATTTTCTGCAGGCATACCAAACGCATCCCAGCCCATTGGCTGCAACACTTCATAACCTTTTAACCGATAATAACGACTCAACACATCACTAATCGTGTAGTTACGCACATGCCCCATATGCAGCTTACCACTGGGGTAAGGAAACATAGACAGCAAATAACGTGACGGCTTATCAGATGCCGCATTATTTACTTGATAGCGATTTTGCTGTTCCCATTTTTGTTGTTGGGCAGGCTCGATAACTTGGGGTTGGTATTGACTGGTTAAAGCTGAATTACTCATAATGGTCTGAATTTGCAGTATTTGAATGGGAAAGTATTTTAAGCCCCATAGCATAGCCTAAAACCGTAAAAATTGCGATAAAAAAAGGAGCCAATATGAGCATCACCATCTACGGTATCAAAAACTGTAGTATCATGAAAAAGGCGTTTGATAAATTAACTGCACTGGGTTTAGAGTATGAATTTTTTGACTATAAAAAACAGGCGGTAGACAAACCGACATTAGCCAATTGGGTAAAGCGAGCAGGTATGGATAAAGTATTAAATACCAAAGGCACAACCTACCGCAACCTTAGCGATGCGCAAAAAGCCCAAATCAAGCAAGATGTGGATGCTGCGATAGATATGATGGAGGCTAAGCCAAGTATGATTAAGCGCCCGATTGTTGTCTCAGACAATGAGTTAATCATTGGTTTTGATGAAATTGCCTTTGAAAAACTAGGTATATAAAACTAGGCAAGTAAAGAGGGGCAAGGAAAAGTCAATCCGCAATAAAAAAGCGAGTAATTAAAACTCGCTTTTTTAAGTGGCGGGTAAAAATTATTTTACCGCGCTAGCAACCGCAGATTTTACCGCATTTGCAGTTTCAACTGGGGTAGAGGCTGCACCACGTTCTTTATTAACAACAGTGGTTGGCGTCATCACAGAAGCGTCTTGTTTGTGATCGCTTAAGGAATAAACATACGCTGCTAATAACATAATACGCTCGTTACCTAGTTTGGTATCCCAATGTGGCATCACACCGGCACGACCATTACGTATCGTCGTACGAACCGTTTCACGGTCGCCACCATATAACCACGTGTCATCCGTAAGATTCAACGCACCTACATCATGGTTACCTTTGGCATCTTTACCGTGACATACCGCACAGTTGGTATCAAAAATAGCCTTGCCTTGATTAACCAAAGTTTGGTTCAACTGACCATTTTCTTTTGAACCATGACCGGGTGATAGTGATAGTACGTATTCAGCTGCGGCGCGAACACCATCTTCACCAATCTGCGCTTTCCAAGCTGGCATACCACCAACGCGACCATGATTTAGGGTTAACAAGATTTTATCGGGTGTACCGCCATAAATCCAGTCATTGTCCGTCAAGTTTGGATAACCGGGTGCACCATGCGCTTGTGAGCCATGACACACTGAACAGTTTTGTAAGAACAAACGCTGACCAATTTTAATCGCTTGCGGGTCTTGAGAAAGTTTTAGAACGGCAGGTGCCAGTCCTACAATACCTTTATCAATCTGCGATTTTAATTCGGCATTCGGTTCTGCATTTTTAGCTTGCTGCGCTTGTAATTTAGCAAGGCTATCAATTTGTGCAGTTACCGCTTTGTCTTTTAAGATTTTATCATTGAACGTGCCAGTAAATACGGCATTATTGCGCTCAAGATCGGATGCTAATTCATTAGCACTGGTCCAAGGAACATCTTGACCATCTACTTTTACCGTAGTGATACCTTTCCACGAGCCTGGCATTACTGATGGGAACAATAGCATGTATAGTAGTGCCCAAGCTAATGTACCCCAAAAGATTGCTAACCACCATTTTGGTAATGGACGGTCAAACTCTTGGATACCATCGTATTCATGGCCTGTAGTACCGTCATCCGACATTTTTGGGCGATAACCCAATACACCGACTAACCAGCACAAAATCCAAGCCCAACAAGCGATGGAAAATAGGGTTATCCAAAAACTCCAAAATCCACTCATTTTTTATCCTTATTGCGTTGTGATGCTTCTGTTAGGTCTTCGTCATCTAACGCAAGTTTTGCATCTTCTTCAAATCGTTTGCGATTCTTTGGAGAGTAAGCCCACCAAACAATCGCAATAAAAGCGATAAACGCTGCGACCGTTGCGATACTGTGTAATGTGCCCAACATTAACGTTGACCTTTCATTGCAGTGCCCAGTTGTTGTAAATAGGCAACAACAGCATCAAGCTCAGTTTTACCTTGTACCGCATCAGGTGCACCTGCAATATCAGCATCGCTATAAGGCACACCGAAATGGTCACGGAAAAGACGCATTTTTGCTTGTACTTCGTCAGGGTTAACGTCATTTTTTGCTAACCAAGCAAATGATGGCATCACAGACTCAGGTACCAATGATTGTGGGTTAATCAAGTGTTCACGTTGCCAGTCATCAGAATAGCGTCCACCAACCCGCGCAAGATCAGGTCCAGTACGTTTGGACCCCCATAAGAAGGGATGATCCCAAGCGGATTCAGCAGCGCGCGAGTAAGGTCCATAACGTTCCACTTCAGCCCGAAGAGGACGAACCATTTGGGTATGACAGACGTGACAGCCTTCACGAATATAAATATCACGACCTTCTAATTCAAGTGCGGTCCATGGCTTCATATTAGGCAAAGGTTGGTTAACTTCTTTGGTATAAATCAATGGCACGATTTCTACCAAAGTCGCAAAACTAATAGCTACAACGATTAGGATAAGTAGAAGACCCGTGTTTTTTTCAATAATTTCATGATTGATTTGCATGAGTCTCTCCTTAAATCTGTTTTGCGGTAGCAGTTTCTACTACAGGGGTAGTGGTATCCGCTACTTCAACAGTTTTAGTGCTTGGCATCGTGATAGTTTTGTAGACGTTGTAAGCCATAACGACCATACCTGTGACATACAATAAACCACCAAATGCACGACCAATGTAAGGATAGTGCGAGAACAAGACAGTATCAACGAAACTATACACCAGCGTTCCATCTGGATTTGTAGCACGCCACATCATACCTTGACCAATACCTGAAATCCAAAGCGATACGATGTAGAAAATAGTACCTGCCGTAGCCAGCCAAAAATGCGTGGTGATTAAATCAGTTGAATACATTTTTTGTTTGTTCCAAATACGTGGAATCAATACATATAATGAACCAACCGTAATCATACCAACCCAGCCTAACGCACCAGAATGCACGTGACCTATCGTCCAGTCAGTATCATGAGAAAGCGCATTGACGGTTTTGATTGACATCATCGGACCTTCAAATGTTGACATCGCATAGAATGACAGTGCAACAATCAAGAAACGAATAATAGGGTCTGTGCGAAGTTTATCCCAGCTACCAGATAAGGTAAGTACACCATTAATCATACCGCCCCATGAAGGCGCAAATAAAATGATAGAGAATACCATCCCTAAAGACTGTGCCCAGTCAGGGAGTGCTGAATAGTGAAGATGGTGACCACCCGCCCACATATAAGACGCAATTAACGCCCAAAAGTGGATGATAGATAAACGATAGGAGTAAACAGGACGACCGATTTGTACAGGCACAAAGTAATACATCATACCCAAAAAGGCGGCTGTTAAGTAAAAACCTACGGCGTTGTGACCATACCACCATTGCACCATAGCATCAGTCGCACCGCCAAACAAGGAATATGACTTCCAGAAGCTCAGAGGGATTGACATACTATTGACAATATGGAGTAACGCAATGGTCAAAATAAATGCAGCAAAGAACCAGTTAGCAACGTAGATATGCGAGGTTTTGCGTTTCAATAACGTACCAAAAAACACAATAGCATAAGATATCCACACCACGGCAATTAAAATGTCAATGGGCCATTCAAGCTCAGCATATTCTTTCGCTGAGGTTAAACCCAAGGGTAGGGTAATAATTGCGCCAACAATAACAAGATTCCACCCCCAAAAGGTGAACCAGGCTAGATAAGGTGCGAATAAACGCGTTTTACACGTTCTTTGAACGATATAATATGAAGTTGCGAATAACGCACAACCACCAAATGCAAAAATCACCGCGTTGGTGTGCAATGGACGCAAGTGGCTAAATGTTAGCCAAGGGATACCAAAATTGAGGGCAGGCCATGCCAATTGTGATGCAATGAACACCCCAATTGCCATACCGATAATACCATATACTACCGCCATGATTGAGAACAACTTAATGATGTCCACTTCATAATCATCGGTAATAGGTATTGCTGTGTTTTGTAAATTCATTCGATGATTTCCTTTACAGCCTATATTATCAACAAGTTTAAGCAGAAATCTCCTTTGTGCCTGTCAATAAAACTATCCGGTCAGAGGCGTTGGCGCTAGTTATTTTTTTATAAGATAGGCTAACTGTTTAGTGGCTAGTTTCACGATGAATTTTAAAGAAATTAGCGGCTAAATCTTGACGCAAAACAGTAAATTTACAAGCAGTAAAATAGGCTCAAACTCACGATTCTCACCAAGTATTGTAACTTAATCTTTGCTAAATATCATCTAATGTAACGTTCATAGCGCAAAAAAAAATTACATACCAACCATTATAATATGAAAAATAAAAAAAACCATGTAAATTGTGGGGATTTTTTTAACACCCCATACACTATTTAGCAACAATGCTAAAAATCGCTAACCGAGTGCCATTATCGTTGTTCTAGAAATAGGTTTATTATGCGTTAGAGAATTGTCATTCATACAAAATCTCGGTAAGATGCACAAGTTTTAATACAACTAAAGATAATGAGGATTTAAAATGGCTAAAATTTTAACACAAGAATGGTTTGATAAAGTTGACGAATTAACCAATAAAGCAGGTGACTTAAATCTATCACCCGCGATTAAAAATATGTCAATTAATTTACAAGTCACAGATAGCGACAATCAAGAAGTCAATGCAGCTTTTTATGATGGGACGATTCATCAAGGTTTAAAAGATGGCGCTTTAACCACCTTAAAACTTGATGCCGATACCTTAAAAGCAATCTTTTTAGATCGTGATATGAACCGTGCGATGGAAGCCTTCATGTCTGGCAAAATCCGTGTCGAAGGCGATATGGGACAATTAATGTCTATCCAAACCGCAAGCCCAAGCGCTGAGCAAAAACAGCTTTTCAAAGACATCTTAGCCAATACACAAGTGTAATCGGGATGATCAAATAATTTTGGATATTGCGAGCCTTATCCGTGTGTTAAGCGAAATATCACTAACACCCCGAGCACAAAGAAAATCATCGATAACATTCGGTGATTTTTTTTATCACCTGCTTGGGTGGGATACAGTAGTAAACATGTAGTATAAGCCATCAGACCATTGATTGAGCTAGTTTGAGTGGCTAAGGTGGTTTGGGTGGTTAGGGTCGTTTGAGCAGATAGTGGGAGTGGGCTGTGATTTACCAATCCAGTCTGGGCTTGGATAGCGTCTGAAGCAGAAACTGCGGATTTAGTGGACTGATTTGGCATGGGTCATCTTCCCAAAATAACTGATAGAACACTCACAAAACGCTAGCGGATGATGTTGGGTAGGCTGTTGAGCCGCTATAAGATTTATGACGTTGATTGATAAAAATTGATTAAAATCAAATTTAAAATAACGATAATATAAAATTATAGTCAATTCAATGAATTAAATACAATAACGCGCTAAATTTACATTTATTTACAAAATAACAGAGCCACTGTTATAGTCGGCAGTGGCTTCAAGAAAATTACTCAATAATCTTACAGGGGAAAGGCTTAAAACGCTCTGTAATTGGTGGCGGCTTTTTTCTGATTTTCCATAAAAATAGTCCCCTGTAGCCAAATATTGGCTTGAATATAATCGTTGACTTGAATGGTCGCGTCGATGTTATCGGCATTGACCGCTAAGCGAATAACGACAGGATTATCAAGGCTTTCACGTAATATCACCACATCAAGCAATACAAATTCAACGCCGTTAAAGCTGGCAGTTTGTTTGCCAATAATTTGCCCTTGACACCAGGCTTCATCTTGTTGACCGATAGTTTCACCAAATAAATAAGCACACATGTGACCGACGTTGATTTCAATTGGCTCAAGCGGCAAATCGTTTTCGCTAGGTTGCCAAGCGGCGATTTGGGCTTCAAGGTCTTTTGGGGCAACGTTATTATTTTTGGTCAAAATATCATTGAAAGCACGGTGATAGCGAATCGCTTCAGGCTCATCAACCACAATAGTTTCTGAGCGGTTACTCAAGCTTACAGTGTAAGCAAATGCACTCAGATTGATTGAGTAGCGGTGATTTTTTTCATAGTTGTGGGCATTGATGGCATAATACTGGTCAAATACATATAGCACGGTATTGTCATCAGTTTTTAAGCGCAAAATCGCTTCTATCTGATTGTCACATTTATAGACCCCTTCAATAGTGACCCATTGTCCATACGGACTATTGACACAAGGAAACGCATTAATCAAACGTTTAGGTGAGCGATTGCTATCAATTTCAATCACTTGATTGACATGAATCGGCTGATTACCCGATAGTAAAATATGCGAAGACGTGGCGTTGGTAGTCTTTAGTGGGGTAGGCATGGTGGCCGTATCGATATGCGATTGCAACCAATTTGGGACATCATCGGCAATGTTGTTGGTAAAACATGACCAGTGATCTGCATGACCAACCGCTTGATCACAGTTTAGACTAATCGTATTGGGGGCATTTGAAGAAGGGGGTTGGTGAGTATTGGTCATAAGACGTCCTTTAAGTAACAACAGGTTTATCAGTAACAACAGGCTTATGTTGCAAACGAACTTAATAAACTAAACAGCTGTCACGATATTTATCAAAATTTTAATGATTACATTATCAGCTATCAATAGGCTAATATGAGCCTTCAAATCATCCCGATTAAATCAACGAGTAGCCTCTATGAAGCTATCTGTTACCAATGAATTAACCCTTGATTAAGCAGGAATGAAATTTAATTCTGCTATGTTAATGGGGACATGCAGAATTTTTTCACCTTATTTTGCTTAAAACATCCACAATTTATTGCGCAGATATGTTTGATTCTGCGAATTTTTAGCAAAATTGCAAAAAAACTTTTGCCAAAATGGTAAAAAAGTGTGTCAGACTAACACGCTTTTAGCAGGCTTGAATAATGGTTTTGAACATAAGCCATTTCTTTGCCTGCTTGTATCATCAAAATAGTGATAATTTTTGGGAATGCTATGTTTCGACCGTTGGCTTTGTTTTTAGGATTACGGTATACCCGTGCTGAGCGAAGTAACCGATTTATTTCTTTTATTTCTTTGATTTCAATGGTGGGTTTGACGCTTGGCGTCGCTGTGCTCATTACCGTGTTATCGGTGATGAATGGTTTTGACCGCGAACTCAAGAGTCGTATTTTGGGGATGGTGCCGCAAGCCACCGTCACTGCCAGTGAAATTATCCCAAACTGGCAGACGCTGGCGCAAACTATTCAAAAAAACCCCAAAGTTGAAGCCGTCGCGCCTTTTATCCAATTACAGGGGATGCTCACCGCAAATGGACAAGTCGCAGGTATCATGGTGACAGGTATTGAACCAAGCTATGAGAAAAAAGTCTCGATTATTCATCAGCATATGGAAAGTGGTAGTGTCGATAGTCTAAGGGCAGGTCAATTTGACATTGTGATTGGCAAGCAAATGGCGGATTCACTGGGTGTGAAACAAGGCGATATGGTCACCTTGGTATTGCCAGAAGCCTCGCCATCGCCTGCCGGCGTGATTCCGCGCTTCAAGCGTTTTACCGTCACTGGGGTGTATGACATCAGCCCTGAAGTCAACAATATTATGGCATTCATCCCGATGAATGATGCGGCTACGCTACTGCGTCTGCCTGCGGGGGCGCAAGGTATTCGCATGAAGCTAAAGGATTTGTTTGCCGCACCACAAGTGGCTCAGCAAGCAGCGAGCCTTGCACCCAATATGCTCATGCCTAGTGATTGGACATCGACGCATGGGAATTTATTTGGTGCGATTCAAATGGAAAAAGCCATGGTGGGGTTGTTGCTATTTTTGATTATTTTGGTTGCTGCATTTAACATTGTCTCATCCTTGGTGATGCTGGTGACTGATAAAAAGGCGGACATTGCGATTTTAAAAACCTTTGGTGCGTCGCCTAAGCTCATAACCCAAGTATTTATGGTGCAAGGATTGTTTATTGGGGTGATTGGTACCGTCGCGGGCACTATTTTGGGCGTGATTTTGGCGTTGACCGTGAGCGATGTGGTGGGCGGTATCAATAATTTATTTGGGTTACATTTATTTGATGCCTATTTTGTCAACTATTTACCTTCACAACTTGAATGGAAAGACGTAGCCATCATCGTGGCAGCCTCACTGGTAATAAGTTTTGTGGCAACCATTTACCCAGCACGCCGAGCAGCTAGCATTCAACCGGCTCAAACATTGCGTTATGAATAGGAGTGAGCCATGACGGCGATTTTAACAGGAAACAATATCACCAAGACCTATCAAGATGGTAAAACCACCACGAATGTGCTCAATCATTTGGATATCAGTATTAACAGTGGCGAGCGCATCGCCATTGTTGGCACGAGTGGGTCGGGTAAAAGTACCTTACTACATATCTTGGGTGGCTTAGATGTGCCGACCAGTGGGGAAGTTTGGCTACATGGGCAACGCATCAATGATCTGAATGAAACCCAACGCGGTGAGCTTCGTAACCAACATTTGGGCTTTATTTATCAGTTTCACCATTTGTTGGCGGAGTTTACTGCCATTGAAAATGTGGCAATGCCGCTATTGATGCGAAAAACAGTGCCAATCGCAGCGGCGCGTCAACAGTCTATTGAATTATTGGAAAAAGTAGGGTTGGGGCATCGGCTGACCCATCGACCAGGCGAGCTGTCTGGCGGTGAACGCCAACGGGTGGCGATTGCTAGGGCGCTTGTGACAAAGCCTTCATTAATACTGGCTGATGAGCCCACAGGGAACTTAGACTATGCCAATGCACAGGCGGTGTTTGAAATCCTCTCAGAGCTACAAAAAGATTTTAATACCGCGCTGTTGATGGTCACCCATGACCGGCAATTGGCACAGTTAGCGGATAAGCAATTAGCCTTACAAAATGGCACGTGGGTGGCTTAATACTCATTGAGTAGCCAACCGCTGATAAAAGCAAAGTATTCGCGAAACCACACATTTGGACGGATATACCAAGGGGTGTCAGACCCGACCACCTGTAAATTGGTATATCCTTGTCGTTTGCCAATAAGGCTTGCGCGCAAGGTGTGAAAATCACTGGTGACTGCGATTATCGGTTGGTTTAAGGCAATCCCTTGCTGCGCTAAAATCTTTTTACTATTGACAAAATTGAGCTCGGTACTGGTGCTTTGTTCTTCAAGCGCAATATGCGCCAAACTGATGCCATAGGTATCATGTAAATAGTCCGCCATCGCTTTGGCTTCACTGACATCCTCCCCCGCATCAAAACCACCACTGGTTATCACAAGTGCGTTTGCAAAACGCTTAATGACTTCAGAGGCTTTATCCAACCGCAGTTTTACCGCATCGGTCGGCTTATTATCTTTTGTTCCGCCACCTAAAACAATAATCGCTTGCGCTGCTTTAGGGGAGTTATCGGTGTTAAAGTGCTGTTTTAAATAGCTGACAAAGACGCAAAAACTTATCAACCAGACAAAAAATAGTAGCCAAACCAGCTGCCATAATTTTTTTAACGACGGCTGTGACGCCAAATAAAGTTGGATACGCTCCCAATATACCGCATGGCCTAAAAAAATTAGCCCTATGCCCAATGGCACTAGGGTGCCAATATGAAAAACACGATTGGCCAGCAATAGCCCGCAGTCAACAACCAGTATCAATCCTGCAATCCCTAGACTGATTTGGATACTTTTTTTCCCTACGGCTGAGGCATTGTCATTGCCGCTACTAAATTTAGTCAACATCGATTAATAATTTCCAAAAGTTGCTATTTGTTTTACTATATCGTTCATTCGATAATTGTAAGGGAAGTAGCGAGCTATGGCTATCTTTATCAAGGATGAAACATGATTTGGCTCATCACGGTTGCCAGTTTGTTGGGTTTTTTAGTGGTAAATACACTAGCAAATCAACCCTTGATGACAGGTTATGCGCTGACAAGTGATGAGCTAGCTAGTTATGATGCAAAAATTTGGCTGATGCTATCCGTAGCCCTGTTGATAGCGCTGCTAATTAATTTAGGTTTATACCATGGCTGCAACCGTAAACAGCTAAAACGAGCGTCGCCAAACCCTGCATTCGCCTACCGTTTTGCCTTACCGTTATTATCAAGTTTTATCTTTTTGTTGACGCTTATGTTGAGCGCCAGTTATGGTTTATATCATCACAAGCGCTATGAGGACGCGTTATTGCCTTCAGCGCTTACAGTGGATGCCATCGTTGAATCCCATCAAATCAGCGATACGCTGAGCCAAATGAGCCCATTATCAAATGATAATGCCCTGATTGGCAATGGTTTCATCAAACAAATCCTGCAAGTCCGCGTTGATAATGGCGGCGATGCTGATGCATCGTCAGCAACTCCTCAACCACCGCTAACGGCACTCATTACCGCTAACATCAAAGACAACCCTGATTGGGAAGCGACCTTGTCGCAATTAAGCCCTGGCATGCAGCTTAACGTAAAATTACAGCTTGAGCCCATTGCAAAGCCTAAGCCTACAAGCTTACCGAGCAATGCCAAACCGCTCATGCTAGGATTTGATGAAGCGCAATGGTTGAGACAGCGTGGGGTGCAGGCAAAGGGAGTGATCATCGATATTGAAAAAACGAGCCTACGGGAATTTAACGTAACCCATGTGAAAGACCGTATGGCTATTGCTATCGAACAATTGCGCTGGCAACTACGCCAAAAAATCCTCGCCAATTTGCATAGAGCCCTGCTGAAACAATCGACGCTTATAGTCAATGCTAAAAACGATATTGCCCAACCCGCTTTTCAAACTTCTAGCCAAAGTTCTAGTCAGAATGGTAGTCAAAGTTCTATTCAAAATGCTATCCAAAGCCACGCAATCTTATTGGGACTGTTAACGGGTGATAAAAGCCTGATGGATAGCAAACTTAAGAATCGCTATCAAGTCACGGGGATTAGCCATTTATTGGCAATTTCAGGCCCGCATGTGCTGATGCTAGCTTCTCTCGTATCTGTTTTTGTATTATGGCTCATTAAATGGCTTGCGCCGCAGTTGTTGGTCAAATTACCGAGTAGTTTATTGGTGCTTTGGGTGATTGTCGTGATGGCAGGGTTTTATGCGCTGCTGGTGGGTTTTGAAATACCTGCCCAGCGGACATTTTGGATGCTGTTACTGCTCACGCTGTCGAAACAGTTATTGGTTAATTTTTCTGCTTATCGGCTATTGGCGTGGGTTGCACTAGGCATGATTTGGCTAGAACCGATGGCGGTGGGGCAAGCAGGGTTTTGGTTGTCCTTTGTGGCGGTGGTTTTACTGTTAAAATTTAGCGAGACAATAGGGACAGTTAGCGCCGCTGAAATTAAGGATGTTAGTCAGTTACTAGCGCCTACTACACGCAGCGATGTGCTGAGTGGTTTTGTTAAAATTATAAGCCATCAATTCAAGGCGTTATTAAAACTGCAAATTTGGCTATTTTTTTGGATGCTGCCCATCGTGGTCTGGTTTTTTGGCAAAGTATCGGTCATCGGCATCTTGGTAAATTTGCTAGCCGTACCATTTTTAGGCTTAGTGGTTGTACCCTTGGATATGTTGGCAGGCGTCGTTAGTTGGCTACCTGTGGTAGGGGATTGGCTGAGTCAAATCATTTGGTCGATCCTGACAACCCTGCTCAATGTATTTCACTTTTTGCTTAACCAACTTATCGACACGGGTGTTGCCAAGCAATCATTTTTCGCCTTGTCACAAACGCAGCTTGCCCTGTGTTTGTTAATTGCGTTACTGGGGTTGTTAAAAGGCTTGTTGCCTAGAATGTTGATGTTGCCACTGGCTATCCTATTGATATTATTGCCACTGCAGCAGCGAAGCTTAAATAACAACCAGCCGACTCTAGCAGTTGGTGATAACCCTAAACTGGTAATCAGTTTATTAAAGAAAGGCGATAATAGCTGGCTTATTTTGTCGGATAATCAAGTAAAAGCCGCTCAGTCTGATAAACCCAATTTTTTGAAAAGCAAACAAGCTATCCGTACTGTTGCGGCTAATGAAGAAATCAGTTCGCTGTTGAACCGTGATATTTATCCGCTGTTGGCAAATCAGCAGGTTCATCGATTAACTGGGGTGATTAGTCAAACGCCCAGTGTCCGCGTCAATGAGCTGGTGCAACAACTGGCAATCCATGTACCTGTTCAAGCCTACTGGCTGGCAGGGTATGATGTCGAACACAGTAGGCTTGATGTGACAGATAAGGCTGTATCTGCAAGTTTTCGCACGATTACACCTCGCAGCTGCCAAACCGCGCAACGTTGGCAACAAGATGGCTTGGAAGTGACAGCGGTGTCGGGATGGCACTTGAATTTAGCCTTAACCGATGAGCAAAAGCTAGCGACCCAAACCTGTTATATTCACATCCGTTTTATGCCACCAATCAGCAAACCCTACGATGTACTGATGTTGGCAGGTAATAGTGATATCCCGATGCAAATGACTGAAAAATTATGCACAGTATCGGCGACGCATTTACTCATTCAGCCCTATACGTTGTCCATTAAACCATCGTGGCTAGCGTTGACTAAACCTTCCTTATTGCATGTGGTCACAGGCGCGTATAAGTCGCAAAAACTGGGCGAAGATAGCCAATTATCGCTGGCTAGTTGGTCAGTGGATAAGCCTGCAGACCACCCATTCGAAGTCCTGTATGCCGATCAAGTGGGTGCGGTAATTTACACGCTCGCCCCAGATGATACTGACTGATGATTGACGATTTGGCTACAAGGCAGTGATTGTAATTTTGGCCGCTTCCCCCTATCATGGGCGGTAAATTACCTATTGCTAAGGAACTTTTATGTCAGATAATTGGCCACCCGATCCCAACCAACCCTCACAGTCAAAGCCACCTGTTCAACCAAACCATGCGCAAAACTTGCCACCCAATGCGCCATACGCAGGCAAAGAATGGCAATTGCTAGAAAAAACCCTGATGGCAAGCCTTGTGGAGCAGCGCCGTGCAAGACGCTGGGGTATTTTCTTTAAGCTTATCACCTTGGGGTATGTGCTACTATTTGGCGCGGTAGTGGCAAAAGGCTGTAGTGGCTCTGCCAAAAGTGGCATGAGTGATATCGATATGAGCAAACCGCATTTAGCCGTCGTCGATGTCAAAGGCGTTATCAGCAGCGACAATGAAGCCAATAGTCAAGCGGTGGGCGAAGCATTGACGGAAGCGTTTAACAACGACCAAGCGCAAGCGGTGGCGTTACGCATCAACTCACCGGGTGGTTCGCCTGTACAATCCGATGAAATCTGGCAAACCATGACCGAATTGAGAAAAGCCCATCCTAACAAAAAACTGTATGCCGTTATCGAAGATATGGGTGCTTCGGGCGCGTATTATATCGCATCTGCGGCAGATGAAATTTGGGTCAATCCCTCAAGCTTGGTCGGCTCAATTGGCGTGATTATGCCAAGCTACAATGTCCAAGGTTTGATGGATAAACTAGGCGTTAAAGATGGCACCATGACAGCCGGTGCGCACAAAGATATTTTAAGCATGAGCCGCCCGCTCTCCGAGTTTGAGCGCCAACATGTACAAGGTGTCCTTGATAACACCCACGCCCATTTTATCAATGCTGTCAAACAAGGTCGCGGCAATCGCCTCAAAAACCCTGACGCCAATCAGCTTTTTTCTGGGTTATTCTGGAGTGGTGAGCAAGCGATTAATCTCGGTTTGGCAGATAAAAAAGGCGGCATCAGCACCCTTGAGTCTCAGCTAAAACTAGACAATGTCGTGGAATATAACCCAGAAGACCCGGTGAAAAAAGTGTTGGGTAAATTTGCCAGCCAAATCGGCTATGGGTTTGGCGAAACGGTCTCCAAAGGCTTTGCCAGCCAATTAACCCAAGCGGCTGCAAATGACAAAGGGATGCAATAGCCATGTCATCTGAGACGAGCCAGCATCCGTTAGCCAATTGTTTGCCCTCTGCGCCAACTATAGCGACAGGGACAGAGGGGATAACAGCGATAGCAGAGGCAGGGCGGATAGGGCAAAAACCCTTGATACACTTTGCACATGCCAATGGGATTCCATCACGTAGCTATCAATATCTGTTTGATTTGCTGAGTGATGAATTTGATATTGTCTATATTCCAGCGTTAGGCAGTGACCCGCGTTATCCGGTTGATAATCATTGGCAAAAACTGACCCAACAGGTGATTGATAGCATCCAAGCGCACCTAAGCGCGCGCGGGCAAACCAAGGTCATCGGACTAGGGCATTCGCTTGGTGCATTGTGTACCCTGCAAGCCAGCTATCAATCGCCCGAGCTATTTAGCCAAGTGATTGCCTTAGACCCACCGCTCATTCATGGCTACTATTCGATGGCACTACATTGGGCAAAACGCTTTAGCCCACGGTTGGTAGATAGGCTCACGCCTGCAGGTCTATCAAGCCATCGCCGTGACACGTGGCCAAGCCGTGAAGTCGCCTACGAGCATCTGCGACATAAAGCATTCTATCGACACTTTGATGAGCGCTGTTTTAATGATTTTATCCGTAATGGCTTGACTGATACCGCAGATGGGCAAGTGACCTTAACCATCCCAAAAGCGGTGGAAGTGGCGGTGTTTCGCACCAACCCCTCGCTATACTGGCAAAAACCTAACCATCCGCCGGCTGTCCCTGCCAAGCAAATAATTGGTAAAGATAGCCTGTTTCTCAAACGTGGGTTTCCTGCGCTGGTCAAACAGCGTATGGGCATTGATTTTGAAGTGCATGAAGGCGGGCATATGTTCCCGTTAGAATACCCCGCCAGTACGGTTGAACGAATCAAAGCGCTTATTCACCCAGTCAATCATGATATCCACTAACAAAACCAACATCCATTCAAAGGTTTAATTTGCAAAACTTATCATTACAGCCTAGCACCCCTATCTATGATTTGACAAAGACCATTGTGCTCTCTATGGTGTTATTGGCGGTGTTTTTTGCCAGTCAATTGATTGGCGTGGTGTTATTTGCACCATGGGTGCTAAAAAATGCAGCAAATTTGGATATCGCTGAAAAAGTGTTGCAGGGCAGTGAAAACGGCACGTTAATGAGCCTATCGCTAGGCTTTACCTTAGCCATGGTGCTCGGCTGCGTTTATTTGTTTATCCGCTTTAAAAACAGCCGTGTCAAAGATTATCTTGCCCTTAAATCCTTTACTTGGTATCAGTTGTTACAATGTAGCGCGCTACTGATTGTGCTAAATGTTATCATCAATCTAGTCACCGTCTGGCTGGGTCGCGAGCCCATGATGTTTATGGACAATCTTGCCGAGTCCGCGCATCCACGGTGGCTGCTTGTGCTGGCGATGGTGGTATTTGCGCCGATTTATGAAGAAGTGATATTTCGCGGGTTTATGTGGACAGGGCTTGCCAGCTCAAAGCTTGGTATGTGGGGTGCCAGTGTGCTAACCAGTATCCTATTTGCGGTGATTCATATGCAATACGGGGTAGTCGAGTTGTTGGGAATTTTTTGTCTAGCGATGTTATTTAGCTATGGGCGTATCATGTCAGGGTCACTGTTATTGCCTGTGGTGTTGCATATGATGAATAATGGTTTGGCGATGGGGCAGTATTTGTACGGTTAGTCTTTTTTAGCTAACTTTTAACCTGCATTTAACGCCAATAACGCTTCACCGGCTTCACGAACTTGGGCAACTGAGAGGGATTTTTGCCCGCTAAGCGCCTGACGCCATTTACGACTGCCTGTCAATCCTTGAAACAAGCCCAAATAATGGCGCATAATGACCGTCAACGGCGTGCCGCGCGCTTCACTGGCTGCCAAAAAATCCAGTAACTGGTAAAAAATATCCGCTCGGCTAGGCACTGGCTCGCCCCACAGCTGCATGGCTTCGGCTAGAATATAAGGGTTGTGATAAGCTTCCCGCCCAATCATCACGCCATCGACTTTCGTCAGATGGGTTTTGATGTCATCAATAGTGGTGATACCGCCATTGATTTCCACAAATACATCGGGAAAATCCTGCTTTAAGCGGTACACATCCTCATAGCGAAGGGGCGGAATTTCACGATTTTGTTTAGGGCTTAAGCCTTGTAGCCAAGCGGTGCGCGCATGGACGATGACATGCTGACAACCTGCTTTCACTACATGATCTACAAAATCCGCCATAAACTCATAACTATCAAAGTTATCAATGCCAATACGATGCTTGACAGTAACGGGAATATCCACCGCATCACGCATGGCAGAGACAATATCTGCTACCAATTTGGGCTCTGCCATCAAGCAAGCACCGATTTTGTAATGTTGTACCCGATCGGACGGGCAGCCGACATTTAGGTTAATTTCATCGTAACCATAGTCCTGTCCGATTTTTGCACAGCGCGCCAATTCGTCAGGATGTGAGCCGCCAAGCTGAAGCACCAAAGGATGTTCATTGGGATAAAATCGCAGCTGATAGTCTGTATCTCCCTGCAATATTGCAGAAGTACTGATCATTTCAGTATAAAGGTAAGTATAAGGATTGAATAATCGAGCAAAGTAACAATAATCGCGTGTACTCCAATCAATCATCGGGGCAGTGGACAAGCGTTTATGCTGCATGGTAGTCATAGGCAGGGTCATCGGCAAATATTCAAAAAAAGTGGCTAATCTATAGCTAATCTATCAGCCAATCAATAAAAGCGAAAGCGGGCGCTAAAAAAAAGCGAGGGTAAAACAACTATCAGCGATGAAAAAACTCAAGAATTCATCAGCCGCTTGTCTTCCATGCGATACAAACCATGCAAATTGGTCAACAACATACCCATGATAATGCCAATCACACAGACAAACACCAGATACAAGGCGCTTGAAAGCATTAATTTACGTGAAAAATAAATCAATAGCACCGGCAATAATGCGCCTGCCAATGCATACGCCACGTTATAGGTAAAGCTAATGCCACTTAGGCGTACACCAACCGGAAACAGACGCACACAAATACTTGGGACTAAGCCAATCACGCCAGAGAAAAACCCCAAAATCGCATAGTTAATCAGTAGTAACTCGCTACTGTTTTTTAGTGAAACAAAGAAAATAACACTGGCAATGCTTAAAAATATACAGCCTAAAGTAAATACACGACCTGAATTAAAACGATCGGCAAAATAACCATAGGTTAGAGCTCCCAATCCACCAAAGATAATACCCACCCCATTGGATATCATCATCAAACTGGTATCGACATCAAAAAACTGGATGCCCAAAATCGGCAAAAGCAGATAAATTGTCAAATAAACACTGGCGGTAAACCAAGACAAACCCAGCGTCATCACCGTACCATAACGGTATTTGATAATAGCTCGGCGTATCGGCAGACGGTTAACCAAGCGATTTTTAGACTTAGCCATCAGCCAAAGCGGGGTTTCTTCAAGCTTGGCTCGTAACAGCACCGCAAATAGCGTACCGATACTGGCGATGACAAAAGGAATACGCCAACCATACGATTGCATCTGGGTAGGGGTGAGCATATTTGATAAGGTGGCGCTTAAAATATTGCCCATCAAAGTCGACAAAATCACTGCACTAATAAGACCGCCACACACTGACCCTAATTGACGCCGTGGCATATGCTCAGCAATATAGACCCATGAAGCGGGCACCTCAGCGCCATAGCCAAAGCCTTGAATTAAACGCAATAATAGCATGAGAACAATCGCTGCCACACCGATATGATGATAGGTAGGCAAACAGGCAATCATTAAACCAGACGCACCCACCAACAGCAAACTATACAGCAACACATGTTTTCTGCCGTAGCGATCGCCGATATCACCCAATATCAAACCGCCTAGCGGTCTTGACATATAACCGGCTAAAATCAGCAGCAAAAAACAAATCGACTTTAACGACTCAGGTATATTTTCTGGGAAAAAAGCTTGATTGATACTATCATTAAAATAAAAATAAATCGTAAAATCAAAGGAAGCAAAAAAAGCCCCAAAAATCGTTAAATACACCACGTTTTTTTCGTAGCGATTTAAATCCCTAATTTCTTCGTTGGCATCATGAAAAAATGGCATAGTCGACAATATCACCTAGAAGCTGGCTAAAGGTTTGCACGCTTTATAATCAATGAACAGATAGGTTACTTAACGCGCTAAAGAATTAAATTCGTCACTCTTCACCTGACAAATTAAATCACTTGACAAATTGAACAATAATTTATCAAAACTGTAATAAATTTAATTATTTAAATAAATATTACAAGTAAACGTCATGATTTAACAGTTGAGATATATTACTTTTTGAAACCGCATACTATAGTGATTTTGATACTATTTTTATTATCAAAAATGTGTGTTTTTTGTAATATAGCCGCTTACAATAAGCGCTTAAATGGCAAGGCAGAAAAAATCTTTAGCCAAAGTCCATTGACAAACGTCATATGCGGCTCTTTATCTAAAGTGATAAGCTTTTTATTGGTTTTATCATCATGGGTCTGCCACATCAGTTGTTCATTATCCTTAAGGTGCACGCGGTAACTGACATTAAGCATGGAATTATCAAACGTATTATGGAAGGATTTGGCAAGCGCTTTATCTTCAATCAGCACACCAAGCTCGGTATTGATATTGGCAGAGCGCGGATCCACATTGTAAGAACCGATAAAAGTGTATTTGTCATCCACCGCAAAAGCTTTGGTATGCAAACTGGTGCTGTATTTACTGCGATATAAGCTACGTTTTTTGCGGCGAAAGTCTGCATCAGCAGAGGATTTTAGCTCATACAGTCCAATTCCCGCTTTGAGCATCGGCACGCGTGCCACGTTATACCCTGAATGCACGATAGGCACATCGGTTGATTCATACGAGTTGGTAAAAATATTGATTTTTACCCCGTTTTCCATGAGTTTGCTTAGTTGCAGTACGCCTAAGTCAGTGGGCACAAAATACGATGACACAATCGTCAATTGCTTTTTTGGGGTGCCAATACGTGCCCGAAGCTTGGATACCAATCGGCTATCTTTATCATCTTGGTTGAGTAGTTTTTTGACATCATCTGCCAAAAATTCCATCGGTTGCCAACGAAATTGGATTTTTTTGTTATACAGTTGTTTATCGACTATTGCGCCATTTTGTACCCGATAAAGCTGCGAGCTTTTATGCAGATGAGACTGGCTGTTGACCGGTGCAATCGCTGTCAAAGTCCCCAAAAATGGCTCATCGCTTTTATTACGCTCGGGGTTTTTTGAGGGTCTGACCAAACGCTCGATATCATACGATAGAGGACTATCCCAATAATCTTCAAAACTCTCATTGATTTGGTTGACCACTTTGCCGGCAAGCAAAACATCCAAATCAGCAAACTCAGCGATGCTATCTTTACGCAGATATTCATCGCCAATATTGCGCCCACCAATGATGGATAACTGACGGTCAAAGGTCATGCTTTTATTGTGCATGCGGCGTTGGTAGCGGGGCAGTGCTACCACAAAATTGGCGGGGGTAAAGCTTCGCACCACTTTGGGGTTAATCAATCGCACTTGGATATTAGCATGCGCCGCAAAGGCAAGTAGCTGTTGGTCAAGTTCCGGATTGGTGTTCAAATCATCGAGTAACAGTCGTACTTTGACACCCCGATTGGCGGCTTGGTACAAGTCTTTAAGCATCAATTGTCCTGCTGCATCGTTGTGCCAAATATAGTATTGGATATCAATGGTCTGCTGAGCCATTTCGGTCAAAATACTGCGTGAGGCGAACGCATCACTGCTATCAATCAGCGGATAATAACCAGAAAATTTGCTCGGCGAGGGGTTTTTGCTGGCACTGATACGACTGATTAAATACTGACCTTGTATACGCGATTTTTCGGAAAATTTTTGCGCACCTGTCAGCTGCGTTGATACAGTTGGCGTAGCGGCGATATGGGGATTGTTCGGCAGCATTTGACAAGCGGTAAGTGGCGTAAGTAGCAGCGTAAATAGCAATGGCAAGCAAAATGTCACGATTTTGGTAGTGAGTTTTTGCGATGCTAGTCTGACAAAGCCAACAGATGATGAATAAAATGCTGCTACCAAAGCCTGAATCCTTTTTAAAAAAATCACTGATTAACGTGGCACTCACCTAAGAAAAGTTGGTTGCCATGGCGTTTTTGCATAAAATACTGACTTGAAAGCCACCGTCAAATCCAACTTATGCTATCATAATTTATTTGATGCACAAAAGATGTAACATTATGACCCAATTAGACCCCAACTGGCAAAGTGATGCACTTGATTTAAGCCTAGACTATGCCGACCAAACCATCGCCGTGCGTGGCGGTTATCACCGTACCGATGAAGGCGAACATAACGAAGCGATTTTTACCACTAGCTCCTACGTATATAAAAATGCCCAAGAAGCTGCTGACCATTTTAATGGCAATAAAAAAGGCAATGTCTACTCGCGCCATACCAATCCAACCGTGCGCGCTTTTGAGCGTAGATTGGCAGCGTTAGAGGAAGGCGAGCGCTGTGTGGCAACCGCATCAGGCATGGGCGCGATTTTGACCATGTGTTTGGCGTACTTGCAAGCCGGTGACCATCTGCTAGCAGCCAAGCAATTATTTGGCTCGTCGGTCGCCCTGTTTGATACCTACTTTAAAGCGTTTGGCGTCGAGGTGAGTTATGTCGACTGCTTTGACAATGACGCTTGGCAACAGGCGATGCAGCCAAATACCAAGGTGCTGTACTGCGAAAGCCCTTCCAATCCTTTGGCGCAAATTGCCGATTTAAGTTTTTTATCAAGGCTCGCGCATGACCACGATGCGCTATTAATCGTCGATAACTGCTTTGCAACCCCCGCCATTCAAAAACCTTTAATGTTGGGTGCGGATGTGGTATTGCATTCCGCCAGTAAATATATTGACGGTCAAGGTCGTGTGCTAGGCGGTGCATTGGTCGGTAACAATGACTTAATGGAAAAAGCCTTTGGGGTGGTGCGTACCGGCGGGATTAGTCTATCGCCATTTAATGCGTGGGTATTGCTAAAGGGGCTAGAAACCTTGTCACTGCGTATGAAAGCCCACTGTGAAAATGCCAATCAAATCGCTAAATTTTTGCACAATCACCCAAAAGTCAGCAAAGTACATTTTTCAGGGTTGCCCGATCACCCATCCCATGATATCGCTAAACGCCAACACACCGCACTCAAAAATGTGCAAGGCGGTGCGTTTGGTGCCATTATTGGCTTTGAGGTGGCTGATCAAGCGGCAGCTTGGCATGTTATCGATAGTACCAACATGATTTCGATTACCAATAACCTAGGCGATGCCAAAAGCACCATTACCCATCCTGCGACGACGACCCATTTTCGCATGACACCTGAAGCAAGAATCGAGGCAGGCGTGAGCGAAGGCTTAATTCGCTTCTCGGTGGGGCTTGAAGATGTCGATGATATTATCGCTGATTTAAAACGCGGTTTGGATACACTCGCCTGATATAAAGCCAAAACCCAAAAGCCAGTAGCAAAATTTACTGGCTTTTTTATCGCGCTTTTTTATCTGACTTTTTTATTTCAGCGCCTTGACCAACAACGGCAATATTTTCCCTGCGTTGTCGGGTAACACGATGTCAACCGCTGTGGTCTGGGTCGGATTGGGATTAATCTCGATGACGGTTGCGCCCTGTTGTTTTGCCAAATCAATCAAGCCCGCCGCGGGATAGACCACGCTTGATGTGCCGATACTCACCAATACGTCACAATTGAGCGTTGCCGTTTCTGCCGTTTGCCAAGCCTCCTGTGGCAACATCTCGCCAAACCACACAATATCCGGGCGAATCAGACCGCCGCATTCACAATGCTTTAGCTCAGTGTCTGTGATAGCAATGGCTTTGTCATACGATTTGCCGCAATCATGGCAGCGATTTTTGGCCAAATCCCCGTGCAGTTTTGCCACCGTGGCGCCGCCTTGCTCGTGTAGATTGTCGACATTTTGGCTAAACAGCGTCCAAGTTTTGCCTTGCTGCTTTGCCAAAGTTTGCCATTCACCTAAGGCAAAATGGGCAGGATTGGGCTGTTTATCGGCGATTTGTCCACGCCACCATTGGTGCCATTGCCACACCAGTTCAGGCTCCTTTTCAAACGCTTGAATGCTGACCAAATATTCGGCTTGGTATTGTTGCCACAGTCCGGTAAGTTTATCCCGAAAAGTCGAAATGCCACTTTCAGCCGAGACGCCTGCCCCCGTCAGGATGGCAATATTTTGCGCACATTTAATAACACTAGCGGCTTTATAGAGAGCGACCTCTAGCGATGGGGGTGTAGTTGTTGTCATAGTCATAGTAATAGTCATAGTTTTTTGCGGTTAATGGGTTTATGGTAGTGATGTTATCTTAGCATTTTTATGTGAGTGATTTTAGATGAGTAGTTTTAAGTTAGTAGTTGTATGTTAAAAATTTGGGCTAACGATTAGCAATAGACAGTTTGCGGTCAAATTCGCTACAATGAGCCACCAACATTAGAAACAAACAGGAACACTTATGAACTTACAAGCCCTTATGCAACAAGCGCAAATGATGCAAAAGCAAGTCGAAAAAAACGTTGAAAATGCCAAGAAAAAACTGGCAGAAAAAGAAGTGCATGCCGAAGCGGGTAGTGGCTTGGTGAAGGTCACCATGAATGGTCGCCATGTGGTCAAACGTTTATCAATCGATCCAAGCCTACTGCAAGATGACCCTGATATGATTGAAGATTTGATTGCGGCTGCTATCAATGATGCCGTGCGTCAGGCCGATGAACTACATGAGACTGAAATGGCGAGTGCCACCAATGGCATGGGGTTGCCACCAGGCATGAATGGTTTATTTTAAACCCACTAGGGCTAGCCAGTAAGGCTATAAAGTAGCGCTATAAAATAGTGGAAAATTGCCTTGCGATTAGGCAGGCAAACCCCCATAAAAAGCTGATAATTGACTGTCAGCTTTTTTTATTTTTTATCATTTTTATAAGAATGCGCCTATGCTAACGCCAAAATTTGATGAACTTGTAAAACAACTCAAAGTACTGCCCGGGGTAGGACCCAAATCTGCCCAGCGGATGGCACTGCACTTGCTTAGCTATAAGCGCCCACAAGGTCAAGCACTGGGCGAAGCCTTGATTGTGGCGATGCATGATATCAAGCAATGCCAAGTATGCCGTGGTTTATCAGATGAGGATATTTGCCCTGTATGTAGCGATCCGCGCCGCAATGAGCGCGTGCTTTGTATCGTAGAGACGGCAGCAGACATGATGGCAATCGAGCAAACCGCCAATTTTAACGGTAAATACTTTGTGCTTGGCGGGCATTTATCACCTATTGATGGCATTGGTGTGGAGCAGCTCGGCATCAATCAGCTGATTGGGCTGTTAAAGCAACACCAAGCCGCGCAAACCCCGGTGGAAGAAATCATCTTGGCAACCAGTACCACGGTAGAAGGGCAAACCACCGCGCATTTTATCAGTGAAGCGGTCAAACCTTACGTCACCCATATCAGCCGGATTGCCCAAGGAATTCCGATGGGCGGCGAGCTTGAGTATTTAGATAGCATGACACTGGGTCAAGCCCTGCAAAATCGTGGACGCTTATAAAATCTTTTCATCAGTTTGACAAGACAAAATCCTAGATTCATCATAAAATACGCTTAAATTATCCGTCCACAAGACCCAAGTTATGCTCATCCAAAATCCGTTAAGCCCAGCCCAATTACAACAACTTCATGACTTGCCAATCCATTGGGTGAAAAATCAAGACGCGCTTTTTGCCCTGCTCGATGACCTAGAGCAAGTCGATACCATTGCGTTAGACACTGAGTTTATCAAGCGCGACACTTTTTTCCCCATTCTTGCGCTGATTCAAATCAATACAGGCAAAGCGATTTATTTGATTGACGCGCCCAAGCTGTATTTAGAAGAATTTTGGGAAGTGTTAGCGGATATACCCACCGTGGTGTTACATGCGTGTGGCGAAGATTTGGGGATTTATTATTTACTCTCCAACTTGCCTGCGCTGCGCAATGTGTTTGATACCCAAATTGGTTTGGGTTTTTTGACCGGTGAAAACTCCCTTGGCTATCAAAAATCGCTGCAAGAAACGATTGCTGTGCATGTGGATAAAGGTGAAAGCCAATCGGATTGGTTGCAGCGTCCATTAACGCCTGAGCAAGAAAGCTATGCAGTAGACGATGTGCGTTATTTATTGCCGATGTTTGTTGCCATCAAAACACAGTTGATTGAACAAGATTTATGGCAATATGCGGTTGAAGACTGCCAAAGCTATACCCAAGAAATTTTTGCCAACTTTAGCACGCCTGATAATGCCTTGTATTTGAGTGTCGCTGATTACCGCGATAATCGCGAGCAACTCGCCATGCTGCAAACTCTGTGCGAATGGCGCGAACAACTTGCCAAGTCAATCAATAGACCACGCACTTTTATCTTGCGACCGCAGGCGCTCCGTGAAATCGTCGAAAAACCGCCCTTTAGCATGAAGCAGTTAGGTTTTACCAGTATCAAGCCCAATGTGATTCGCATGTATGGGCAAGAGATTTTGACGCTGATTGATAAGGTGCGAAAAGAAGATGACGCAGCTTATCCAGCCCTATTGCCCTTACCGTATCGCAGTCTGTCTAATGATGTGCAAAAACAATTGGAAAAAGCCATCAAACAGCATGGGCAAACCTTGTCAATTGATGAGACAGTATTGATGCGAAAAAAATGGCTGTCAGAGCTGTATGCCTACGCTGTCGCAGCAGAAAAACCGGCATTAAGCCCTTGGCTGAGTGGCTGGCGCAAAGCGTGGATTATGGCAGAGATTTTACCCATTTTAGATACGGTGATTGCCAATAACCCGCCATCTGGCGAGCATGAAACAACCGCTGAATAAATAAAAAAATCCCAACGCTGATTGGGATTTTTTACTACTAAATGGCTTAAAATAAACAGGTTAAAAATAAACTGCTTAAAAAGAACCCAGCATGGTACCCAAAGCAATCACCACCGTCACCGCAATCAGCGGAATTGCCATCGTCACTATGGCGACATCTTTATAAGATTGCTTGTGGGTCAAATGGCAAATGGCAAATAACGTAATCACCGCACCACTATG
>NZ_DAMBOA010000018.1:0-33937 GCF_032064105.1 Moraxella sp. CTOTU49097 | reverse complement strand
CTATATCGATTTTTCATTACCAAGTCTCCGAATAAGTACCACAGTTGGTTGATGCGATGGTAACGCTAGTGTCACTATTTTTAGTTTTGCATTGTGTTGCACTGCTCGTGAGCAAAATTTTATGCGCATCGTTAAATTTTGTGGGGTTAGGGGTGGCAAACATCACCCAGGCTCTACCTGCAGTCAAGCTATTAGAGAGCGTCGAAGATGCCGTTGGCACCAAACTATTGGCAGTATTGTCGCCATCCACCAACAGTATCTTGTAGTGATAATTACTGCTGGTGCTATTGGCAGGGACATAAATAGTTTTATTATCTGTTTCATCATAACCATAGCTGATTGTACCATTACTAGCAACTTTGGCAGGTTTAAAACCTTTATAAGTAAGCGCGGTTGCGCGCCAGCGATTGAGCTCAATCTCTAGCTGCTTCATTTTCGCTTGCGCTTGCGATTCGGCATTGCGGATAGCATATTGCCGATATGATGGGATAGCGATACTGGCGAGTATCGCAACCATCGCTACTGTTACCATCAGTTCAATCAGCGTAAAGCCTTTGTGACGATTCATCATTGCCTCGGTTATTTATTGACTTCAAACCAAGTATTTGGCTTTAAGGTGTATCGGTCATTGTAGATATTCTCTGGTGCTGAGCCATCACCTGTGGTTTTAATTAGACCAGATAATGGTTGGCTAATCCTATCAAGTCCAATATTATTAGATCCCGTATCATCTGCTAGCAGCTTACCGCTGTCATCACCAAAATTCACTCGGTTGGAGGCTCTATCGGTGATAGTTTGCGTACCAATCAATAAGCGTTGATTCGATAACGTAGAACTACGCGGTCCTAGCGTCAACTCTTGGATACCTTGCCCTGCCCGCGCAAAACCTGCTGTGCCATTTTTTGATGTCGCATACTCATCGATAGCCGCCCCTGCTGAATTTGTGGTTTCTTTTAAGCAAATACCGTAAGGTAGACAATACAATTGACGCTCTGAGCCGCCTGTGATTTTTGCGACACAGGGATTGACTGTACCATACGTCATATCGGGATTATAGACAGTGGTGTATAAGAAACTATTAATGACCTCAGACTTGCCCACGCCTTTGGTGTATTTGACTTGATTAAATCCATCAAAGCGCGTTAATGGATAATACCAGCCACGTTTGGCTTTTACAGAAGTGATAGCCGAGCGTTTGGTAGCTAAAGTATAATCTGTGATAACCGTGGGTAATGCCAATAAGTCGCTAGCCGTTGTGGTATTGGCTGTCAAGTCTACCACTTTTTGTACTTTAGGCGCATCTGTGGCGGTAGATTCTTTGCGGGTGGTAAAATCACTGGCATATAGAATACTATCTGCCAACGTGACATCGGTGTCCATGATGCCATATAGTCTATCGGCATAGGCATCGCTAGCACGTAGTTTTGATAACGGCGAACTGCGGTCACCTGAGATGACATTCACTACAGCGAATAATCGGCTGTTATTAAAGGTACTATCGCCACGGTAAAAACTGACGGCAGGACGCTCATAAAAACGGTGATTATACTTGATATCTGCGCCAGTAAAGGCAGGTTGCAGCAGACGCACTACGCGCGTATTACTAAATGAAGTTTCAGGTGCAGCTGTGCCACTGCTCACAGGTTTGATGAATCCAGCATTGGTAAAATCAGCACGGAACACTTGACCACCCATGTCAGCAAAGTATAACTGATCCATATAACCATCATTGTTGCGGTCAAGGACAGTAATCCCGCCTACGATACTATTACTGAGGGTAGAGACTGTTGTATTGGTTGCATCTGATACCGTATTGGCTGCTTTGGTGGCTGACCAAATAAGCGCACCCGTTTTAGCATCAACCATATATACAGCATTGCCTAAAGATTCAGTAGCGGTTGTGCGGTTACATGCTTGTGATTTTTGATTGCTTAAGGTTGAAGTTGTGGTACCGACTTGATAACCTTGGTCTTCATAGCAAGTATCGTAGCCGCCACCAAAGATTAAGACATCTTTATAAGCATTGACTTTTTTGGTTGTAGAGTCTATGCCCGTGGCAATTTTTGCCTTGGTAGGTTTTGACCATATTTGTCCCATGCGATCAAAGCCTGTCGTAGCAGAATCGATTCTAAACAGCATCTTAGGATTATTTTTATCCGTTAAATCCAAGCCATACATACCTTCTCCGCCCATTCGTAGTCCGCCATAAGCACGGACATAGGTATTACGGCAGTCTCGAGTATTACTTGGGTCGATAGTCGTATCTGCTGCACAAGGTGTTACAGTGACTTTGCTGTTATCAAGGTCATAAAAATAATTAGCACTCACTAGCCAAGGTGCGTCTACACCAAAGTTAGGTTTACCAACATCTGTGCTCGTACCATTGATGAGCGCCTGTGGTTGACTGATGAGCATTTGTTTAGGGATAAAGGCAAGCTGCTCTCTTCCTCCATTGCCTGTAGTAGTATAGTCATCGGCATTTACCATGTGTAGTGACCCATCACTCGAACCAAATAACGCATAATCATCACGGGTACTGCTGACTTTACCATCGGTATCAAGATCGGCTGAGTAGGACACCATGCTTGGTGTTGAATGGATGGTGGCTCCAAGGACTTTGACAGGTGACGTTGGTGCAGTGAGTACCAAATCCGCTAAGGCTTGAGTTTTTTGCGCATCAGTCAATGTAAAACCTAAAAATTGTAGTAATAAATTGACGTTATTACGCGAATACGTGGTGGTATCTACGAAAGTATTTGAGGTACTGATGATACTTCCATCCAAGGTGACTTTACCTGAGGCATTGACGCCCAATTTTCGTAGGCGCGGACTTGTATCACTTGAGGAAGTGTTATCTTCAATGTACAAGGTTCTTACATTATTCACAGCGGTGTTCGGGGCGCGTAAGTTACTATAAAATCCGCCTGAGGTAACCAAATCATTGGCATTTACACCATCTTTTACCACACTGACAGCACTCCACAGGTCTTCTGTAGTAGGATTGAGATTACCGGCGATATCTAAAAATAATGAACTATTATTTTTACCGTAAAGCGTACCTTCGTTAAGGTTGTATTTTTTTAGATTACCTGCCCAAGTCGCAACATTATTTTTTAAATCAGCTTGTAAGATAGGATAATATGCCACCGCTAGTTGGCTATCGGCTCGGTAAGGATCATCAGGGATAACAATGGTTCCTGAAGGGGCTGAGGGTAAAGTTTGATTTAGGTCTTTGGCAAATTTAATGACACTATTTACCACATCGTCGGTAGACTGAGCAGAATAAAAGCCACCTTCGCCATAATTATAGGATTTCTCACCCCACTTACAAAGATTGATGGCATCTTGTGTACTGAGTTTATCGCAATCGGTGACATTAACTTCTTCGCCACCAATTGTGATTTTTTTAGTCGGTAATCCATTAGGGTTATTGAACTCGCTACCAAACCCTACTGTCGCTGTTTTGATGGTCATTCTTATAGGATTTGCAGTATCTCTAAGCTTTTTTGCATAGGCTCCGATGTAATCCCAAGCTTTTTCAGTAGTGTCATCATTGCCAGTAGTTACATTTATCAAGCCATTATCTGGACTAATGCCAGTGACATTTAAGCTTTTGCTCATTAGCGTATTTGCAATATTACTGCCTGAATTATTAGGATAACCATCTGTTAAAAAATAAATTCCTTGTCCATTACATTGCCCTGTAAGACCTGTTAATGGACTTTTATATACCAAGTTGTTTTTTGAACTACTTACAGAACGGTCAAATCCTGAGTAAGCGGAATAACTACTATTAGTAGTATTGGTAGCAAGCATATACGCCCCTGTCTCAGCATACGCATTGGCAGTTGGTGTACCATTTGAACCAATTAATCCAGCAACGGCGTTTTTTAGTGTTTCAATTTGGGTACTGTCGAGTTTTGCCGCAGGTACAAGAATTTTCCCTGTTTTACTATCCCCTTGTACCCTGTTAAAGTAAATTGGATCTCCCGCTGCATCCGTTTGTGAAGAATACTGCCCGATACCAATCGCAACTTTATCTGGGTCTAACCCCCCATTGTCTAATAGTTTAAAAATTGCGATTTTCAAACTGGTTAGCCTATCGGGTATATTACCGCCTGCTTTATCGACTTCGGTGACCATTTTTTTCCAGTACACATTATTGGTTTGATTGATGGTTTTCGTAGTAGTAGTGACTTGAGGGTTTTGTATCTCATATTGCACGTTGGAATCATCGGGATCAGTGAAGATAATCGTCGCTTCTTTAGTAACAACTGGGGCTGTACTCATTGAAGACGATGTGCCATTGACTGTTTCAGAAGTCATGCCTGTGGTGGTAGTATTGGTTGCTGTGGTGGTACAGTCTGATCTATTGACACTGCCATCTGCACCGCAACCGTACCATGTCGTACCATTTATATTAGATGCTTGATTGGTTGAGGTAAATGTCATGGAAGGTTGCACACTGCTCCAACTACTCCAACCACACAAAAAAAGGAAGCAACCATATGTTCTTTTGCGATATTTCCCGACATATATCTTCGTGGTTTCTGTCGTTGTGATTTTCTGTTCGTTATTTAAAAAATACTTAAGTACGTTTTTTGTGGTATCGGCAATAGTACAGCCATATTGATTAAATTTAGCGTTTGAGCCAGACTTGGTAGAATTATAAGCACCACCTCCCCAAGAAGTATAAGGGGTGTTTTTTGGCAAATTACATGCAGTTGCTGCCTCTGAGGAAAAATATGTCTTCATATAAGGCTCTGACATACTCCCCGAGGTATCAAGCATCATCATAATGGTGACTTTACCACCTTCTGCCGCCTTATAAATCTCCAAATCACCGATTTTCTTTTGGCTAACATCCGCCTGTGAAGTACTCACCGCCACCATCATAGACATAGCAATAACTACATATTTGATTGAAGTCGTTATTTTACCTTGACACGATTGATTCATTGCTTTAGACCTCTTAACACCAAATTTGGGTTTCATCGTTATCACCACATTATCTTTATCTTAACAAACCTTAACTACCTGATGAGGTTAAAGTACATCTTGACGATAATGTCCCTGTACCTCTGCCAAACGGAATACAGTTGGTTGAGCTTGACATATTCTCGACATCCGCTTGCTCATAAAGCATCTTGCTTGGGGTGTTGGCTTTACGCATACACTCAATGAGCGAATATTTTCCTGCACTCACATTGTCTTGAATAGCAGTTTGTTCAAAGCACTTATCAGAACCCACCTTAGGCTCTGCATACGCAGGTAAGGCTGCGGTGGCGCGAATGTCGAACTTGAACTTTTTACTGGTGCGGTTTTCTACTTCTTTCCCAATCACCATTTGTGAAAATGGTTCAGCATTGGCATCGGGTGCGGTGACCGCAATATTCATCTGGGTCATTGAGGTTTGTCTATCACTATTATAGCTATCGGCACTGGTATAGTCACAGTACCCACTGTTACGCCCGCTCCAGTAACCACCGCCTTTTTTTAGGATGGTAGCGTTTTTGGCAAGGTATTTTTTTTCACGGGGATTATAGCAGTAGATAAATTCGTTGGTAGCATTGTCCGAATTGAGTAAAAAATGCCCGATAGCCCCTGACACGCTAGTGATATCTTTATATGCCTGTGAACTAGGATTGGCATTCACCATTGCTTCTATCTTTTGATTGCCACTATCGGCTGATTGTAGCAACAGGGTATTGATTTGGTCAGCGGTGGCAGTTCTGAGATCCGTGGTACTTTGACGTACTGCTATCGCGCCTGCCAACAGGATCAGCACCAAAAACAATAATACTACAATGAGCGCTGCTCCGCGTTCATGAGATGGCAAATTATGCGCCTTGTTTGTTGGACGGATAAGCGCGGATTGCGTGCTGATCGATAGGATTGGGTTGCGCATTGGCTAACTCCCCGCAGTTAATGTCGTACTGGTGTCAATATTGATAACTCGGGCGTTTCTCAATAAGGTCGTAGATTCATAGGTAGTACGTACCAGCTTAGGCTGTCCTGATTTTAATGGCTGAGTTGCGCCTAATAACTTAAAACTGGTCGCGACATCGCTACCGATGACAGGTGAACTGCCTCGGACAATTAGCCCAATTTTGACTGCGGTAATGGGCGGCTTGGTACCAGACAATGCTAAATACTCACTGGCGGTCAGGTAACGCATCAACCCAGCATTACTAGGTGCGTCAGTTTGGATACCCAACAAGATTTTGAATTGGTCTACCCCTAAGATTACCTCGCTGCCACCGCTTTGATAGTTCGCACTCAAACCAGTAATGCCTGCAGTTGTAACCCTACCCGCATCGCAAGCTAGCAACAGCCCTTGCCCTGTTGTACTTGAACTTCTAATAAAATACCGTTCAATTACAGTATCACCCAATTCCACATCGGCGCTTTCACAATCTGCAATTTTTACACCCGTGGTATTTTTAAATTGAATCGTTAACTGGTCGCTATTGATCCCTGTGATATTAGAATCGCCTCCAGTGCGTGTAAAATAAAGACTTTCGGAAGTGTCTGTGCTCTCCAAACCAATATTTTCAGGTGAAATGACGATGCCACCACCCGCCGTTGTATCGGTAATAGAAGTTACTGAATTTCCCAAGTTTGCCAATCGCAAATGGCTCTCTAGCTGCTGCAAACCAAAAACGCTTGCCTCTTGTAGCTCGCTGCCACTTTTTTGGGTTGAGGCGGTTTTGGTGTTCGTCAGGTATACTTGTATCACCGCAGCAGAAATCAGTAGCCCTAATACCAATGAAATCATTAGCTCTATTAAAGTAAAGCCTGAAGTAGAACGATTATTTGATATCATCAGTATGCCTCCATAATGAAGCATTGTGCACCAAAATTATAGACCGCATCTTCATTAGCGCAGGGTTTGTCTTTAGTCGTATTGGATGCAACGGCGGTATCCAAAAAAATCGGGTCGGTATCACCCCAAGCAGCAATCAGGCATTGGCGGTCCTGTCCAACCGTACTAATCGTTGTGGCAACACCACTAGCGCTAGTGGTTGTCGTGCGTTTGGTCGGGCAAGTTGCCATACCCACATTCAAGCCATTGTCTGTGGCATATTGCTTGACGGTTAAGGCGTCTTTTACTGCCAATTGCTTAATCGTACAGGACACAGGCGTACCCCCTGTCATACAACTATCTTTGGTGATAGGCACATTGCTAGTATCTGTATTGGTGAGTGTGGTGGCGGTGCCGTTAATCGCGGTTTTGAATGCGGGTATACCATCTATATTCGCTCGCATCATCTCGGCGGCACCCCGCAGTACCGTTAATGCTCGGGTACGCATCAAACTCTCATCGGTAGCTTTGACTGCGGTCATCTGCATGGCTGTGAATCCAAGCACCGCGATTGCTAACAACATCAACGCGACCAGCACTTCTATTAAGCCAATGCCTTTTTGTGAATTCATGAACACGTCCCATTTTTGCTAGTGACAATATTGCTGCTTGCATCGACCATGATGGTATATTTATCAGACCCAGCGCCATAACACACTGAAAAATTGGTCGAGCTATCTGTGTCTGTGTTGTCAGGTCTAGTCCCCGTATCCCCTGGATAAGCGTTTTTGTAAGGGGTGAAAGAAACAGCTGTCAAATTTGAAGCATTGGTTATTATGCTAATATTTTTATCCAATGTATAAGTTGCCAGTGGAACGGTTGTGGTCGTATCATCACCGACATAAAATAGCTTTAAGTTCTTATTAGTTGATGTATCGGTCAACACCACTTTGATATTTTTTTGCGTAATTAAGGCTTGCGACTTCGCATCTTTTAGCGCAGCTTCAATGATGTTTGCGGCATCATTTGTTTTGGCTTGTCGAATCTGTTTTTGCATACTAGGTGCTGCCATCGCGGTAATGATAGCCATAATCGCAATGGTAATGACAAGCTCAATCAGCGTAAAACCTTGGTCACGATCTTGGTTACGATGATACTGTCTGTTCAAAACTTTCATCACGATACCCACCCATACCCCTTGATAAACGACCTATCATACCATGTTTACTAGCACAAACCATTCTAACATTAAAGCAAAAAATATACCTATTATCTCAGTATTTTTGTTAATTGTCATACCTAAAGCTTACTACCGATAGTTTACCTCAGCCACTTATTGTTGCTAAGTGAATTAGGACGAAAGGGCGCTCACGTATTATCAAATCATTTTTAGCCTAGTATTTTAAAGCATCCTTCCAATAACCCACTGGTAGCCCGCCTTTATCTGCGAGCTTTAACGATATAGCGGTGCAACTTTGGTCGCAAAACAGTGACAAGCAGGACCTAATGCAAAACCTTACCATGCAAGACTGAATACGCATGAATATGGGCAGATGGGTGATAATTTGTGAGTAGATTAGCCAATTCAGACAGGGTGGCACCTGTGGTGACCACATCATCAAATAAAATCAAATTTTTGCTAGGGGGTATATCGGTTAAGGAAAACGCATCTTTGATATTATCCAAACGCTCCTCTCGGCTTAGACCCTGCTGGTGAGGTCGATCCATTCGCTGCACACCGGTAAAAACAGGGATTTGCCAATGGAAGCTTAGATAAGCGGTTAAAATGGCAAGCGGATCGAAGCCGCGTTGCCTAATGCGCTGTAAACTTGTTGGCACTTTAACGATTAAAGAGTTTTTTGAATGACAACCGTTGGGAATATGCAGTTGTCTGATAGCTTGAACCAAAACGGGCAGATGATGTAACTGCTGCCCATTTTTGTACCCAAGCATGATTTTATTGAGGGGATATTGATAGTAGCCGCTGGCTACGCCACGCAGTGACGTTTGCTTTAGTTGCAAAATAAAAAATGACGCTGACCATGCAAACTGGCTATGGCATGGCTGACAAAGAAATTGCTGTCGATTGAACCAATGCTCATGGTGACGCGGTGCTAAGTTATCAAAGCGTGCTGCAGCGCAATGATTGATGCCACATAATTGGCAACGGTGATGAACTTTTGCTTGATACACCAACGCCATGGCAAAGGGCAATCGCCACCAAGGCAAGGGGGCTACGATTGCCATAAACGCAGTTAAAGCCCTTTAAAATCATTGAACATAAAACCAATACCGATATTGGTGCTCTTATGATTATAGTCTTGGATGTTTTCACCATAGCCATGGAATACTTGTAAAATCGCTTTCATACCGCCTTTCAATGGATAAGCATAATCCACCTGTATAGCGCCTTTATTGGTACTAGGATTATAACGCATCACACCGCCCACCGTGCTTTGGTCATTGAGTGGATACAACCAACGCACATCGCCATAGCCCATGTAATCCCCGATATCTGGGTTATCCGAGTCTTTACTGTTTTCATTTGCGATTAGCCACAGTCTTGGAATCACGGTGAGTTTGCCCCACTCTGTTCCTGCCATTGCATAGATACGATTCCAAGAACGTGATAACGGGTCTGACTGTCCATTTGATTCATGCACGAGCCCCGCGCCCAACAGTCTTAATGACCCATTCCCGGGCAGATTACCCTTGATAGGCTGTGTCAAAAATATCTCTGGCTGGTAATCTGAGCTGCGAAAAGGTCTTGAATTTTTACCATTGTACACTTGCCAATAAGACTGCTGGGTATAGCCAAGCCAAACATCGGCATTGGTATCGAACACATCTTGGGCAAGCTTGGTTTTCATTGAAATTTGCAGCTTGCTATCTAGATGCTGCAAATAATCTTTCGATGCGCGAACATGATCTTGGGTGGGTGAATGAATATCATAGTTTGGCGTCGCGTTGTACCAAAGCGGCATGACATACATGGGCAAATGTGGACGTATCGTCAGTATCCCTTTGGGATCATTTTTATCCAAGTCATATAACACACTCAGTGGCGTATATTTTTCCACATCCGTTGCAGTCACCCCCACTTGTTTTAAGATGGTTTTGTCTTGCTTGTTGGGTACCAAGTAATCCAGTTTTTTTTGCTCGTTTTTAGTGGGAGTCGTGACGGTTGTCGTTTGATCCACGGCTAACACGGGTATTGCTTTACCTTCTTTGATACTCACTTTCAAGGTTTTGGCAATATCAAGGGGCGCCTTGGCTTCGGGTTCGATTTTACCAACGCTTATCTTGTCAAAACAAGCTAGACGCGCGACATTGTCAGTGATTTTTGAACAGGTTAGCAGCATTTGCTCGTCGACAGGAATAACGGTTGTTGTTATTAAAGTTTTTGTTGAATCTTGTGTTGAGGGTTTTGTTGAAGCTTTTGTTGAAGCTTTTGTTGAAGCTTTTGTTGAAGCTTTTGTTGAAGTTTTTGCCTGCGTAGTTGCTGTAACTGTTAGTGTGGCTAGTATAGCAAGCGATAAAGCGGTACGGTAAAGCGTAAGTTGTGACATAGGTTGACCTTCTTACAAAAATATCGTTCATGATAGCAAAAATTGATGACAAATAGTTAACAAATACATAATAATTTTTAACAGTAAAGTAAAGTTCCAATCCACTATTGGCTCGTCAATTATTGTTATTTCTATGGGTGCTTGTATGGATAATTCTATTGATACTGCTGGCCTTTATACTCAAGCCAACCGTCTTGATGACGGCTAGCGGGGTCGCGGTGTGTCCAATGTATAACGCCACCTTTGTCGTTATAAATATATTCACCATAAAAACGAATGGGATTTTTGGCTTGGATACCCTCGATGCGCGGTGCCAAATCAATATTATGGGCAATTAACACCGTGATATTTGGGTAGTTATCAATTTTGACCAAAAATTTTTGATGGCGGCTACCCTCATTATCGTCTTTTAGCACTTTAATCACCGTACCACACCCTAATACCTGTCGTTTAACGCTGGGATTTTTGGCTTGATAAGCTTGATTAATGGCGGCGTTGTTGCATTGAAGGTTTGTTACCTGACGTTTTTTGTCAGTATAAGGGCTTGAGTTTTTAGCCGTCTGTTGATTGGAGTTTGAGCCTGCTAACTGCGAATTTGGGCTTGATAACTGGCTATTTCCGCTTTGGTTTTGGCTTTTATTTTGGCTGGGCTGTTGGTCGGCATTGCCTTCATGGGAACACCCAGTGACAAAAATTAGCACCCCCAAAGTTAACGAGATGGCTATAGACTTTGCTAAGTGATAGTTCAATTTTTTTAGCCTTAATGGTTGGATGGGTCAATGAATCATTTGACTGAATTTTCTTGAACTGAATTTTCTTTAACTGAGTTTAGACTTAATTTAATTGGGACAAGAGTTGCTCAAAATCAGGGCGTTTGACCTCACCGTTTTGTCTTGCTACCAGTTGACCGTTTTGGTAATACAACAATACAGGCGGACCGAACACGGCTAATTTTTTATAGATTGCTTGGCTATCTGGCGTATTGTCAGTCACATCGAGTTTGACAACTTGCCAGCTGGCTAAACTTTGCGGCGGGTTGGCAAAAAGTGTTTTATCCATGATACGACATTCAATGCACCATTCTGCGGTGACATCGACGACTAGCTTTGGATATTGCGAAAGCAAGGGCTCAAGCTGTGACAGTTTGGTGATTTTAATCGTCTGGGTGGTCTTCGTTGCCGTGAATGCCGATTGCGCTGCGGTATTCACAAGCTTGTTAAGCGGCTGCCAACTATCTTGACTACCTGAAGCAGTGCCTATCACAAGACACGCTGACCAGAGGCACGCTAGCAATGCTAGTGCTTGAGTGAGTAGTTGACCTTTTTTGCCGTGCCAGCGCCACAGCCATAAGCCAAGCACAGCAAACCACAGTGCCCATAGCATCAGCATCCAGCTTGATAGCCATATACGCTCTATCATCAATAAAGCGACGCCAAATAACAGCAAACCAAAGCTGGTTTTGACCCAGTTCATCCACTCGCCTGCTTTTGGCATAAAATTACCTTGAGTGGCGCCGAGTAAAATGAGCGGTGTGGATAGCCCAAGCCCCAATAAAAACAATGCGGCAAACCCCATCACAGGATCACCCAGTGCTGCTACGCCTGCCAACGCGCCTGCAAGGGGTGCCGACACACAAGGTGAGACAACCAGTGCAGAAAACAAGCCTGTCAAATAACTACCACTTAAGCTACCAAGTCGATTTTCCCCAATTTGACTGATTTTTTGGAACTTAACACGCAGCGCATGCGGCAGTTGCCAGCGAATGACGTCCAACATGTAGAGTCCAAGCAGGATAAATAACCCTGCAAAAACCAATAAAATGACAGGGTTTTGTAGCCAGTTTAGTATACCTAAAGATTGCCCAAATAACGCAACCACTGCGCCCAAAATGCCATAACTGGTGGCAACACCCAAACCATAACTACCCGTGAGTAATAACCCTTTTTTGGCGGATGGACGATGTTGACGGGCAACGATATTGGCTACAATCGGCAGCATGGGTAACACACAAGGGGTAAACGCTAACCCTAATCCTGCTAAAAACAACAGCAATAACGCAACACCGCTATGTTTGGTCAATCCAAAAATATCTTGATTGCTAGGGCTAGCCGTCAAATTCGTTGCTACCGCCGCCGATGAAGCCGCGGGTTCAGTCATGACAGTTGTTTGGGCAGGTTGAGACGATGCCATAGATACGACAGGGGCGGATGCCGTTAACTGCGCTGTGGTTGATGCGACTCGCTGAACCGCTGCGGCTGTACTGCCACTAGAAATCGCTTGTTTGGCAGACGGTGTGCTAGTTGCCTCATCGACGGTTTTAGCGGGGGGCAAGCTAACAGATTGCTGAGTCGTTGTCGAGGCGGCATCATTGGTCATCGCCACGGTATTATTGACTTTGGCTTGCGCCGTTTTTGACGTCATTGCGTCTGATTTTTTTGCGGCATTTTTGGTGGAAGCGGCCAATTGGGTAATGACAAATTTGGTCTTTTCAGGGGGATAGCAAAGTCCTACTTTGGCACAGCCCTGCCATTTGACCGTAGCAGGTTGTGAGGTGATTGCTTTATCAGCGCTCAAGGTGGTTGTGGCAGTAAAGGGTTGTTCAAACACAGGCACCCGACCAAAATCCGGGTCATCCACGTAGGTCGGTGCTGCACTAAATTGTAGCGGCGTCGCTGTTACCCCATCAGGCAATTGTAAGGTTAATTTATCCCGATACGCATAATAGCCTGCTTTGACATCCACATGAATGGACACTACTTGCCCTTTTTGCTCCGTGTAGACTTTAAAAGCCTCATGCACCGGTAGCGGCTTGTCTTTTACTGTCAAGCCGGCATTGTCATTACCGCCAAAAACCTCGCTTAAACTAATCGCTTGGGCGCTTGGCATGGCGAGGCTAGTGACAGCCAGTAACATGCCAAGCAAAGAGACATGACGCATCACGGTTCGAAAACAAAACAATGGCGTAGGCATAGGGGATATATTTTTCAAAGATAATTTCTCATACGTTTCAAATTCATACGTTTCAAATTTATACGTTTTAAGCCACGTAATTATACTATGACGGCTAATTTTAGCTAATCCCTGCCCAAAAACCTAGCAAAAAAAATCAGAGTGCGTGACTCTGATTTGGTTAACCCAGTAACAGCACTAAACTATAGCTTAGCAAAAATGTCTGCGTCTTGACCTTCACCGCCTTCTTTGCCATCAGCCCCCAATGAGAATAAATCATAGGTTCTGCCTTCGGTACCTGGGATAACGTATTGTAGGTCATTATCCCAGCCATCTTTCGGGAAACCGCCTTTAATATACCCGCCCTCTGGCCAGTTTTTGGCGCCTTGTGGTGGCTTATTTAAGGCTTCTAACCCTTCTTGGGTGGTGGGATAGCGACCATTATCCACTTTAAACATATCAATGGCATTTGAGGTGGTGGATAAAGCCGTTTCGGTGGTTTTGACGCGGGCTTTGTCACTTTGACCCACCACTTTGGGTACCACAAGACCTGCCAAAATTGCCAAAATGACAATCACTACCATGACTTCAATTAAAGTAAAACCCGCTTGACGATTTTTTGATACATGAGCACAACACATACGAATTTCCATTTTTTAAATTTTTAGCGCTTTTGATAACGTGTTAGGATTTTACACGGCTTTTTTGACAATTTGCATACCGATTTGGTTAATTTTGTCGGATGATTTAGCCATTAATTATTTGGCGATTAATTATTTGGCGGTTTTAGGGTTTAGCCTGCCAAATCATTCATATTAATAATCGGTAGCATCACTGCCATCACAATGGTCATGACTATCACGCCCATCAGCACCAACATCAGCGGCTCAAGTAGTGACAATAGCGTGCTAATCATATTGGTGGCTTCATTTTGCTGCATCGCTGCTGCACGCGTCAGCATGTCATCAAGCTCGCCTGAATTCTCGCCACTTTTAATCATTTGTACCATCATCGGCGGAAAATAATTACTGCGCTCAAGCTGGCTTGATAGGCTCGCGCCTTCGGTGACTTTTTCTGTGGCGCGCGCGATGGTATGTTTGATATGGGTATTGGTGGTGACTGCCGCGCCGATGGCCAGTGCTTCCACCAACGGCACCCCTGAGCGTACCAAAATCGCTAACGTACTGGCAAAACGTGAGGCGTTCAGATTTCGCGATAATCTGCCAAACACCGGCAACCGCAAGACAAATTGGTCAAAAGTGGCTTTGCCTGCCGCCGTTTTAATAAACTTCACAAATAAAAAAACCGTACCGATTAGCCCGCCTAATATCAGCCACCACCATTGGGTTAAGAGATTAGACAATGCCAACACTACTTGGGTGATCCATGGCAGCGCTTGCTCGGATTGTTCAAACACTTTGACAATTTTTGGCACGACAAAGCTCATCAAGCCCACCACCACTGCCACCGCCATAATTAGCAAAATTATCGGATACACCATCGCGCCTTGTACTTTTTTTTGCATGGCAAAGCGATTTTCGGTGTAATCGGCTAACTGGTTTAAAATCAAATCCAAATGCCCTGAGCGCTCACCTGCGGCAATGGTGGCGATATAAATCGCTGGAAAATTACCCGAGTCTTGTAGCGCGCTCGCTAGGCTATAGCCTTCCAATACTTTGGCACGCACGCCATGCATCAACGCTTTGACATGCGGTTTTTCGCTTTGTTTGGCAATCGCTTGCAACGCTTGTTCAATCGGTATCGACGCTGCCAACAACACCGACAATTGGCGGGTGATTAATGCCAAATCATACTCACCCACCCCTTTTTGCCACAATCGGTTGCGACTGACATCGGTTTTTTGTACAGGTGAGACTTCGACAGGCAGTAAATTTTTATCACGCAGTTGTTGGCGGATTAGCCTAGCAGAATCGGCTTCAAGAATACCTTGGTGTGACTTGCCTTGGGTATCCATGGCTTTGTACTGAAATGCGGGCATGTGAGTTCCCAACGGGTAAGATTAGCGTTATTTTAAAGGCTTAATCGGCTGAAATAAAGACTCGTTTTCATTGGAATCATATTGTACCAATACCGATAGCTCATCGCGCAAGTCTTGTTTGTTAAAGCTATTAACCTCAGTAATCAGCATTTTCTCGATTCGTTTATCAACGGCGTATTCACTGATTTGCGCACAATAGATGGCTAATTGATAAACTTGCGCTTTGAGCGACTCATCGAGTGATTGCAATAGTCTCACCAATTCTGCCACATTGATGACTTGGTAAGGGTAATTGGGAATCGCCGCCTCTTTTAATGGGGTGACTGAATAGTTGACACCGAGATGGGCAAAATAATAACAACTAAATAGATAACCTAAAATATGCCCGACAAAATAACCCCGGTCGTTGTGATAGCATGCCACGCCCAAAAACTCAATCACGGTCGCCGCCAAACTATGCTCAAGACCGCGAAATTCAGCGGATGATGTTATCAAGCCTACGGTTGGTAGGTTCATTAAATTTTTGTTTTGGCTGACAAGCTGCCAACCAATCGGTCGCTGCGGCGGTAAATGATGGCTAATCGACATCACCAAATCATCGACGATATGTAAATTATTGAATAAATGCTGCAGTTGCATCAGCCCAACATTATCACGCATATTTAAATATTTGGCGATTTGCAGTTTTTTAGTTTCAATAAACTGGGCTTTTTTACTGGAAATATAAAATAGCAGTTGATGGGGTTGGGAGTGCTCAAAATACTCGGTCACTGCGTTTTCTTGTGCATGAAATACGGCCGTATATTGGCTGGTAATATCCATTGGGTTGACACCACGATGGTCCATCGCAGTGTCTTCTGGATTGGGCTTGATGTGCAAGCCATGTGCTTCGACAGGTTGACCTTTGGTAGTTGAAGTTTCCATGTTGGCAATCGCAGCTGATAAAATATGGGACAGTGCTTGCCACTATATCATACCCCTGTGGACATAACCTAACAGATATTGCTATGAAAATAGACTGGTCATTCTTGGTTGCGATAAAATTCGCTCTAAGACATAAAGCTTGCTATAAAAATGACGATAACCACAAAACCGCAGCAACCTGATTTTTTGTGGTTAATCAGGGTTGTCCACTACCGACTTATGCCTCGCCCAAGCTGTCAGCAAAATGCACACCATCGGTTCGAAACGATTGGCGGTATTTTCTTGGTGACATTTTATAGACGCGTTTGAATGCTTGGCTAAAGGTACTATCGGAGGCATAACCCACTAACTCACTGATACGGCTGATGCTATTTTCTTGTAGCCGCAAATACCGCGCGGCAAGACGAAGTCGATAGTCGGTTAAATAAGTTAACGGCGGCACCCCCACCACCTCACGAAAATGCTCGGCAAAACTACTGCGTGACATCCCGGCGACTTCAGCTAACTTATGAATGGTCCAATTGGTCTCGGGTCGATCATGCATGACTGCTAACGCCTTGGCAAGGTAAGGATCTTTCACAGCTTTTAGCCAATTATCTGTCGCTTCGGGCAAATCCTCAATATAATTGCGTACACACTCAATCATCAAAATACTGGCGATACGATTGATAATGGTCATTTTGCCAAGTCGGTTCTGCTCAGACTCTAATGCCAAAAATTTGATACCCAAATCAAGCATAATCATTTTTTGCTCATCATTTGATTCGCTTTCTGGCAAAATTTTTGGTAAAGCGCTTAATAAGGGGCGCGTAATCTCTCGATCGTAATGGCACACAATCGCGACCATTTCGGTTGTTTGCGCTGGCTCATCACCTTGGCTAGAAATCGCAGGTTTACCCAAGTGGATAGTTTCAACAGCCTGATTGCTTAATAACGGGGCAATGTCAATTGATGGGATATCCGATTGCCCTACACCACAAATCAGGTGTTTCTTGCCGCCTGGCACCATGACCACATCGCGCGCGTGTGCATTGCGATACACATCATCGACCTTAATACTAATCCCACCTGTGGTAATCAAATAAAACACGATACAATCTTTTTTATCTAACTCAAACGACCACTCCCCAGTGGCGTGTATATAATGATACTGAGTTTGATACAAATGTATATCTTCAAGCAACATACTGAGTGCATCCATTAATTTTTCCTAAGTTATTAACACAGCAATTTAAAAAAATGCAACATAAACTACAAACCAGCTAACTTACAAGCCAAACTTTGGTAATTGGACTTGAGATAAAAATTTAAAGACGTATACATAAACCGTCATCCTCATTATCAGCAATCATATCATCTTTTACAGGCGCTGCTGGTTAAGTTTGAGTCTGTAGGGCTACTAAAATCCAGTGTTACAGACGGCAAAAATACTTTATTTTTCAAAGATTTCAAAGGGCATGGCATAATAGGTAATAATAGTTAGTGAACACTTGTTATGGGTTATACGATAACGGTAGGATGTTTGGGTGTCTAAGCAAATAAATAAGTGAATAAATAGCTAAGCAACTAAACCTAATCAGCCAAATCAGCCATTTGGCTTTTGTTTGATTTTGATTTATTATCATGCTTTATTATCAATGGCTTAACTATAATCTATAACCATTCCATCATTGCTATGAATCTATGAATGCTCATCACTTGCGTAAACAGTTACGTCAACAACGTCTACGCTTATCCAAGCGCCACCGTAATCGTGTGGCTTATCAAGCACGACGAAGTTTAAACCGACTACAACATCCTGCTTTAACTGGCAAAAACGTCAAGATCGGGATTTTTGCAGATGCCTTTGGAGAAATGCCTACCCAACCGCTGATGGATTGGGCGAGACAGCGCGGTTATCGTATTTATTTACCTGTCGTCACTGGCAAGCATCAGCCGCTTGTATTTATCCAATTTAGCCAAAAAACTTGGCGACAATCTCGCCTACCCAAACATCCACTGGGTATGCGCCAACCTGAGAAAGGAAAAATGCTTAACGTAGCGGCGCTTGATGTATTGTTTATGCCGCTAGTGGCAGCGGATAAAATTGGCAATCGTATGGGGATGGGTGGCGGTTACTATGACCGCACCTTAGCCAAGGCTAAAAACAAACCGCTTAAAATTGGCTGGGCTTATGATTTTCAATTGGTTGAAAAACTAACTACTAATCCTTGGGATATCACGCTTGATGCCCTTATCACGCCTAGTAAACTATGGATATTCCGACGCTATTTGGTGTCTAAAGAATGAATGGATAATAATTAGATGAACGATAAAAAAAACAATGACAGCATTCCAACTACCGCTTCAGATTCACCAACTAATAATGCCAAATTAACTGAAAATCTTAATGAATTAAGCGATGCAGAAATTGCCAGTGTCATGAATCCCGATAGATTAACGCAACTTTTAACCCAAGCTGATGCCTTTACCCGAGTGAATTCTGAAGACTTGGACGACTTTTAGACAAGCCTAAACTAGACAGACATAAATTAAAGACGTATCAACTAGCCTAAAAAAATTAGACAAGGATACATCAATATCACAGCGACATTAGGCTTAGTGCACGATTGCGGTGATTATTTTTAGCATTTTTTTACCATTTCATTGCCCTTGGCTGATCGTTTTTTCCCCCTTTGTGTGACCAGCCTTGCAATTTTTTGCATTGACGCCATTTATATTTTTAAGTCTATCAGCAAGCCATCATTTGCTCACAAATGGTCAGTTGCTTGTTGTGTTATTTAAGGGGACATAGTATATGCAAGATGATGTTTTAATGACAAATCTAGAATCATCTGAATCGCAAGAATTCACGACGCTACCATTGTTAGCTTTACGTGACGTTGTGGTGTATCCACAAATGCAAATTGCTTTATTTGTGGGTCGTGCACCCTCAGTCAAAGCAGTCGAGCTTGCGCAAAACGAATTTGACAATAAAGTATTGGTGGTGGCACAAAAAGACTCACTATCTGAAGATATTGATGCCAGTAATCTATTTGAATATGGGACGGTTTGCCGTGTCGTCAATACCATGCCACATGAAAATGACGAAAATTGCATCAAAGTGCTGATTGAAGGTCTGTACCGTGCCAAATTGGTCGACATTCAAGACACCGATGAGGAAGAAGCGGTATTACTGGCCGATTTTGAAAAAGCGCCCATTACCGTGGATATGACGGCTAAAACGCAAAAATCGCACAAAGAAGCGTTAGTTGCTTTGTTTAGTAAATATGCGGAAAATCGCCTACGTAACTCACGCGAGTTGATTCGTGTGGCTGAGCGCATCAACTCGCTTGAAGAGTTGGTATATTTCATTGCGACGCGTGTCTCACTCAATTTATCGATTAAACAAAACTTTTTGGAAGTCGATGATTTGACTGCGCATATCAAAGCGTTGTCAGACTATTTGATTCAGCAAAGTGCCGAGCATAATATCGAGCAAGAATTACAAGAAGCGGTCCGTCGCCAGATGGAAAACAATCAGCGCGAGTATTTCTTAAATGAAAAAATGAAAGCGATAAAATCTGAGCTTTCTGACCTTCATGAAGAACGCGGTGAAAATTATGAAGATGACGATATTGCTGAGCTAGAAAAACGTTTAGCGGAAGCTGATTTGCCAGAAGCGGTGCGTAAAAAAGCAGAAAATGAGTTTCGTAAACTCAAAACCATGCCAGCTGCCTCTTCTGAATCATCGGTCGTGCGTAACTATGTCGAGTGGATTTTAGATACCCCTTGGAACAAAACCAGTGATGTCTCAATCGACCTCAATAAAGCCCATAACGTGCTTGACACTGACCATTATGGCTTACAAGACGTGAAAGACCGCATCTTGGAGTTCTTAGCAGTGCAATCTCGCGTGGATACCTTAAAAGGTCCGATTCTTTGCTTAGTAGGTCCGCCTGGGGTGGGTAAAACTTCCTTAGGTGAATCCATTGCCCGTGCAACAGGTCGTGAGTTTATCCGTATGGCATTAGGCGGCGTGCGAGATGAAGCCGAAATTCGTGGGCACCGTCGTACCTATATCGGTGCTATGCCAGGTAAAATCGTACAATCACTGTCAAAAGTGGGCGTGAAAAATCCGCTATTCTTACTCGATGAAATCGATAAAATGGCGCAAGATTTTCGTGGTGACCCTGCTTCAGCGCTACTTGAAGTGTTAGATCCATCGCAAAATCATAGCTTTAACGATCACTACTTGGATATGGATTTAGATTTATCACAAGTGATGTTTATCTGTACTGCCAATAGTATGGATATCCCGCCTGCCCTACTTGACCGTATGGAAGTGATTCGTCTGCCAGGTTATACCGAAGATGAAAAAATCAGCATCGCGGATAAATACTTAGTACCAAAAGCAATTCAGCAAAATGGCTTAAGTGACAGTGAAATTGATATCACCGATGAAGCACTCAAAGCGATTGTACAGCGTTATACCCGTGAAGCAGGTGTGCGTAACCTTGAACGTGAAATCAACAAAATCGCCCGCAAAGTGGTGAAACAAAATGTTGAATCAGCGGGCAAAGACAAAGCGGAAGATAAAACCGTGGCACACAAATTAACGGTCGATAGTTCAAATGTCGCTGATTACTTGGGTGTATACCAATTCGATTATGGCTTGGCGGAGCAAGAACCTGAAGTGGGCCGTGTCACAGGTTTGGCTTGGACACAAGTCGGTGGTGAGCTGTTGACCATTGAAGCGGTTGCGGTGCAAGGTAAAGGTGAACTAAGTTTTACAGGTTCACTAGGCGATGTGATGAAAGAGTCGATTCGTGCGGCGATGACGGTAGTTCGCGCCCGTGCTGATAGCTTAGGCGTCAGCTATGATAAGCTCAAAGGCACAGATATCCACGTGCATATGCCAGAAGGTGCGACCCCCAAAGACGGTCCATCCGCCGGTATTGCGTTAACGCTTGCGTTAGCCTCTGCGATGACAGGTATTGCTATTCGCCCCGATATTGCCATGACGGGTGAAGTTACCTTGCGTGGCAAAGTGCTACGTATCGGTGGCTTAAAGGAAAAACTGCTTGCAGCGCATCGTGGCGGTATCAAACACGTGTTGATTCCAAAATCCAATGAGCGTGACTTGATTGATATTCCTGATAATGTCAAACAGGGCTTAATCATCCAGCCAGTAGAAACGATTGATGAAGTGTTTAAAGCGGCGTTGGTATCACAGCCAGTGGCATTAAAACCCAATCAATTGCCAGTGGATGCCAGTGATATTAGTTTAAAAAACTAGTTTAAAAAGCTAATTTAAAAAGCTAAGCTGCCACTGAAGTAAAAACTGAAATTAAATAATAATGAAGTACAAAAAAAGCTGAGATTGACTCTCAGCTTTTTTTATGCCGGCAAAATTATTCAACCGATTTTTCCCGTGGTAAATCACCTTCTTGCGAGGCTGATGCCATGTCTTTATCCAACTCATAGAAGCTTTGGTTATCTGCCTTATCTTTTGATGCCAAGGCAAATTTATCACGTAGGTTATTGATTAATGATTCTTCTTCGATTTGTTCTTTGACAAACCATTGTAAGAAATTAAACGTTGCCCAATCGCGCTCTGCCATGGCTTGGTCCACCAGTGCATAGATTTTTTTTGAATTTTCTAACTCATGTTGCCAAACGTCTTCGATACAGGTTTCAAGACTGACAGGGTTATCACGCGGTGCAGGAATCGCTTCAATTTTAGCTTCACCACCCCGCTCGTTGATATAAGCTAAAAATTTGAACATATGATTACGTTCTTCAGCGGAATGCTTGTAGAAAAAATCTGCAATACCTGGGTAATTATTCACTTCCGCCCAGCTACCGAGCGCAATATACGCCTGCGCTTGTGTGGCTTCTTCCATCATTTGCTTGTTTAACGCTTGTTCCATTGCGTCTGAAATACGTTTATCGTTTGACATATTATTTTCCTCTGATGATTTTTTTGTGGCTAATTTTATAAGATGGCTAATCTTGACTAGACAACGTTATCGCCTGATTGGCTACCAAGATTGGCTATATAGTTGTTAAAGATAAAATAGAGCATTACCAGCATTTGCCGTTGGTTGCCGTTAATTGTATTGGTAATGACGCTCACAGTATAGATAAAAAGCTTACAATAAACAGGGTTTTTTACTCAATTTAGCTGAAAGATACACAAGCCTTTAACATAAAAATAACGGGTAAAACGCGCAAGGCTGTGCTAAATTTTTCCTCGCTATTCAATCGCTTTGTTTTGCGTTGCCAACCAACTAAACACACAATTAATCGCCATCAAAATCGTTAAAAACCCCATCGATAGCGTCCAAGTATGACTCAAGTCTTTAAGCCACCCTGTCACAATGGGACCGGTTATCGCGATGCTATAACCCACGGTTTGAGCCATCCCCGACAGCTCAGCGGCTTGTTGACTATCCTTTGATTTTAAGGTAAAAACCATCATACATAAGGTGAAAATCACCCCACATCCAAAGCCTGATGCAATACTCCAAACCCATACCCAGCCTTGCAGGGGCAAAAACCCAAAACCAAACACACCCACCAAGTTTCCCACTGCGGCAAGCAAGGCTAACGTGCGTAAATTCCACTGGCTAGAAACCCATTTGGTCAACAGTAAAATCGAAGGAAAAGCGACCAATTGAAACACCATGCCCACGTTGCCTGCTTGCGCTTTGCTCAGCCCTTTATCAATGAGTAACGACGGTAAAAAACTGGCGAGCGTATAATAAAGTAGTGATTGCAAACCCATAAACGCACTAATCCACCACGCCATCGGGATTTTCCAGACCGATTTTCGGCTTGGTTGTGCTGCTTCGGCAACCGCTTGATTAATGACTTGAGCATCATGGGTACTAATTTTTTGCCGTAACCGCAAATGAGCGACCATTAGCCAAGCCGCCACTGCTGCCACAGATACCCAGCCCCATACCCCCAGTGCAAATTGCCAATTGGACAAGCTGACAAGCCACATCGCAATGCCTGACGCAAAGCCAGCAAACACTGACAAAAACATCGAATAGCTTCCCATCACAAGCCCAATGTGATTGGGGGTGTATTTTTTGATGACGGCAGGGATTAACACATTACCGAGTGAAATCGCCAACGATAACAGCACCGTACCCGCTAGCAAAAACCCTAATTGCGGATGCGCCACTCGTACAAAAATACCGATGGCAAGCAAACTGGTTGCCAAAATCATGGTGTTTTCCAAGCCAATACGCCGTGACAGCATAGGCGCAACAAACGAACTCGATGCAAATGCCATGACAGGAATCGTACCAATCAAACCAATGGTTTTAGTCGTTAAGCCCAAATCCTGCTGAACCAACTTTGCCACCGCGCCAAACCCAATAATGGGCGCGCGCATATTGATAGCGAGCAGTAAAATGGCAATGACTACCGTGATAATTAATGCCTTGCTAGGGGCAGTCGCTACCGGCATCTGAAACGCGTTAGCAGCAGGGTGAATATTCGACTCGCTCGATTGCGACGCTGAGAATTTCATACATCTTCCAAAGTTTTAACTAGGTAACTTATTATCAAGGGTGATTTAATAAGCTTATTTTCATGGGCTTGAGTTAATAGGCTTGGTTTAACGGGCTTGAGTTAAAAGGTTATCTTTTAACATATTCGTCAAGCCAGCGCACGGTTTATTCACATAATGGCTAAAAATTCACTGTCTATCCGTCTTGCTCAACCGTTAGCCCAAATTTTATGATATCAGTGGGCTGCGGTAGATAAATTTTTAACCAATTTATGCTACTATGTATTGTTTGTGCCAGCCTTTGGCGCATTGGTTTGGTAACTTAATTTGGTAAATTGACTTAGCAAATTGACTGGCCACATTGATTTAACACATTGATTATCTTGTAAGGATTTGTCATGGTGGATACGCTTACTTCAAACGCAGATGCAACGCCCGAAATTAACACTCGACTATGGAGCACCTTGATTCGCAACCTAACGCCCTATACACCGGGTGAACAGCCCAAGCATGACAATCTGTGTAAGCTTAATACCAATGAAAACCCTTTTCCACCCTCCCCCAAAGTCGCTGAAGCTATCGCACAAGTTTTGCTCAATCAAGCCGATCATTTAAAGCGCTACCCCGCACCAGAATCTGATGAACTACGTGCGGTAATGGCACAAGTTTATCAGGTAGCCCCCAATCAAATTTTTGTCGGTAATGGTTCTGATGAAGTTTTGGCGCATATTTTTGCTTGTTTTTTTGTCAAAGACCGTTCGGTATTAACCCCTGATATTGGTTACAGTTTTTATCCTGTGTATGCCGACACTTTCCATGTGGATTTGGTGACCATTGCGCTCAAAGCCGATTTTAGCATTGATGTCGATGACTATCGCCGCCCGTGTAGTGGCATTATTATTGCCAACCCGAATGCGCCAACTGGCGTGCTTTTGCCGCTGGCAGATATCGAAAAACTCCTACAAGAACATCGCAATGCGGTCATTGTGATTGATGAAGCGTATATTGATTTTGCAGACATACCCAATGCCTCTGCGGTCAGTTTGATTAACAAATATGATAACTTAGTGGTGACCCAAACCTTTTCAAAGTCTCGCTCATTAGCAGGGCTACGTGTCGGCATGGCGTTTGCCAATCACTCACTGATTGAGGCATTAAATCGGTATAAAAATAGTTTTAACAGCTATCCCCTAGATCGCCTTGCCCAAGCAGGCGCAGTTGCCAGCTTGCAAGATAACGATTATTTTGTTGCCTGCAACCAAAAAGTCATCGCACTACGCCATGATGTCACTCAAGCTTTGACCCAATTAGGCTTTACTGTCTTGCCTTCACAAGCCAACTTTGTTTTTGCCAAACCACCTGCTTCGATGGGAGAAACTATACAGGTATTTGAAAAACTGCGGGCGCAAGGGGTGATTGTTCGTCATTTTAACAAGCCAAAAATTAGCAGTTATTTGCGTATTACCATTGGCAATGCCGAGCAAAATCAACGCTTACTAGATACCTTAACAACCTTGGTTTGACCGCTGTGAGTGATCCTAGCATGCAGTTTTTTATCAAATGCCAAAATATCGAAACAGGCGAGGTGGTGACTTATCGCTTCGCGCATCAAGCGGATTTATTGGCATTTAGCCAGCAACTGGGTTGCAAAAAATTGGCGATTGTGGATACCCATATCGCCTTTTATGATATTGAGCTAGTGTTTAATCCATTTGATGGCGAAAGCGTGCCCATCAGTGCAGCTGAACTCAATACCGCGCTTGATGGCAAGTTGTTGTAACTTTACTGGTGCAATATTTTTAATAAATTTCCTACTTTATCAAAACATTCTTGGTATTCTGCATCACAGTCTGACGCAATCGTAATGCCGCCGCCTGCCCACAGACTGACATTATTATCTAAAGCTTGTAGCGTCCGAATCAGCACATTCCATTGCCCTGTGCCATCAAAATTTAGATACCCCATGGTACCACAGTAAGCCCCTCGCGGTTTGGCTTCCAATTCATTGATGATTTCTACCGCGCGCTTTTTGGGTGTACCGGTAATCGAGCCAGCGGGCAGACTTTCAAACAATACCGTCCAAGGGCTAATGTCATCTTTGAGTGTGGCGGTGATGGTGCTCACCATATGGTGCACATTGCTAAAACTTTCGATATCAAACAGTTTTGGGACTTTTACCGTTCCCGTCTTGGCATATTTGCCCAAATCATTGCGCAGCAAATCGACAATCATGACATTTTCGGCGATGTCTTTTTCGCTGCTGGCAAGTTCATTTTTATTGGCTTGGTCAGCGGCTATATTTTGTCCGCGTGGGCGCGTGCCTTTTATCGGTTTGGTAATAATGCAATTTTCGCCTTGGGCATTGTTGGCAAAGGTAAAAAACAATTCGGGCGAGCAGCTTAGTAACTCATAATTGCCGAGTGCTAGATATCCTGCAAATGGCGCCTGGGTGGACTGATGCAAGATTGGTAGATAATCGACCAACTGCTGATTGGACAACTCACCTTGCCAGCACTGAGTAAGATTAATCTGGTAACAGTCCCCTGCTGTTAGATAGTCTTGAACTTTGTAAAAAGCTTGGTGATAGGCAGATTTTTGCCATAAAGGTAACAAGCTAAGCGGCTTTGGTGTAGGAAGCTTGGCGTGACTGACTAAATCATTTAGCCAGTTTTCGATATTGACAGCTTGCGCCATGGCTTCCTCAGTGGTGGTATGTAAATGCCATCTTTGGTGTTGATAGGTCAAATAAATATCATAATGTCCCAAGAATAGCTGCGGCTGATGAGGCGTTAAGTAACTGGCTTCCCCGTGAGTTGCGCTTGCTTGCACATGGTTTGCATTTGCTAAATGATGCGCTGATAAATCGTAGCTAATAAACCCCATCAAGCCATCTTGGTAGCCTACATTAGCCGTATGTTGGCTAGCAGACTGTTTAAATGATAGCTGTTGATAAGCCTCAAGCGCAGCAGTTAATTCGCCAATATCAACACCCTTAGCTGCTCTATTAGTAGTGGCAGTATCAGCACCAGTGTTAATCACAGTATCACAGTACCCAACATCATCGAATGAGCAATTTTGACGTTGCTTTTGGGTAAGCTGATTTTGAGGATGTATTTCAAATATTATTTTGGGCAATAAACCAATAACATTTTGACCCTCGTTATTGAGCCAAAGCGGATAGATTGCATGATTATTTGTCGTATTAAACTGCTGTAACAGGGTGATAAGTTGAGAGGGCGCAAGATGTTGTAGACTTGGCATTGGGTACATGCTTTACCTTTATGATTATATGTAGCGTCAAAAAAGCGATGACAATCGGGTAACTGTCATCGCCTATTTTTATCAATTATGACCGTCCATCAGTATTTATTCAACAAACTTTTTGATGATTAAACTGGCATTGGTACCACCAAAGCCAAAGCTATTGGTCATAATCGTGTTAAGATTTGCATCCCGTTTCTCACGCACAATATCAAAGTCTGTGGCTTTTTCATCCAAGTTTTCGATATTGATATTGGGCGCAATAAAGCCTTGATTGAGCATCAACAAACAATAAATCAATTCTTGCACGCCCACCGCACCCAAACTATGACCTGTCATTGATTTGGTTGAGCTAATGGGTGGCAAATCACCACCAAACACTTGGCGAATCGCTTCAAGCTCGGTGATATCCCCAATCGGCGTACTGGTACCATGAGTATTAATATAGTCAACTGAGTTTAAGCCTGCTTGTTTAAGCGCTTGTTTCATACAGTTGACCGCACCTACCCCACTGGGTGCGACCATATCCGCCCCATCAGAGCTTGCACCATAGCCAACAATCTCTGCCAAAATAGTCGCGCCGCGTTGTTTCGCAGAGTCTAGGCTCTCAACCACCACCATACCACCACCGCCTGCAATCACAAAGCCGTCTCGATCTGCATCGTAAGGGCGACTGGCGAGTTGCGGCTTGTCATTGTACTGTGTGCTCATCGCACCCATACCATCAAACATACAAGATTGTGTCCAATCTTCTTGCTCGCCGCCCCCTGCAATCACGATGTCTTGTTTACCCAATTGAATCAGCTCCATGGCATGACCCACACAATGCGCTGAGGTCGCGCAAGCTGATGCAATAGAGTAGCTAACCCCGCCAATCTTTAACCCAGTTGCAACGCTGGCTGATACCGTACTTGCCATGGTTTTTGGCACTGCCATGGCGCCGACACCGCGCAAGCCTTTTTCGCGCATTGCATCGACCGCTGCCGCCACATCGGCACTCGATGCCCCACCTGAGCCTGCTACCACGCCGATGTTAGTGTTATGAGCAATATCTGTTAATGACAATCCTGCTTGCTCGATTGCTTGTAGCGCACTCAGATAGGCGTATAAACTGGCTTTTGACAAAAAGCGTTTAAGTTTGCGATCGATATGCGAAGTATCTAGGTTATCGTCATCAATACTACCTGAGACACAGGCTTTAAAGCCTTTTTCTTGATAAATTGGATTAAATACCAAGCCCGATTTGCCTTGCTGTAGCGATTCACTGACTGTGGCTAAGTCATTACCAATACACGAGATAAGTCCTGCCCCTGTGATTACAACGCGCTGCATATACCATTCCTTTTGGTTTAATCAATTGATGATAAATATCACGCTATTGTACCCCTCTGGATTTCACCTGCCTAGTTTTTCCCCAAAAATGTTACAAAATATTTCCTACGCCACAGCTATTGATCACGATTATGGTTAGTTATCTTGTCTTAACCCAAACTCGATATATGCGAAACACTCAAACAAATCGATAAAAGATATCATTGTGTAACGTCTCTTTACGCATTAAAGTTGAAAAATGCGGTCTCTTTCTTTACGCTGTTTTACTACAGCATTATTTTCCAATAAAAAAGCATAATATTAAGGATAACTCTCATGTCAGTCTCTACTTCTATTAGCCGCCGTGTGTTTGAAGCGCTGGGTCACAAATTAGCACAACTGAGCGCAAAAGATACCATACAAACCAAACCCGTAGCAGATATTGATTTTGATAGCCTTCAACAAGCCTTATCAAATGATAAAAACGCGTTTCATGAGCATATTCCCAAACTGTCAAAAAAATTACTCGGTAAAACCCCATTTGGCAGCTATACCAAAATGGCGACCTCACTAATCCCTAAGGCAAGTTTTGATAAAGCAACGGATGCGGTTTTTTCCCAAGTCGGTAAACTGTCGCAAAATTGGGCGAATTTTGATTTGGCGCGTGATGCGCGTTTTAAAGACACTTTGGTTGCTAGTGAACGACAAGCCCTAGCCCGTAGTATTGGCGATCAAAACCGTGCTTTAGCTACCTTGGGTGGACTTAGTAACTTGGCGGGTTTACCCGGTATTTTGGTAGATACAATGTGGTTATTGGCAGTGTGTTTGCGGACGATTTTCCAAATCAGTGCAATTTATGACCGTCCGTTAACGGGACAACAAGGTATCGCCATCGCTTATGAAATTCTAGCTAAAGTAGATCTCAATAGACTACAAGAAAAGCAAACTTTGCTCGCAGGCTTGGGTATATTTGAAGCGATGACCGACCAGTCGATTGAAGAATATAGAGCGGCAGTACTTGCCGAAGAAGACAGCCAATCAGCGATGGGCATATTAACCAAACTAGAAGAACTATCGACGCAGTTTAATATTAACATTGAGCAGTTTAATTTCGGTTTTTTACATAAAGTCATTCCACTCACTGCGGTTGGCTTGGGTACGACTTACAACAATATTATTATCAATGAAGTGATTGAAATTGCAATGTCGGTATTTGCGCCCGCGCCAAAGTTGACGCATATGACTGAAAAATAATTTTGCACTAATATAATAAGGTAAAAGCTAGCTGTTTGGCTTTTGCCTTTTTTATTGGTTGTAGCTCGTGCTTAGTAATTTAAGGCTAGTTACGATAACGCTCGTTAATTTAAGACATTTTACACAAACTTTTACATAACCCGTCAGCAACGTCACATTTTTAGTCATCAATACCAACGTTATTCACCAAATGTAAAAAGACCAATCTACTAAAATTCGGCAAAATAGATTTAACAACGGATTAACGATAATAACCCTAATAAATAAAAGTAAAATGTCATTACCTTACGTTGTTAATCTAAAAAAAATAAAAAATTTAAAATTACAATTACTTAAAACCACCGTCATTAAAGTTTGAATTTTTTGCAATCATTGAATAATAACAATAAATAATAACTGAGCTAGAACCAATGCACTGACTTTTAACCGATAAGGTTTTTAGAGTTAGCGCATTGGTTCTTTTAGTTTTGGTCCTTTTTATTTTAGTCTGTTATAAGGTGTTATAGTGTTTTGATACCTTGTGTGCTTGATAAGCACGATGTTTGATAATTTACCCTCCCCCACTTTTTTCAAATTTTTCTAACAATCACTATCTGCATTATCCATTTGCATCATCTGGGCAATTTTTTAGTTGATAAAACCAACAAAAATCTCTATAATACGCTGTCCTAAAATAGCTTATTAGCGGTTTTTAGAGATTTTTTGACAACAAACGGGAGAGAGTGCCTTATGGCAACTACAAATCAATTAATTCGTAAAGGTCGCAATACCATTACTGAAAAATCAAAAGTGCCAGCATTAAAAGCTTGCCCACAACGCCGTGGCGTGTGTACCCGTGTATACACTACCACACCAAAAAAACCAAACTCAGCGATGCGTAAAGTATGTCGTGTACGTTTGACGTCAGGTTTTGAAGTATCAAGCTACATCGGTGGTGAAGGTCACAACCTACAAGAGCACAGTGTTGTACTTATCCGTGGTGGTCGTGTAAAAGACTTACCAGGTGTTCGTTACCATACAGTTCGTGGCGCACTTGACTGTGCCGGCGTAAAAGATCGTAAACAAGGCCGCTCAAAATACGGCGCAAAACGTCCTAAAGCATAATTTTAGCCGTTTTTTACCCCATTTTTTAACATTGTTTGCATAGTTGATTATAGTTTTACAACGCTATGCAGTAAGGCTGGTGAAAAGCAACCGCTTAGCTACCAGACTACCCTGAATACACAAGGAAATTATCATGCCTAGACGTCGTGTCATCGCTGCCCGTGAAATCCTACCAGATCCTAAATTTGGTAGCAAAACACTTGCTAAATTCATCAACCATGTGATGGTTGACGGTAAAAAGTCAGTTGCAGAATCAATCGTATACGGTGCCTTAGACCGTGTTTTAGAAAAAAATTCGGGCATTGACCCTGTACAGTTTTTTGAAGATACGTTAGAAAGAGTTCGCCCAATGGTGGAAGTAAAAGCTCGCCGTGTGGGTGGTGCTACCTACCAAGTTCCTATGGAAGTACGTCCCTCCCGTCGTACTGCATTAGCAATGCGTTGGTTAGTTGATGCGGCTGCAAAACGTTCTGAAAAATCTATGGCTTTACGCTTAGCAGGTGAATTGCTAGACGCGGCTGATGGCAAAGGTAATGCACTGAAAAAACGTGACGAAGTTCACCGTATGGCTGACGCAAACAAAGCGTTCTCACACTATCGTTTCTAATTGATACTGATTGCTATCACCTAGGTAGTAATTAGCTTATAATAAAATAGATGATATTGGGTGACTTGAAGTTTGCAAATTCAGCCCAATATTTCATATTGAAAAAGAAGCTTGTCATGCATTTGTCATGGCAAGCTCTTATCATACAGCACTTATGTCAAGAGTAAGGCTTTCTTTTATCTAGTTGGTTGTCGATCTTTCAATCAAACGTTAAAACTAATTATTATTCATTTTAAGACATAACTGTTTATTGATAATGGAATAATTTTAATCTTTAGTCCTTAGGAATTAACTATGGCACGTACAACACCCTTAAATCGCTACCGTAATATCGGTATCTCTGCACATATTGATGCGGGTAAAACGACAACAACTGAACGTATTTTGTTTTATACAGGTAAAAACCATAAGCTAGGTGAAGTGCATGAAGGTGCTGCAACCATGGACTGGATGGAGCAAGAGCAAGAGCGTGGTATTACTATTACCTCAGCGGCAACGACTTGTTTCTGGTCTGGTATGGGTCATCAATTCCCAGAGCACCGCATTAACATCATTGACACCCCCGGTCACGTTGACTTCACCATTGAAGTAGAACGTTCAATGCGTGTACTTGACGGTGCATGTATGGTTTACTGTGCGGTTGGTGGTGTACAGCCTCAGTCAGAAACAGTATGGCGTCAAGCAAACAAATATAAAGTACCGCGTCTTGCGTTCGTAAATAAAATGGACCGCACAGGGGCAAACTTCTTCCGCGTTGTTGACCAAGTAAAACAACGTCTTGGTGGTAACCCAGTACCTGTGGTTGTGCCAATCGGTGCAGAAGATACCTTTGAAGGGGTTGTTGACCTTCTAGAGATGAAAGCCATCATTTGGGATGTCGCTTCTCAAGGTATGAAATTTGAATACGCAGAAATTCCTGCTGACTTAGTTGATATCGTTGATGAATGGCGTAACAACATGGTTGAGGCAGCCGCTGAATCTTCAGAAGAGTTGATGGATAAATACCTTGAAGAAGGTGATTTATCACGTGAAGATATCGTAGCAGGTTTACGTGCGCGCACCCTTGCGGGCGAAATTCAACCAATGCTTTGTGGTACGGCGTTTAAAAACAAAGGCGTACAACGTATGCTTGACGCGGTTATCGAATTCTTACCAGCACCAAATGACGTTGATGCCATCAAAGGTGTGTTAGATGACAAAGCTGAAACTGAAGCGACTCGTGAATCATCGGATGATGCACCATTTGCTGGTCTTGCGTTCAAAATCATGAATGACAAATATGTGGGTAACTTAACCTTCGTCCGTGTGTATTCAGGTGTGGCAAAACAAGGTGACTCTGTTTATAACCCAGTGAAAATGAAACGTGAGCGTATCGGTCGTATTGTTGAGATGCACGCTAACTCACAAAAAGAAGTGGATGAAGTTCGCGCAGGTGACATCGTTGCATTTGTAGGTCTAAAAGATGTAACCACAGGTGATACGCTATGTGACGAAAACAATATCATTACGCTTGAGCGCATGGAATTCCCAGATCCTGTTATTTCATTGGCAGTGGAACCAAAAACCAAAGCTGACCAAGAAAAAATGTCAATCGCGCTTAACCGTTTGGCAAAAGAAGACCCTTCATTCCGTGTTCACACCGATGAAGAATCTGGTCAGACTATCATCAGCGGTATGGGTGAGCTGCACTTAGAAATTCTTGTTGACCGTATGAAACGTGAGTTTAGCGTTGAAGCCAACGTGGGTGCACCACAAGTAGCTTACCGTGAAACGATTCGTAACACCGTTGAGCAAGAAGGTAAATTCGTACGCCAAACTGGTGGTCGTGGTAAATTCGGTCACGTATGGTTACGTCTTGAGCCACTTGATACGGCTGACGGCAAAGAATATGAATTTGCTGAAGAAGTGGTTGGTGGTGTGGTACCAAAAGAGTACTTTGGTGCGGTAGACAAAGGTATTCAAGAACGTATGAAAAATGGTGTTCTTGCAGGTTACCCAGTTGTTGGTATTAAAGCAACACTGTATGATGGTTCATACCATGACGTTGACTCAGATGAGTTGTCGTTCAAAATGGCAGGTTCTATGGCCTTCCGTAAAGGCTTTATGAATGCAAACCCTGTGCTACTTGAGCCAGTCATGAAAGTAGAAGTTGAAACACCGGAAGACTACATGGGTGATATCATGGGTGACTTAAACCGTCGTCGTGGTATGGTGCAAGGTATGGATGATATGTTTGGCGGCGTTAAACAAATCCGTGCGGAAGTACCACTAGCCGAGATGTTTGGTTATGCAACCCAATTACGTTCAATGTCTCAAGGTCGTGCAACCTACTCGATGGAGTTTGCAAAATACGCTGAGACACCACGCAACGTTGCGGATGAAATCATCAAAAAATTCACTCATAAAGATGATGACGAATAAGTTTGATGGACAATTTGATTGTTAAAACCAGTCAAAGTCTTCCACCCTATTCGACACTGTTAAAATTATAAGTTAGCTAATTTGACCTGTTAAATTTAATGGGTCAAATTTTCATAACCTATAAGCGTTGATAATAAATTAAATGACCTAGAACATTGGGTTAATATTAACAAAAGAGGATTAAATTATGGCAAAGGCCAAGTTTGAACGTACTAAACCACACGTTAAC
>NZ_DAMBOA010000017.1:0-35583 GCF_032064105.1 Moraxella sp. CTOTU49097 | reverse complement strand
GCATCAACCAACTGTGGTACTTATTCGGAGACTTGGTAATGAAAAATCGATATAGTCAACAAGGTTTTACCCTAATCGAACTCATGATAGTGGTCGCGCTCATCGGTATATTGGCGGCGATTGCTTATCCAAGCTATCAGCGCTACGTCATCAAAACCAAACGTACTGATATGATGACAGAAATGCAAAATATCGCCTCGCAAATTGAATCGCGTAAACTGGCACAAGGCAGTTACACTAACGCAGGCACGGGATTAAATGGGAGCTTCCCTAGAAGTGGTACAGCGTTATATACCATCACCCTAGCACCCACCCCCCTCACTGAACGTTGGACAATTACAGCCACACCAGTTAGTTCATCTCAGATGGCAAATGATGGTACCCTCACTCTAAACGCTCAAGGGTTGAAATGTCGAGGCTCCTTATGCGGTATAGGTAAAGAATGGAATAACTAGCTTATCAAGCTAGGCAATTAACAATTTTCGGCAGTATAGACAACACTCATGTTGAGTGATATAAAACAATGACAAAAATTGTCATACCTTTGACAATAACGTACGGATAGCTAAATAAATTGGGATGATTAAAAAAAATTTGCGCTTAGATAATCCTTGATACACTGAATAATTTTTAAATTAGCAGGCAAATAGAAGATATATTAGTGTTAATTTGGCTAAAAAATATAGTTGGCACACAAAGTGCATTAATTTTATTAGAAACGCAAAGTGATGCTCAGCGAAACTTTGCAAATTGACTCAATTACTTGGATGACTGGCTATATAATTAACTATATGATTATGTTATCCATTTTATACACTCAAGAATAGGAGTTCATTATGAACGCTCAAAAAGGTTTTACCCTTATCGAATTAATGATTGTTATCGCTATTATCGGTATTTTAGCGGCTATCGCGATTCCAGCTTATCAAGATTATGTCACACGTGGTCAAGTTGCTGAAGCAGTTTCTATGGCAGATAGTCTGCGTACTGAGGTAACTGATAACTTACAAAATGGTAACTGTGGTGCTTCATCGGCTTCAGGTACTTATATTAATTTAGGTGTTACAACTGCTAATATGGCACCACCTTGTACTTTTACTGGTACATTTAAAGCAGGGGTTACAAGCCCAGGGATTTCTAGCCATTCTATTACCTTAACTATGGGTTCGACTGGTGCTATTAAAGTTGATCCAGCTTCTATTGGTGATGGCGCTAACCAAATTAAGTCTAAGTATATCCCAAAAGCTAACCAATAATTTTTGATTTATTGGTATAAAAAAACCAAGCGTAATGCTTGGTTTTTTTATATAAGAATCACTGGTCTGTAAAAGGTATTATAATGGATAAAATCGCTACAAACAGTCTGATATTCGCCAGTTGTATCGCTTTGGTGTTCGGTGTGTTAAATCCTTATCACCTGCTGCCAGGACTGGATATTTTCCATAGTAGCTTCGTTGCTGTTATATTAGGTGTAGGATTGGTGGGGTTTTTCATCAGAAAACCTGTTATTTTTTTCCCAAAAAGTTCTTGGACTTGGGTGGGTTTGTTTTTTTTAGTCCTGCTTCAGCCTTTAATCAATACCATTTTTTATCCAGATGCCCTTGTTTTTCCGTTGGGTAATCTATTAATCTGCATTTTGTTATCAATTGCAATCACAAGCTTATCTAATCCACAACCATTGATAGAGTATTTACTATATACACTCATCGGTTGCATGTTGATCAGTACGGGCATTCAAGTACTGCAATTTAATCATATTAGTATTGAAGATGGTTTTTTTATCATTATGAAAATGCAAGGTCGATTTGATGGCAATTTTTTTCAGCCCAATCAATTGTCTTTTATGACGGATTTGGGGTTGGTGGCTGTATTATACTTTTACTATAAAAATAGAGAAGCAGAGCGATTAAATAGCTATTTGACTTGGCTATTGGCGGTTATATTTGTCATTTTTTCGTTTTCTATTGGGCTTACCTTTAGTCGTGGTGGTCTCATTATGGCAGTAGCGGCTATATTGGGCTATGGGATATGTTATCGGCAGTCTATCCAATCACGTATTATTCATACTATAGGTTTTTTAGCATTGTTTGGACTGGGCTACTATGCCGCACTCTGGTGCTATGAGCATATCTATTTGGCGAACCAGCCAGCCAGTATTGGTAACCTAGCTAGAACAGAGTCGATATCGATTCGCGGCTCATTACAGCAGCGCGCTATGCATTTGTTTGAAAATAATCCAATCACAGGAGTAGGATGGCATAATTATTCTTACAATGGTATTAATGATGCTACCAATATCCAATGGTTCACATACAGTGAACATTCTCATGTAATATTTACACAGATAGCCAGTGAATTAGGTATTTTGGGGCTATTAACTTTGCTGCCTATTCTGTGGCTGATTTTTAAAAAATTTAGTATCAATCAAACCAATTTTACAGCCATATTGTATGTCTCGATCGGGGTGTTTTTCTTGTATTCCCTTAGCGAGTATCCATTGTGGTATTTAAGATTTTTATATATCTTTGTGATCTATACTGCGATATTAGATAGTAAAAAAAGCTTAATAAATATCAATTTAGGTAAAATATTTGCAGGGCTAAGTACGGTCATTGTTGTTTTAAGTCTATTCTATATGGTACAGTTCTTGACAATGTATCGCGTCATTTATGCTATAGAAAATGAAAACACCTCTGCAATGCAGAAGCTGAATCAATATCAAAGTTGGTCGGCCCCATTTGGGTATTCTGGTTTTAAAGAGTCGGTATTGTTTAGTGTGTTACCAGTCGATAACAATCAGCTTGATCAAAAAATTGTGATTGGGAATAGGGTGTTAACTGTGGCAATATCTAAAAAGGCCTTATTCAAGCAGGGGCAATTATTAACTTTAGCAAGCAATGAGAGTCAAGCATTAGTCAAATTTAAAGCGGCTTGTGCTTTGGAATGGCAGGGTAATTGTAATGATATTGTTAATGCATTGAATGAGATAAATTCATATCAACCAACAGTATACGGTGATGTGACAAGAAAGTTTAATAAATGGGCTAAAGAATTCAATCCAAGAAAAAATAGAATTTAATCGATACTTTGGTAGGTTTATGCACTGATTATTGTCATTATGCTCAAATTTTATACAAAACTACTGGTTGTTTGGCTTATTGTTGTTGCTATGCCATTTGTTTTATTATGGTGGCGACATATTGTAGAAAACCGCATAGAGATACCACAGATTAATACAACGATCGTATTAAGCCTTAGTGTATTAGTGGTAGTGGTGATATATACCAAACTCATTAGCTATCCAGGGCAACAGGTTAGTAGTATTATTTTGCCATTATTAGGGCTGATATGTTTGGTTATTGCCGCTATCTTACTGGTCTTTCGCGTGCCTTATTCAGTTTATCAGTTAGTTTTTAGCTTTTGTAATAGCTTAATTATTGCCATTATACTTATTGTATTGAGACCGTTTTTTAGCGAGCAAACAATTGGTTATATTCCTATTGGGAGGGCAAATAATTTTAAAAATTTATCAAATAAAAATTTATATCCTATAACTTCTTTTTTTGTGTCAAAAAAACTAGATATGATAGTGGCTGATTTTTCAAGTCAAGCTTTGGACAAAGATTGGCAAAGATTTTTGGCTCATCAAACTATTCAGGGTATGCCCGTCTATCATTATATACATATTTATGAAAGTTTAGTTGGGCGATCGCCAATACAGTATCTTTATGAGAATAATCTTGGCTCATTGCAACCTGATCAAAGTTATCTTATGTTGAAACGCTTAGTAGATATAATGTTAATTTTATTCACACTGCCAATCACATTACTTATTATTTTAGTCACTTTTACGGCTGTTAAATGGGATAGCGAAGGTCCTGCATTGTTTATTCAATACCGTATAGGACAAGGTGGTAAACTTTTTAAGATGTATAAATTTCGTAGTATGCGAGTCAATGCACCGAGTCAAAACACTTTGATGACGCAAAACAATGATGAGCGAATCACTAAAGTTGGTAAGTTTATTCGTAAATGGCGGATTGATGAGTTGCCGCAGTTTTGGAACGTGCTTAAAGGTGATATGAGTTTAATAGGGCCTAGACCTGAGCTACCTACAGAAGTTGAACGTCTTGAACAACAAATACCGTTTTATACTTATCGGCAAATTCTCAAACCGGGTATTTCAGGGTGGGCGCAAGTTATGCAAGGTGAGGGTCATGTAGAGAATATCCAAACCAAGCTGGAATACGATTTTTATTACATCAAGAATTTTTCTTTTACTTTAGATTTTCTAATTGTAATTAAAACGATACAAACCATGCTAACAGGATTTGGAGCGAGATAATATGAAAATGTTAATTACAGGCGGAGCAGGATTTATCGGGTCTGCGCTCATTCGTTATTTAATTGAAAATACTGAACATCAAGTATTAAACATTGATAAACTCACTTATGCTAGTAATTTAGTTTGTTTAAAATCTATTGAAAATCATCCACGCTATCAATTTCAGCAAATAGATATCTGCGACAAAGCGATGTTTAATATCGTTAATAATTTTGAACCGACTATCATAATGCATTTGGCAGCAGAGAGTCATGTTGACCGCTCTATTGATAGTGGGCTACCATTCATTCAAACAAATATTGTGGGAACGTTTAATTTATTGGAGGCCGCGCGGCATTATTACAGTACATTGGATAAGGATAAGAAAGCTAATTTTAGATTTCATCATATCTCAACCGATGAAGTGTATGGGGATTTAGAAGGTACAAATGCATTATTTAATGAGCAGACGCCTTATCAGCCAAGCTCACCATATTCTGCGACCAAAGCCAGTGCTGACCATTTGGTGCGGGCTTGGCATCGTACTTATGGTCTACCTGTAGTGATAACCAATTGTTCAAATAATTATGGCTATTATCAATTTCCTGAGAAACTCATTCCCCTTATCATCTTAAATGCACTGGATGGTCAGCCATTGCCGATATATGGTACAGGTGAGCAAATCCGTGATTGGCTATTTGTCGATGACCATGTCAAAGCATTATATTTGGTGGCGACACAAGGCAAAATTGGCGAGACTTATAACATCGGCGGTCATAATGAAGTCAAAAATATTGATGTCGTCAAAAATATCTGCCGTATCTTGGATAAATTACGACCAAAAGATTATCTGCATGAATCGTTAATTATCTTTGTGACAGATCGTCCTGGGCATGATGCAAGATATGCGATTGATGCAACCAAAATAGAGAAAGAACTAGGTTGGCAGCCTCAAGAAACGTTTGAGACAGGGTTGCAAAAGACAGTAGAATGGTATTGGGCGAATTTAGACTGGTGTCAAAGGGTACTACATAGTAACTACGACAGACAAAGACTAGGCAGTCAGAGCAACTAAAAAAGGAAAATAGTATGAAAGGTATTGTGCTAGCAGGCGGCTCAGGTACGCGGCTTTATCCGATTACCAAAGGGGTATCTAAGCAGCTCTTACCGATTTATGATAAACCGATGATATATTATTCATTGTCGGTTTTGATGTTATCCCAGATTCGAGATATTCTGATTATCTCAACACCTAAAGATATACCAGGGTATCAACGTTTGCTCGGTGATGGTAGTGAGTTTGGGGTTAAGTTTAGTTATGCTATTCAGCCAAGTCCAGATGGACTAGCACAAGCGTTTTTGATTGGTGAAGAATTTATTGGACAAGATAATGTGTGTCTTATCCTAGGTGATAACATCTACTTTGGCGAAAGTTTTGGGAAAAAGCTAGAACGCGCGACAGATGTAAGTAAGGGGGCAACAGTATTTGGCTATCAAGTCACAGACCCAGAACGCTTTGGTGTAGTGGAATTTGATAAAGATTTTCGGGCAATTTCTATCGAAGAGAAACCTCTGAAACCAAAATCTAACTATGCGGTGACAGGGTTATATTTTTATGACAATGAAGTGGTGGAAATGGCAAAACAAGTTAAGACTTCAGACAGGGGAGAGCTTGAAATCACTACCATTAATCAAATGTATCTTGAACAAAATCGCTTAAATGTTGAATTGTTGGGTCGCGGATTTGCATGGTTGGATACAGGGACGCATGAAAGCCTATTAGAAGCGTCTATGTTTGTACAAACAATAGAAAACCGCCAAGGGTTGAAAGTAGCTTGCTTGGAAGAGATTGCCTACAATCAAGGTTGGATTAGTCGCGAACAATTAATTGATCAAATCAAAACACTTGCCAAAACGGGTTATGGTCAGTATTTGCAACGCCTAGTCGATAGTCAATAAAAGGGTAATATAATGCAAATAATTGATACAGCAATTCCAGATGTCAAAATTATTGAACCAACGGTATTTGGTGATGACCGAGGCTTTTTTTTAGAAACTTTTTCACAACATCGTTATGAGGCATTATTAGGCATCGCACTGAATTTTGTACAAGATAATCATTCCCGTTCGCAAAAAGGTGTCCTGCGTGGCTTGCATTTTCAAACTAATCAGCCACAAGGCAAGTTGGTGCGTTGTATAGCAGGACAGGTATTGGATGTAGCAGTAGATATCCGCCCCGAATCATCAACATTTAAACAATGGATAGGCGTGATACTTTCTGAAGAAAACAAAAAACAACTTTGGATACCTGCTGGCTTGGCACATGGTTTTTTAGTATTGAGTGAAATCGCTGACTTTGAATATAAATGTACTGATTACTATGATCCAACTAATGAGGGTTGTATCATCTGGAATGACATAGATATCGGCATAGAATGGGGTATTGAATTTCCTTTACTATCTGAAAAGGATAAACAAGGCAAACGACTACGGGAATGGATAGAATGAAAGTTATCATCACAGGTGCAAATGGTCAGCTAGGTCGTTGCTTACAAGATAAGATGCCAAAACACTGGCAGGTTTTTGCCTTTGGCTCTCAAGAATTAAATATTACTCAATTTGAGCAGGTTAAAAATAAGCTTAGTGAGATAATGCCAACAGTCGTTATTAATGCTGCGGCTTATACGGCGGTGGATAAAGCAGAAACGGATACGGATAATGCATTTTTGGTTAATAGTGCGGCAGTTGGTCAATTAGCAAAAGCGACATATACAGTCGGTACAAGATTAATTCATATTTCGACTGATTATGTATTTGATGGGTCATCAAGTGAGCCCTATACTACGCTCGATACACCTAATCCTATTAATATGTATGGCAAAAGCAAACTGGCTGGCGAGTTGTTAGTATTAGCACATAACCCAAGAGCACAAGTGATTCGGACGAGTTGGCTTTATAGCGAATATGGTAATAACTTTGTCAAAACTATGTTAGAGCTTGCTGACGAAGATCGAGACAGTGTTAATGTGGTAGATGATCAAATGGGTTGTCCAACATATGCGGGTAATCTTGCTTTGTTCATTATTGAGTTAATTAATGAACCCATCGAGAAAAGATTATTGCATTTTAGTGATGGGGAGGTAATGAGTTGGTATACGTTTGCTCAAGCGATTTTTGCAGAGCGAGCTAAAAATGGAAACGCTGTGCCAAAAGTCAATCCAATATCAACTAGTAGCTATCCTATGCCTGCAAAACGTCCTAAATATTCGGTTTTAAAATACTTTGGAAATTTTAAAAACACATGTACTAGAAACAGTCTATTCCAAGTGATTTCAAAAAATTAGAAGTTATTTATTATGGATAAAGTAGTAAGAAAAAATATAGTATCTTTACTACTATACCAAGGTAGTGCTTTAATAATTCCACTAGTTACTTTGCCCTATATTGCAAGGGTATTAGGTATTATAGAGTTTGGGCGATTAGGGATATGTTTAGCAATTATACAGTATTTTTCTTTATTGGTTGATTATGGGTTTAACCTCTCTATCACAGCAAAAATTGCTAAAGTTCAAAATGATATAAACCAGCTTACCAAAATATTTTTTATCACATTTTTTACTAAAGCATTACTTGTATTGTTAGGACTCGCAATACTTTTTTGTATAATGCCTTTTAAGATAATACACCATAATATTGGTTTAATCATGTGTTGTTATCTTGGCGTCCTTGGTAGCTTTCTCTTTCCTATATGGTTTTTGCAGGGAATAGAGAAAATGGAAGTGATTTCCAATTCTAACTTGATAGCTCGGTTTCTATCGATACCATTGATTTTTATGTTAGTACATTCTAGTCATGATGTCTATATGGTTGCGTTAATACAGGGATTCACCGGCATATTAGCATCTATTTTGGCGTTGGTAAGAATACAACAATTAAAGTTATTAAATGGTTTTTATAAACCTAATTTTCAAGATGTTAGAGAATATTTAGTGGATGGCTGGCATTATTTTGTGTCGATTAGTTCTGTAAGTCTTTATACCAATACCAATATTTTGATATTGGGACTAGTGGCAAATAGTACAGCTGTTGGATATTTTGCGGGTATTGATAAAATTAAAAATGCAATGTTAAGTGTATTAAATCCTTTTACAAGTGCTATTTATCCAAAAATAAATAAGTTAATGAAAGAAGATGAAGATAAAGCATTTATATTTATAGCCAAGTATTTGGTTGTATTTGGTATAGGAACATTAGTCTATTCTATTTTGATTTTCTTACTTGCCCCATTGATTGTGACTATTTTGCTTGGGAACACCTATTTATCAGCAGTTAAAGATTTACAAGTTCTAGCTTTCTTACCAGTATTGATTATTATAAGTAATTTTTTTGGTACTCAGATTATGTTGTCAAAAGGAGAAAAGAAAGCGTTCATGTGTATTATTACTATTTGCGGATTGGTAAATATCATTTTGTTATCTATATTAGGGAGGAAATACGCTGATTTGGGTGCGTGTTTCTCTCTATTAATTACCGAATTAATAGTAACATTAACAATGATAATATATGTTGGAAAAGTTAATCCTAAATTTTTTAAAATATTTAAAAGTACAATAATTAAGCAGGAAAGAAATTAATGAAATTTTATATTGTTGCACCGTCGAAAATAGCGACAGGCGGTCCTGAATTATTACATCAATTAGCAAGAAAGCTATTAGATAGAGATTTAGATGTTAAGATGTATTACTTGCCACAGAGTAAAGTTGATTCTATTCATGAAAACTATCTAGCTTATGATATACCTGTTGCAAAAAATATAGATGATGAAATAAATACAGTCTTGATAGTACCTGAAGTTTTTACACGATTTCTCAGAAATTTTAACTTTGTTAAAAAAGTGATATGGTGGTTAAGTGTGGATAATTACTTTTTTACGCAGCCTATCCTTAAAGGAAAGGTTAACAGCAAAATATATAAGATATTTAACTCTCAAAAATATATTTTTTTTGATAAATCACTTACGAATGATAGGTTTTTACATCTTTATCAATCTGAATATGCAAAATTATTTTTAAGGAAGCATGGAGTAAACAACTTACTAAAGCTGTCGGATTATTTACATCCTACGTTCGTTAATCAAGCAAATAAACTTTATGAAAAAGACAAAAAAAATATAGTTTCTTATAATCCACTTAAAGGTAAAAATTTCACTGAGAACTTAATTAAAAATTGTAATGATATTGAATTTGTACCAATTATTAATATGACTAGAAGGGAAGTTGTTGAGTTACTTTCTAGTTCGAAAGTCTATATAGATTTCGGATTTCATCCAGGTAAGGATAGAATTCCTAGAGAAGCCGTGCTTTTAGGCAACTGTATTTTAACAAGCAGGAAAGGCTCTGCAAATAACTTGATGGACATCCCAATTGCTAGTGATTATAAGTTTAAAGATAAAAATGAGAATATTAAAGCCATAATAAGTATGCTGCACTACATATTTGATAATTATGAGATACAAAAGAAAAATTTCTTATCTTATAGAAATGAAATAATTCAACAAGAATCTGTTTTTGAGAAAGAAATTGATCGATTCCTAGAAGCTGTTAATTCTTAGTCAGGTATAAATATCACTATGAAGTTTTTAATTGTTGGAGCGGGATTTTCGGGTGCTGTTATTGGTCGTGAACTTGCAGACCTAGGTCACCAAATTACCATAATTGATAGTCGCTCTCATGTAGCAGGAAACTGTCATACTGCAAGAGATGACAGAACTCAGATTATGGTACATAAATATGGGCCACACATTTTTCATACAGATAATCAAGAAGTGTGGGAATACATTAACCAGTTTGGCGAGATGATGCCTTATGTCAATCGTGTAAAAGCAATTACAAATGGGCAAGTATATACTATGCCCATTAATCTTCATACCATTAATCAATTTTTTGGTAAAACCTTTAATCCTAGTGAAGCTAGATTTTTTCTAGAATCGCAGACAGATCAAAGCATTGACGATCCAGTCACTTTTGAGCAACAAGCTCTGAAGTTTGTTGGTAAAAAAATTTATGAGGCCTTTTTCAAATACTACACTATTAAGCAATGGGGGATTGAGCCTAATAGACTACCTGCAAGTGTTTTAAAACGCCTTCCTATTCGTTTCAATTATGACGATAATTATTTTAGTCACAAGTATCAAGGTATACCTAAAGAAGGATATACAAAAATTATTGAAAATATTATTAATCATCCGCGTATTAAAGTGATACTTAACAAAAGTTTTGAGCATAATATGAAGCATGAATTTGATCATATAATATGGACAGGTGCATTAGATAATTATTTTGATTATGAGTTGGGTGAACTGGGTTATAGAACCTTAGATTTTGAGACAAGTTATGGCAATGGTGATATGCAAGGAAACGCTGTAATTAACTACTGTGATAATACTAGCAGTTATACTAGAATTACGGAGCATAAGCATTTCTCCCCTTGGGAGAAACACGAAAATAGCATTTGTCATAAAGAATTTAGTAGAATTTGTACTAAAAATGATATTCCTTATTATCCAATCAGATTAGTAGATGATAAGCAAATGTTTGAAGAATATTTCAAACTTGCAAATCAGACAAATGGAGTAACATTTGTTGGGCGGTTGGGTACTTATCGCTATCTGGATATGGATGTTACCATAAAAGAAGCACTGGAAATAGTAAATTTAATGCAAAAACATCTAAAAGCAAATATAAATCTTCAGGCATTCTATCATTATGACCATTGATATATTACTGGCCACTTATAATAGTGAGAAATATATCGCCTCTCAAATATACTAACTATTGGCTCAAGGTTATCAAGATTGGAGCAGAATGACTAAATTTCGTATTTACCTCTTCTATAGAACATTAGCAAAAAAATTATTTGATGAGTAACACTGTGAATATATCTGCTATCGTTGTCCTATATAACCCTAATTTGGAAACCCTAAACAAACTTTATCAAAGTTTATTTCATCAAATAAATTTGATTATCTTCGTAGATAATAGTCCAATAGATGATGTTCGTCAGGTAAATAAAAATTGGATATATAAGCAAAATAATATTAATAACCACTATTTATCTATGAATGATAATTTAGGAATTGCAATCGCCCAAAATAGGGGTATTGAATTTGCAAAAAAAGTCAAAAGTGATTTTGTTTTATTGCTTGACCAAGACAGTACGCTGACTAAGGATACGGTTGAAAACCTAGTTAAATCTTGGCAAGATATAGAAACCCAAGGGCTAAAAGTAGCTGCTATTGGACCTTCTTTTATGGACGAAAAAACAGGTGAAATTGCTAAAATCATTAATCATAAAGGATTAAGAGTTCATAAAACTATACCAAACATACAAATCCAATATGAAATTTCTGATTATATCATTTCATCAGGGTCACTTCTCAAAATTCAAAACTTCGATATAATCGGTTTGATGCAAGAAGATCTTTTTATTGATTGGGTCGATATTGAATGGGGATTGAGAGCAAAAATGCTTGGTTTTCAAAGTTACGTGGTACCAACCATTCTCATGAAACACAGTATTGGTGATGAATTTGTTGATTTTAATGATAAAAAAATAAACTTGCATTCTGACTTTCGTAATTATTTTATAGTTAGAAATAGCGTATACTTAAGTCTATACAGTAATTTACCAATTAATTTCCGTATTATCCAATTATCTAAAACACCACTATATATCGCTTTTTATTCTTATCACTCAACAAAGCCTTTATATTCTTTAAAATTATTATTAACCGCGGTTAAAGACGGCATTATAAAGAATATGGGTAAAGGGTATTTTAGAGATAAGGGTCTTTGAATGTACTGCTCAATTGTTTTATACCACCATACCTACCAAGATATACAAAAGACGTTGAATAGCCTTTTAGGTACAACAAATTGTCAAAATATTATTTTAGTGGATAATGGTGGCTGCGAATGGGCAAATTATTTAGATAATTCTAAAATTATTTATTTGAAATCACCAAAAAATGGTGGATTTGGCTATGGTCATAATTTAGCAATTAAACGATATGCTAAATACAGTGAGTTTTTTCTAATCTGTAATCCTGATATTTATTTTGAACCAAATCAGCTTGATAATTTAGTTAGTATTGCAAAGCAAAGAAAAGAAGGATTATTCTCACCAAAAATTTGCAATCCCGATGGTACAAATCAATATGCTCAGCATTTACTACCAACATCTGCTAATCTGTTTGCAAGGCGATTTTTGGCAGGATTAGGAGATAAACTAGATGAAGCTTATCTTCTTAAAAGTTATCATATTTATAAACCTTGTTTTATACCTGCTTGCTCAGGTTGTTTTATGTTATTTTGTTCAACGGTTTTATTAAAGTTAGGGGGATTTGATGAGCGGTATTTTATGTATTTAGAAGATTTTGATCTCTCTAGACGTTGTGCAGAAAAATTTGACAACTGTTACGTGCCAACAGTTACCATTTATCATAAACACACTCGAGGGTCTTATAAAGACAAACAATTATTAAAATATCATATTCAATCGGCCCTTAAATACTTTAATAAATGGGGTTGGTTAATTGATAAACAGCGCAGCCATTTAAATCAGAAAGCTATTATGCAATTTTCAAGCGAATGACTATACCCACTTTATCCAAAATGCTAAACTACCCCGTTTAGCATTTTTGCGTTTAAAGCCTACGAAAAACACCATGCTACTATCGACATCAAACCAAACGCTCACCCAAGATATCCGTCTATTTACCCTATTCATGGGGTTAGCCATTTTGACGTACCTCATGCCTTGGCACTCGCCACTGGGGCGGGATTTTGTGGTCAATGCCACCGCGTTTGGCTTTATCAGCTTAGCCATAGCCGCTTTTTTTTGGCAACATCCCATTAAAAAATTGAGCAAATCTGTGCTTACTTGGTTGCTGCTAGCGCTATTGATTGTATGTCAGCCATTATTTAATCATATCGCTTACCCCGATGCGCTGATATTCCCCGTAATAAGCTTGCTGGTGGTTGCTTTGACTGCGTTGATAGGCAGCCAAATTGAAAATAAAGCGAATTTATTAAACCGTTTGTTTATTGCGGTATATCTCATGGCAGTCATCACTTTTATGATTCAAATGATGCAGATGAGCGGCTATCAGATTGATTATAAAGGTTGGGTGATTGCGCGCGGTAACGCCAATGGCGGACGCTATGACGGCAACTTTGGGCAAGCCAATCACGCAGGCTATGCGTTTGTGCTCGCGCTGTGTGGGGTGATTTATCAACTGCAGCAGTCGTTTCAAGAAAGGTTAAATGCGCCGCAGTGGCTGATGGGTCGATACCGACAATATGCGCGGTTTGGCTTGATGGTATTGTTTGTAATATTTACCATCGGGCTTGCCTTGACCCAAAGTCGGGCGGGTCTAGTGATGATGCTGGCGGTAATACCCATTTTCTTTTTGACCCAGCCGATGGCGTGGAAAAGCAAATTATCAGCTAGCGTTTTTGGTCTTGTCGTATTTGTGCTGTACTATATGGGCGCAAGCTGGATTAGTAATTATAGCAGCGCCAATCAGCTTGGCGCGGTGAGCCGTATGGCAGGCGGGCAGGGGAACCGCTCGGCGATGAGCGAACGCGCCATGATGATATTTCATGACCATGTGCTCACCGGGGTCGGCTGGAACAACTACATGGGCGCAAGCGTTGATTATGCCCAATATTTTAAATGGCCAGAGATTGCCGACCATTCCCACAATTTTGCCACCATGATTTTGGCGGAGCTAGGTGTGCTCGGTGCGCTGTGTTTTGTGCCGATTGTTTGGGTACTGGTGCGGGCGATTCATCTGCGCCATAGCAGCGAAAGCGCGATTGCACTGGCGTTTGTCATCGCCAGTATTTTGTATGCCAGTGTAGAATACCCGTTATGGTATTTTCGTTATCTTGCGGTTTTTGCCTTGTTTTTGGCATTGATTGATCAGCGCAACTGGCAGCTTGTGTGGCAAAACAAAATAAGAAAAGCCTTGTCTGTTATCATGCTTGGTTTGGCGATGTTATCAGGCTACTATATTTGGCAATATTTTCAGCTTAATTATTTGGATTATAATCGCTTTATCAAGCACACCAATCATCTAAACCAAGACAAAGCAGTTGACTACCAAAATGGCGTGTTTGGCTTTAGCGCGTATCATGACCGCATCCTTGCCATGCAAGTGCCGATTAATCGCCATCAGGCAAGGGTAAAAGAAGAAATCTTTGAAGAGGTGCTAAATACCGATTCTTCCCAGTATAATTTATTAGCTTATGCACAGTTCTTAGCCTATAAAGGTGACCAACAAGCGGCATTAAAACATATCGAAGCGGCTTGTGTCATGGTAAAAAACTTGTCGGATTGTGATAACGTGGATACTGACTTGGGCAATCTTGCCAAACAAGATCCTGCGACATTTGCAGCTTTATACCGTGAGTTTCAACAATGGCGTGACGCCAATCCTGAAAAAACAGGACTTACACCATAATGCAGCGGGTAATTTTCTTGGTATGGCAAAATATCGCGTTCCGCCTCATCGTGGGCTGGTTGGTTGTGGTGGTGTTGCCGGCGTTGCTGATGTGGCGAATGCGCTTTTTGCAGGGGCGCTGGCTGATTACTGAGTTTAACAGTATGGTGTTAGCCACGTTGGGTGTCTTGCTAGTTACCCTTGGTCTGCGCAAACTCACCCAGTTTCCAGGTCAACGCTCCATCAGTTTTGTGTTGCCAACCTTATTGTTAGTGATGATGCTGTTAGGCATGGTGATTATCGTTTTTCGGTTGCCGTATTCGCTATATTACTTTGGCTTATCGGGCGTTATCGGCGCAGTGTTTTTCTTTTTATCGTTTTTACTTGAGCAAAAAGCCCACCAACCTTATATGGCATATATTCCACTGGGGCATTGTCAAAACTTTGAAGCGATTTTTCAAATCCGTTGGCTGCGTCTTGAAAAACCGCATCTGGATGCCATACAATCCAAAAAAGTGCAAGCGATAGTGGCAGACTTATCGTCGCCTGCACTCGATGAAGACTGGCAGCGATTTTTAACGGAGCAAACGTTACAGGGCAGACCGGTGTATAATAACCGCCAAGTGTATGAGTCTTTGACCGGTCGTCTGCCGATTCATCATTTGTATGAAAACGAATTGGGCTCGCTGTTGCCCTCGCAAACCTATTTATGGTTTAAACAGCTGATTGATATTATAGCGATTTTATTAGTCTCACCCTTTGTATTGCTGATTGCGGTGGTAACTGTTATTGCGATACGGTTGGAAAGTCCGGGTAAGGCCATATTTGTCCAAGAGCGGGTCGGGCAAGGCGGCAAATTGTTTAAAATCTATAAATTTCGCAGTATGCGCTTTGACTCAGAAAAAAACGGGGCAAAACTGGCGCAACAAAATGACCCTCGAGTGACTAGAGTCGGTAAGTTTATTCGTAAAACCCGTATCGATGAATTGCCGCAATTTTTGAATGTGCTCAAAGGCGATATGAGTCTGATTGGACCGAGACCCGAACAGCTAAGTTTTGTCAAAACCTTTGAAAAAACCATCCCTTTTTATAATTATCGACATATCGTCAAACCCGGTATTTCTGGATGGGCGCAGGTCACGCAAGGCTATGCCAGTGATACCGATGAGACAGCGCTTAAGGTACAGTACGATTTTTATTATATTAAACATATTTCTTTTGCATTAGATATCTTGATTGTGCTCAAAACCATTCAAACCATGCTGACAGGTTTTGGGGCTAGATAAATTGCGACCAATAACTTTAGCCATAATAGGTAGTGCACTATGTTAACCAATTCAACCATTTTAGTGACAGGCGGGACAGGCTCATTTGGGCATACCTTTGTGCCGATGACGCTTAAAAAATACAATCCCAAAAAATTGATTATCCTCTCGCGTGATGAGATGAAACAGTGGGAAATGGCAAAACTGTATCAAGGCGACCCGCGGGTGCGTTTTTTTATCGGTGATGTGCGTGATAAAGACCGTCTATATCGAGCGCTTGATGGGGTGGATTATGTGGTGCATGCGGCAGCAACCAAAATCGTGCCCACTGCCGAATATAATCCGTTTGAATGTGTCAAAACCAATATCAACGGCGCAATGAATTTAATTGATGCCTGTATCGATAAAGGGGTGAAAAAAGTCGTTGCCTTATCGACTGACAAAGCATCCAGTCCAGTGAATCTGTATGGCGCGACCAAATTGGCGTCGGACAAACTGTTTGTCGCAGGCAATGCCTATTCCGGTGAGCATGGTACACGCTTTTCGGTGGTACGTTATGGCAATGTCATGGGGAGTCGTGGCTCGGTGATTCCGTATTTTCTCTCAATTAAAGACAGTGGTGTGCTGACCATCACAGACCCGCGTATGACCCGTTTTATGATTTCGCTTGAGCAAGGCGTGGAACTGGTTTGGCATGCATTTGAAGACATGGTGGGCGGCGAAATTTATGTCAAAAAAATTCCATCCATGACTATGCCAGATGTGGCAACTGCCGTTTCTGCTACTGCTGAGCAGAAAATCATTGGTATTCGTCCTGGCGAGAAACTGCATGAGCAAATGATTAGTGCCGAAGATTCTTTTCATACCTACGAATATCCTGAGCATTTTAAAATCTTGCCTGCGATTAATGGCTGGGATGAAACGCCTGAGCGTATCAAAGATGGTGTTAAGGTGCCAGAAGGCTTCGTGTACGCCAGTGATAATAACAGTGAGTGGATGACAACTGGGCAACTCCAAGATTGGATTGAAACCAACAAAGCAAAAATTGGTAAAATTTAATCGCTAACCCTTGATAATAAAATCACTTAATAACAAACACCCTTGGGCAAATATTATGGCAAATCAATTTATCCCTTACGGTCGTCAGCATATCACCCAAACTGATATTGATGCCGTGGTCGCTGTGTTACAGTCTGATTTTTTGACCCAAGGTAGTCAAGTACCGGCGTTTGAAGAACGCGTCGCTACCTATACGGGGGCAAAGTTTGGCGTGGCGGTTAATAGTGCGACGTCAGCACTGCATATTGCCTGTTTGGCATTGGGGCTTGGTCAAGGTGAAAAGGGTAAAGATGACTGGCTGTGGACGACGCCGATTACCTTTACCGCATCTGCCAACTGCGGATTGTACTGTGGTGCTAACATTGATTTTGTGGATATCGATCCGCTAACACTCAATATGTCGATCACCGCCTTGGAAGAAAAGTTACAGCTTGCCGATGCTGAAAACCGCTTGCCAAAAATAGTCATTCCCGTGCATTTCACCGGTGAACCCTGTGATATGGCGGCTATTCATGCGCTATCACAGCAATATGGCTTTAAGGTTATTGAGGATGCCTCCCATGCCATTGGTGGCAAATATCACAATCAACCAATCGGCAATTGTGAGTTTAGCGACATTACCGTGTTTAGCTTTCACCCTGTTAAAATCATTACTACCGCAGAAGGCGGACTGGCAACAACGAATGACTCGGCATTGGCGGAAAAAATGCAGTTACTCCGTAGTCATGGTATTACTCGTGATGTCAATCTAATGACCCATGAACCTGACGGTGGTTGGTATTATCAGCAAATTGATTTGGGCTTTAACTATCGCATGACCGAATTGCAAGGGGCATTGGGGGTGAGTCAAATGAACTATTTGGATGACTTTGTCACTCGCCGTCATCAGCTTGGCAAGCGTTATGATGAATTATTAACAGATTTGCCGATTATGTTGCCTTATCGCAATCCTACTAATTATTCGGGGTTTCATTTATATCCCATTCAACTGACAGCAGACACTGGCAAAACGCGTAAGCAAGTGTTTGACAGTTTGCGGGCGCAAAATATCGGGGTGAATGTGCATTATATTCCAGTGCATACCCAGCCGTATTATGCCAAGTTGGGCTTTAAACAAGGCGATTTTCCCCATGCCGAGCGCTACTATGCCCAAGCGATTAGTTTGCCATTGTATTATGACTTAAGCGAAGCCTCGCAAGCGCAAGTGGTCAATGCAATTTATCAGGCATTAGCATAATGAAGGTCTGTATCATCCCTGCGCGTGGGGGGAGTAAACGCATTCCCCGCAAAAACATCAAAGATTTTTGTGGCAAACCCATGCTGGCGCGTGCCATTGAAACGGCAAAAAACAGCCAATTGTTTGAGCAGATTATCGTCTCCACTGATGATAGCGCCATTGCCGATATCGCTCAACACCATGGTGCAACTGTCAGCCAAAGACCGGCCGAGCTTGCCGATGATTACGCCACTACCGCTGCGGTGATTCGGCATGTGCTGCAGCGCGTGCCAAACGCTAGCCATATCTGCTGTCTATACCCCTGTACGCCGTTATTAAAACCGCAGTATTTAACCGAAAGTTTTGAGCGTTGGCAGTCATCCAACAGTTTGTATTGTTTTCCGGTTTTGGAGTTTGAATCCAATGTGTTACGCTCACTTAAGTTAAGCGATACCGGTGAAGTGTCGAGCATGTTTAGCCAACATGAACTCACCCGAACCCAAGATTTGCCGCAAGCATATTTTGACGCAGGTCAGTTTTATTGGGGCGGTCGTGAAGCATGGCTCAGCGAGGATAAAATCCATAATCATGCCCTAGGCTATGTGTTGCCAAAATACAGTGTGGTCGATATTGATGATGATAACGATTGGCGATTTGCTGAGCGCCTGTACCAAGCGCAATTGGAGCAAGCATGAAGATCATGGTCCGAGCAGACGCAAGTTTAACGATGGGTAGCGGTCATATCATGCGTTGCTTGACCTTGGCTGACCGATTAAAACAGCAAGGGCATGACATCACGTTTATTTGTCGGAAGCATGACGGGCATTTGGCGGATTTGATTGGGCAAAAAGGTTTTGCTGTTCAACTGTTAGCCAAAAGTGAGACTGCAGATTTTATCAAACAGCATGCCCATAGCGAGTGGCTCGGCGCCAGTGAAAACGATGATTTTGCCGAGTGTAAACCCATCTTGCAAGCGTTAAAGCCAGATTGGCTGATTATCGACCATTATGCGATTGGCAAAAACTGGGAGCAGCAAGCCAAACGACTTTTGCCAAACCTTAAAATTTTAGCCATTGACGACTTAGCTGACCGAACGCACGACTGTGAGATTTTGCTCGACCAAAATTTTGGGCGAAAAAACGAAGATTATCAACCGCTTGTGCCAAGTCATTGCCAGCGACTACTAGGTACACGCTATACACTATTACGTGATGAATTTGCCAGCTGGCGAGCAATAAGCCTAGACAGACGTAAAAGCGTCCAGCCGCCCAACAATATATTGGTCAATCTTGGCGGTGTCGATAACGATAATGTCACGCTTAAGATTTTGCAAACTCTCAATACCTTTGTGCAACACTCTACGCAAGCGTTTAACGTGACTGTCGTCATGGGTAAAACCGCACCGCATATCAAAAGTGTGCAAAGGTTTGCCAAACATGCAAGTTTTGCGTGTGCTGTTCTTGTTAATGTGACTAATATGGCGGAGTTGATGGCAAATGCCGACCTTGCGATTGGGGCAGCAGGCAGCACCACCTGGGAGCGCTGCTGTTTGGGCTTACCGATGGTGCTGATCGTGCTTGCCGATAACCAACAGGTGATTGCCAAAGCATTGGCAGATAAAAACCTGGTCAAAGTGGTAACTGACATTGCTGTATTGGATGAGCAACTGCCCCGCTTGTTGAGCGAACTAACCGACAATTATAAAAAATTCAGCCGTCAATCTGCCAAGTTGGTCGATGGCCAAGGGGCGAAACGGGTAGCGCACTGGATTGAATTTGCGCAAAAATTTCAACATTGTCAAGTTCGGCAAGCGACCCAAGCCGATAACCAGATGATTTGGCAATGGCGTAATCACGTTGACGTGCGCCGGTGGATGTTTGGGCAAGATGAAATTGCCCTCGCTGACCATGAAAAGTGGTATCGCAAACAACTTGACCATGCCAATGTGCATTTGCTGATTTTTGAAGTCGCTGGTGAGCCGATGGGGTTGGTCAATGTTACCCAAATGACGGTGGATAAATACCAAACCTTAAATGCTGCAAAAAATACCGCCAATGACAACAGCGCCAGTTGGGGGTTTTATTTATCCCCTAATAGCCCAAAAGGGCAGGGGCTTGGCTTTGCGTTGGGGGTTTTGGCGATTGCACAGATTTTCAACACCACCGACATTGGTAAAATTACCGCGCAAGTGCTGGCATATAATACCGCGTCACTGGCGTTGCATCGTAAATTGGGATTTAGCGAAACAGGTGTGTTAAAACAGCATTTTGGTGTGGGTGAAAAAGTGTATGATGTGGTTGAGTTTGAATTAAAATCGCAAGATTTTTTATTTTAGGGGTGGGTCTTAGTGGGGTTTCTATGAATCAAAATATGAATCAAAATTTCAGCATTAACAATCGCCCAATCGGCATTGACCATGCGCCGTATATCATCGCCGAAATGTCCGCCAACCACAACGGCGACATCAATAACGCTTACCTTATCATTGACATGGCAAAGGCTTGCGGGGCTGATGCGGTCAAAATGCAAACTTACACCGCAGATACCATCACCCTCAACAGTACCGCCGCCGACTTCCAAATTCATGGGGGATTGTGGGACGGGCGTACCTTGTATGACTTGTACCAAGAAGCTTACACGCCGTGGGACTGGCATAAACCATTGTTTGAGTACGCTCACAAAGTCGGTATCACCATGTTTAGCTCACCGTTTGACTTTACTGCGGTGGATTTACTCGAGGATTTGAACGCCCCAGCGTACAAAATCGCCTCGTTTGAAGCCATTGATTTACCGCTTATCAAATATGTGGCAAGTACCGGCAAGCCGATGATTATCTCCACAGGGATGGCGGACCAAACCGAAATTACCGAGGCGGTTGCCGCGGCTCGTGATGGCGGCTGCAAACAGCTTGCGTTATTACACTGCGTGAGTGGTTATCCAGCCCCCGCGCAGGACTATAACCTGCGTACCATTGTCGATATGCAGCGCCGTTTTGGCGTACCGATTGGCTTATCCGACCATACGCTTGACAACACCACCGCCGTCACAAGCGTGGCATTGGGGGCGTGTATCATCGAAAAACACGTTACCCTAGACCGCAATGGCGGCGGCGCAGATGACAGTTTTTCACTGGAAAAAGACGAACTCACCGCCCTCTGCCGTGACAGCACAACCGCTTGGCAGTCGCTCGGACAAGTCAATTATGGGCGAAAATCAAGTGAAATCGGCAATGTGCAATTTCGCCGTTCACTGTATTTTGTCAAAGACATGACGGCAGGGGATGTGATTGATGAAAGCTGTATCCGTAGCGTTCGCCCTGGCTTTGGGCTTGCCCCGAAGTTTTATGATGAATTGATAGGCAAAAAATTGCTAACGGATATCCAAGCCAATACCGCCACCTCGTGGGATGTTCTTGAAAGGTAATGTTAAATAAAATCAAACGTTTAACACACTCTGCTTTGCTCAAAGACAGCCTGATTTATGTGATAGGCGAGATGACCGCCAAAGCCGTGCCATTTTTGCTATTGCCCTATTTGACACGGGTATTAGGCACAACGGGATTTGGTGATTTGTCCTATTATTTATCGCTCACGGCGTTTATTTCAATCGTCATGAGTCTGTCGCAAAATGGTGCTTTGACCCGTTATTTTTATGTGTATGGCAGGCATGGGCTGGGCAATATTTTATTGGCGGGCGGGCTATATAGCGTGGGCGTGCTGCTGATTGGCACAGCGATTAGTTGGCTGTTACATAGCGAATTGCTATTTTACTGCTTTTTTACTGCCTTTTTGCAAACCTTGATTCAAAACCAACTGGCACTGCGGCAATGCCAAAAACGCCCATTTAGCTATCTGACCATCCAACTGGGCTTAGCCTTGGGCAATTTGCTATGGACAGTGCTGATTTTTCAGTTTTTTGCTGGCGATACCACGGATAAAGTTGCCCAACGTCTTATTGCGATTATCTTGGCGCATGGGGTTACTTTTGTGGCAGCGTTGGCGTGGGCAAAATACCAATTTGCTATCAAATTTCGCTTTACCCCAAAACGGCTCAAACTGGGACTTGGCTATATTTTAACGCTAGGCTTGCCGCTGCTGTTACATGGGTTAAGCTATACCATCAAAGGGCAACTTGACCGAGTGTTGATTCACGAGCGGTTTAGCAGTCATGAGCTAGGCGTATACTCAGCAGGGGTGCAAGTCGCTAGCAGCTTGACCATTGTGATTATGGCGATCAATTCTGCGCTGGTGCCTCACTTATATGAACGGCTAAAATCGCAGCGCATGACAGTGATGCAATTGCATCGATTGTTTTGGCTGAGTTTAATAGTGCCTGTTATGTTGACTGCCATGGCTTGGGCGATGCCATCGTCATTGATGGCGTGGCTATTGGGGTCGGATTTTGCCCAGAGCCAGTATTATGTGGTGATGTTTGTACTGGCGTTTTCGCTGATAATTCCGTATTTATTGTTGGTGAATTTTTTGTTTTATCATGCCAAAAGTGCCCAAATCTCGCTGTGTTCCGTCATCTCAACGGTGGTGTATTTGGTTGCCTTGTGGGTGTTAAGTGGCGTATCACTGGCGGTGGTGCCGTATGCGACTATTATTAGTGGCGTGGTGATTTTGCCACTGTTATATTATTATACGCTGCAGGTGGAAAAGGTCAAAAAAACGCCATGAATCTTATTATTTGTATCACCCCCTTGCAAGTGTTGATTGCCAAGCAAATTATTAAGCAGCACAGTACCCCCTTTATCGGGCTTTATTTGCCGTATGGCGCCCATTCAAAAAGCGAGCCCAAACACCGCTATTATTTTGACCAACTTGAGCAAGTCTGCGAAAAATCCGCCTTTATCGAACTGAACAATAAAACCTGGGGCGAGCGTTTTGCCACCCTAAACCACATCAAAACCACACTTAACACGCTTGATATTTGGCAAAAACCTATCGAAAACGTCTATCTTGCCAGTATTGACGTGTTGTTTTTGCAATATGTTATCTCTAAAGTAAAATTCCAACAGCTGTATACCTTTGATGACGGCACCGCTAATATTTTCCCCAATTCTAGCTATTTTCAACCGTTACCAAAATCCTTGCCATTACAACTGTTTAAACACGCCGTGGGCATTACTTATCCCAGTATTCCCAGTATTTTGGCTATCTCCAAAAAACATTTCACCATTTTTCCCCATGAAAAAAATATCATAGACACTACCCATCCCGTTTATTTGTTTGATAAAGTAGACAATCAGCCTGATGAGAATTTGCCGGTAAAACGGCTGTTATTGGGGCAAGCCCTCGACAATTTTATCGGTGACAAAGCTTATGCTGATATTGTAGAAACAATGGTCAAGGCATTTCACCTTGACGCATTTTGTCCACACCCGCGAGAAAACTTGGATTTTAGCCATCTTTTGCCGGTGATTGATAGCGATAAAATCATTGAAGATTATCTAAGCGAGGCATTGCAACAAAACCCCCAGCAACGCTTTGAAATTTATACCTTTATCAGCACTGCCGTGTTCTCGCTCAAAGAATTTCCCCGCACCCAAGTATTTATGGTGTATACCCAAGCGCTGTGGGATAAATTCCCTGATGCGTATGAATTTCTTGCCAGTCGTGGTTTTACCCTGATTAATTTAGATGACGCAGATAATCTAAATGCGTTCAAAGGGTAATCATATGAAAAAACACGCCTTACTTATCCAAGCCCACCAAGATATCAGTTATTTTATCAAGCTGGCGAAAATTCAGCCCAACGTCAATTTTTATGTGCATATGGATGCGAAATCCGATTATTTTCCTAACGCTGAGACTACACAGCTAGCCAATGTATTTTTGCTCAAAGATAGAATAACGGTGCGTTGGGGTGGGTTTACCCAAATTGAAGCAACATTAAAATTGTTTGAAACGGCGTTTGCCAATAAGGAAAATGCTTATTTTCACCTAGTAAGCGGTGAAGATGTGGTGTTACAACCATTTGAAGTCATAGAAAAACAGTGGCAACAGCGGTTTGATTTTCAGGCGATGATGACCTGCGAGATGGCGCCACAGTATGCCTATCGCTTTATCATGGACAGTCCCCATGCCGACAGCGACTGGCAACGGCAATTGACGGGCAAAATCATCACCAAACTGCAACAAGGCTTGGCAAAAGTAAAACCCTATTACTCGCCCATTTATTTTGGCTCACAATGGTTTTCAGTGACGCGTGCAGACTGGGAAAAAATTGTGCCTTTTATCAATGAATACAGTGATTTTTTCCGTCACAAACTGGTGCCCGATGAACACTTTTTTCAAACCCTAATTACTGAAAAATTAACCAATCAAATTCGCCTAAGCAATGATAACCGCCGACAGATTATTTTTGACAAAAATGTAAATAATGGCAATAGCCCGATTTATTTGGATTTATTAAAGCTTGAGCGGGCGAAATTTGATGGCTATTGGTTTGCGCGTAAAGTAAAAAAGGATGTGGCATTGACTTGGCTGGGTGAATTAACATGAAATTTTCTGTACTGATGTCCCTATACGACAAAGAAAACCCCGAATTTCTAGCCGAATGTCTAGCCAGCTTGGTCAACCAAACATGCCAACCCGATGAGGTTGTGTTGGTTTTTGATGGTCCAATCAATTTGGCATTACAAAAAGTGGTACAAGAGTTTAAGCCGCAACTACCGTTAACGATTATCGCTTTAACAAACAACCTGGGGCTTGGACAGGCTTTGAATGCAGGTCTAAACGCTTGTCAACATGACTGGGTCATGCGCATGGATACTGATGATATCTGTGTGGCTAACCGCTTTGAACAGCAAATCAACTTTATCCAAAACCATCCCGACATTGACGTGTTGGGCGGGCAAATCATTGAATTTGAAAAGCAGCTGTCACAGGGGAAAAAATCTCGCACGGTGCCAACCTCACACGAGGCGATTTTTGCCTCAGCCAAGTCGCGCAATCCCATCAACCACATGACCGTTGCCTTCAAAAAATCAGCGGTACAAGCGGTCGGTAGCTATCGCCATGCGCCGCTGTTTGAAGATTATGATTTGTGGGTACGATTATTGGTCGCTGGCTATCAGTTTGCCAATTTGCCCGAGGTGCTGGTGTATGCACGCGCAGGGGATGCGATGTATGAACGGCGCGGGGGCTTGGCGTATGCCCGATACGAGTGGGCTATTCAGCAAAGCTTTTATCAACAAGGGTTTTTGCCTATTGCGCAATTGTTTAAAAACCTCGCCATTCGCTTACCGGTGCGATTATTGCCAAATAGTTTACGCAGTTTGGTTTATCAAAAACTGCTGAGAAAATGACTTAGCGTCGAATGACCTTGCGATTGGGGCTTAAACTGTTGACCATCTTGTTAGCTAACGGCAATATTTCCCCACACATCAGTCCCGCCAGCAATTCACTACAAATCGGCGCATAAGCATAGCCTTTTGACCCCAATGCCGAAAAGCTCCATACTCGGCTATTGTTTTCATAACCCGCTTGCCACACCTGACCAACTAGGGGTAGATAATCCACGGTTTGGCTGCGGATACTGGCGCGACCCTGCCAATGGGGTATGTTTTTTTCGACGGTAAATATATCGGTGTTATTGACCAAATCGGGCACCGCATCCGCCAAATCTGCCACATTCATCTTATGGTCAGCAACTGCTGGCGCAGTATCCAAGGTATCCCTGACAAAACTTGCCCCAAGCATGACATGGTGTTTACTGTTTTGGTTAAAACTGGCGTAATAACTGCCATACTTTAGCGGCAGTTTTGGCAACTGTGCTTTATCATGCTCATCGACAGCAAACCACGTCACTTGCCCACGGCTGTGATTAAAGCGTTTGATGGGGGGTAAAAAATCGCAGGTGTCTAATGCCATGCACAAAATCACATGGTCAAAAAACTGCTGACGCTCAGTGAATGTTAATAGCACTTGGTCGCCATCTTGCTGAAAATAGGCTTGCTGAAAATAGGTTAATTCCTCGGCTTGAAAGCTGATATTGGGGTGGCATAAAACAGCGTTGGCAAAGTTTGCGGTCGTGATTAAGCCCGCATTGGGCAAAAATATCGCTTGCCCGACATCAAAACCTGTCATTGCTTTGGCTTGTTCAGCGGTCAATAAACGAGCAAATTCAATGGGAAAATCTTTGACTTCATCAAGATGTAAGCGATTGTGTGAGAGTAAATCCAAACAGCCGGTGGTTTGTAGGATGTTAATACCGGTTTGTGCGGTCAAATAAGGATAAAATCGACAGCTTGCCAAATAACCAATCGCATGCAAATTGGTTTCAAGGCGTTTTAGGCTGGTAAGTTTTGGTGCAAGAAAACCGCGGATATTGCCCGATGCGCCTGCCAATGGTTGCGCTTTATCAAAAATGGTGACCTTGTGTCCACGGGCGGCTAAGGCATAGGCACTGCTTAAACCCGCTACACCCGCCCCAATCACCGCCACAGACAGCGGTTTTGTAATAGCGGAAAAATTGGGTAGTTCAAAGCCTTTAACGTTATTGGCTTTTCGACGCTGACGACGTCGGGATTCAAAAGATGCAGTAAAAGGTAGGGTGACAAAAAATGGTTTAATTTTTTTGTTATAGCGAAAATAAACCTCGCAAAAATTGGCGGACGTTAACTTAGGTTGAAAGCTTGCGGTGAGCATTTCTCGCTTTTTGCCAAAGCCTTTACGTTTGGCTAAGGTAAAACCGTGATGTTTTAGTCCCTGTTTGACTGCGCTTGCCACGCTAAATGTCGCCAAAGTCGTGTGAGGTTTGGATAACCTTGCAATTTGAGCAAATAAACTCTCTGACCAAAGTTCTTGATTACAGCTCGGCGCAAACCCATCAAGCAGCCACGCATCGATTTTGCCTTGTCCAGTCACTTGCGACAAACTACTCGTCGCATCGCCAAGCCATAAATCAATCGTCAATCGTTCATCAAACCAGTTCAAACGATGGCAGCCAGCCAGTGGCGGCGGATAGTTGTCAATGAGCTGTTGTGATAACCCAGCAAGCTCTGTCCACACGCCCAGCGCTTGTTCAAGGTCAGTTTTGCGTAGGGGAAACTTTTCGGTGGTAATGATATGTAAATGGCTGTGATTGTCATGTCTGATTTGTTGCCACAGTTGCCAAATAGCCAAGATATTAAGCCCTGTCCCAAAACCAATTTCACCGATGACAAATCGTTCAAAGTTCCCCAAATTAGCGAGGCGAGTGGCTAAGTCGTTGCCATCAATAAAAACATGGCGAGATTCTGCCAAGCCGTCCGTTTTGGAAAAATAAACATCACCAAATTCGTTAGAGAGGGGGACAGTCACGCCGTTATCATCTAGCTGCCATTGCAGTTTGGCGGTTTGAATGGTTGCTGCTGGGGTGCTACTTTTGCTCGAGCTTGTGACAGGAGGTTGGCTAGATTGTGACATCAGTGACCCATAATAAATAACTAAAAGTTAGTGCTAAGTAAAATATTACTAATACAAGGCTTGAAAACAGCGATTAGGGGGTATAGCATAACTGATTTTTTATCGTTGCAACATGGTATGCAGCTTTTTTTGGGTGTGGTAACAACATGAATCAATCAAATAACGGACGTTATAACCTAATCACCGCATTGGCAATGATTGTAGGGATTGTGATTGGCTCAGGGATATTTTTTAAGGCAGACAATGTTTTAAAATATACCAACGGCAATGTGGCGTTGGGCGTGGTGGTTTTTGTATTGGCGGCGGTGGCGATTATTTTCGGTTCGCTATCGATTGCTGAGCTGGCAAAACGTACCGATGCGCATGGCGGATTGATTGGCTATGCCGATGAATTTGTCAGTCCACATTTTTCTACGATGATTGGCTGGTTTCAATTGTTTTTGTATTACCCGACGCTTGGCGTGGTGGTGACGTGGGTAGTGGGTATTTACACCGCCCTATTATTTGGGGTAAAAGAGGCATCGCTTGAATTACAAATGGGCATTGGGCTTACGTGGTTTGTCATTTGTTATCTGTTTAATGTGATGGCAGCGGTGTTTGCAGGACGTTTTCAAGTCTTTGCCACTGTCGTTAAATTAATTCCGTTATTTGTGCTAGGGGTGATGGCGTTTGTCTATGGCGACCCTGTGGCTGCTTTAACCCATCCAAGTGAATCCGCGCGTCAAGCGACCCAGTCTTTGGCATGGCTTGGCGCCATTGGTCCGATTGCGTTTTCGTTTGATGGCTGGGTGGTCTCTACCAGTATTTCAGGGGAAATCAAACATGCCAAACGTAATTTACCGATTGCCCTAGTTGTCGCGCCTATGTTGATTTTATTGGGCTATTTGCTGTATTTTGTTGGCCTCACCTCCTATCTAGGCGCCGAACAAGTGATGGCATTGGGTGATGAAAGCGTCTATGTGGTGGCAACCCAGTTATTTGGCGAAACCGCTGCCAAAGCCTTTTTGGTATTTGTGGTGATTTCGGTGATGGGTACAGTCAATGGCTTGGTATTAGGGCTGATTCGTCTGCCGCATTCTTTAGCGCTCAAATCTTTGATTCCGTTTAGCGCGCAATTGCGTCACGTCTCGCCCAACTATCAGCTATCGGTTGGTGCCGCGCTGCTGGGGTTTGCCTTATCTATGTTTTGGGCGGCTGTGCATTATGCGGTGATGAAAAACCAGCTGCTTGGCGATATGGATATCTCAGAAATCGCGATTGTGGTGAGTTACTTACTGTATTTGGTATTTTACTTCGCTGTGTTTCGATTATGGCAACAAGGTCATATCAAAAGTATGTTATTGGGTGTGATATCGCCGATTTTGGCGGCATTGGGCTCATTGATGGTAGTGTTTGGCGGTATGCAAAATCCGCTGTTCTTGCCTGTCTGCTTGCCGATTTGTGCGCTTGTGCTCCTGCTTGCCTACTTTTACAGTCGCTATCTGCACAGTCAATAACTACCTTACACCAAGTACCTTACTTTAACTTTTTGGATAACGCTAAAAACTGTGCCACGCCTTGTCCGACGGCTCGACCTGTGGCAAAACAAGCCGTCAGCAGATAGCCACCCGTTGGCGCATCCCAATCAAGCATCTCGCCACAGCAAAATACATAAGGATTAGATTTTAGCGCAAAATCCTCGGTTAATGCTGTGCGTTTTACCCCGCCGCCACAGCTAATTGCTTCTTCAATCGGTCGAAAACCATCGAATTCTACGGTTAACTGTTTGATTGCCTTTGTCATCTTATCGGCATCATGCCAGTGCGTTTTTGCGACGATTTCTCTGAGTAAGGCGATTTTGACAGCATCAAGTCCTGCCTTTCGCCAAAGGTTAGCGAGCGATTGTTTTTTGGGGTTTTTTAAACTAGTCAATAATTTTTCGTCAGACACATCAGGCAGCAAGTCAAGTTGCAGTGATACTTTGCCCGTATGATTTAATTGCTCACGCATGGCACGATTGAGCCGGTATATCAGCCCGCTTTCCATGCCATAATGAGTGAGAATAATATCACCAAAACCCTGCTCAATTTTGCCATCGGGCAATGTCACCTGGGCTTTTATGCGTTTTAATGCTTTGCCAAAATCGCGGTGCAAATGCGCCGACCAAGGCTGCGACAGTGGGCGACAGATACCGACATTGCTGGCATAAAACGGCGTCAATTCTGCATCGCTGAGCCATGCCTGCCATTTGCCATCACTACCGAGCCGCGACCATGACATCGCGCCCGTTGCCAACACAATCGCATCAAAGCTTTGGGTAACAGTCAGATTGCCGCTTTCATGCGCTACCGAAAAAGTTGCTTGCTTGCCGTCAATGTTGTCACAGCTATGCCGATAAAAAAACGTCACGCCGTCCTGCTGCAGCGCTTGCAACCACGCCCGCAGTAGCGGCGAGGCTTTCATCATGGTAGGAAAGATGCGACCTGTCGAGCCAACAAAAGACTCAACCCCCAAGCGGGTCATAAAATCACGGATATGCGCTGCATTAAAATCTTGAATATACGGCGTAAGCCAATCATTGGGCTGATAGCGCGTGACAAAGGTATCAACGGGCTCAGCGTGCGAGATATTGAGTCCAGATTTACCGGCCATCAACAGTTTGCGGGCAGGGGATGGTTTTTGTTCAAATACGTGGATTGTAACATCAAACTGGCGCAGATAATCTGCCGCCATCAGGCCAGCAGGACCTGCGCCAATGATGGCGACGGTGGGCTTTTTTGGCAAGTCGGCTTGGTTATTTGGCATCATAACAAGTCAATGTCAGGCTTATAATAGTAGGCTTATAAAATCGATTACCAACGACCTTTACGCCCTGCGACCAGCCAACCCAGAGCGATACCCAGTATCCCACTCAGTAATGCCGTGACCGCACCATAGATAAAAATCTGTCCACTGCGCTCATTGACAAGCACTTTGACCTGCGTGTTTAAACTATCGACTTGGTTTTGTAATTCAGCATTTTTTGCCAAGAGTTGTTGGTTGGCCTTGGACAACTGGCTGTCAGTAGGCTGGTTGAGCTGGGCAAGGGTAGGTTGTTTGGGGTTTTGCATCGGTGAGGTGCTACTGGCAACGCTTGAGGCAAGCTCTGGCTGTTTGGCGAGCGGTTGTCCTGTTTTTGGGTCAGTGACGACAACTTGCGGTGCTGCATGGGTCAGGCTTGTCACCTGTAATACCGTCAATAACACTGCGCCGCTTGCCAACGTGCCCACCAATTTTTTCATGCTTACCACCTATCACCACCCAGACTTTGCCAATTATGTACTGCAAACAACGGTTAAACCCAACATTAACTCACTGATTTAGGAAAAACTTGGATAAAGGGTTTGATATCCACATGACTATACACACCATTTAATAAGTAAGGCTCTTCACTTGCCCAAGCTTGCACGGCTTCATCGCTGTCAAAATCCACAACCAATACACTGCCACTCATTTCAGGCTCTCCATGCGCAATTGGCGTAGGGCCTGCGATAATTAGACGGCGCTGCTCATCTAACCGCGTAAGACGCTCAAGATGAGCCGGGCGAAACTGTTTGCGTAGCTCAAGGCTATCAGGGACGTCATGACCGATAATAATATAAAGTGCCATCCATATTCTCCTTTAGTTTTTTCCTTTATCATTGATTTGTTGCTGTATGTCTGGGTTTAGATGGTTTTTTAAGAACACAAATTGCCCGATTAAAAACACCAGCATTACCGGTATCCATCCCCAGCTTTTAAAATTAATCCAAGTATCGTTGTTGGTAAAAAACGCAAAATAATATTGCAAACCTGCCATCAGCAAGAAATACCCTGCCCAAGCGAAGGTGAGTCTATTCCAGCCCGATTGGGTCAATCGAAACACATTTTTCATTGCCAACTCTAATAGCGGTTTACCTATCGCGACACTGATAATGAGGGCAACTGCAAACACGCTATTGATGACAGTTGATTTCCATTTTAAAAATGCTTCGTCATGGAAAATTAAGCTTAATCCACAAAATCCCACGGTTAAAATCAGCGTCACCCACTGCTGTTTATTGAGCTTGCCTTTTTGCCGGGCAAAATGCACGACATATACCACCAGTGTCGTAATCAATAACGCCGCCGCACCTGCCAATACCCCTTGCTGTTTGGAAAAGTAAAAAAATGCCAGTAAAGGTAGCAAATCCAATAAACCGCTCATAGTCATCTCTAACAAAAATCGCTTGTAAAAATCTTAGCCGCTAGTTTACACGGATATGCTAAAATCGAAAAGTAACTTTGCGATTTTCCTTGCTTCATCCACCACGTGCACTTGTGAGTAAGCCAGCGCAGAGTTAACCCCTCTTTGTCTTAACCCCTTTTTGTCCTATTGTTGGCAACCAGCTTTTGTAATTAAGGCGTATTTGTGAATTCTTTAAATCTTGATATCTTGTCTAGCAGTCCTATTTATACCCAACTTCCGATTGATATGCACTGCCACAGTACTCGCTCAGATGGCACTTTTAGCCCAAGCGAAGTGGTGCAAAAAGCGCATGAAAAAGGGGTGAAAGTATTATCCTTAAGCGACCATGATACGGTACTTGGTATCCTTGAGGCGCGCCAAACCGCTGAAAGTCTTGGTATGACGCTGATTCACGGTGTTGAAATCAGCTGTCGTCATCGTGTCATGGGCGGCTACTCCAAAAAACCTGCCCAAAATGAAAAAGTGATTCATGTACTGGGGTACGGCTTTAGTGATATCGAAACAATGCATAGCAAACTCGCTGCCATCCAAGCCAATCGAGAAACGCGCGGCTATGCGATGTGCGAGCGTGTGGCAAATACCTTTAAACGCCCGATGGATGAGATTTGGCAGGCGGTGTTAGTGCAAGCCAAAGGTAATCCGCAAGCGGTCGGTCGTACTCATATTGCCAAAGTGATGGCGGATCAAGGCTTGGTGAGTGATGTACAAAAAGCCTTTACCGGCTATTTGGCTGACCATAAACCTTGCTATGTGGCACTCGATGGCTTATCGCTTAAAGATTGCATCAATTTGATTCATGAGTGTGGTGGCAAAGCGTCTTTGGCTCATGCGACCCGTTACAATTTAACCGCCAACAAAGTGCGTAAACTGATTGCAGATTTTGCCAGTAGCGGTGGCGATGCGGTGGAATTACCCGCCAGTAATGAACCGACTTCAACCCGCCATATGGTCGATCGGGTGATTAAAGAGCATGAGTTAAAGGTGTCTATCGGTAGTGATTTTCATGGCAGCACCATGCCTTGGCGGGTGCTTGGCGGTGTGCCAAAACTCCATGAAGGGCAAGTGGGGATTTGGGAAAGTTGTTAAACACTTACCATTTCGTTGACTACCTAGCAAGATTTTGTAGTATTTTTGGTTATGAGAATATCTATGAAAGGCACAAGGACGCCAAGTGCCGATTATTTATTAGTTAGTCTTAGCCAGTGTTAGTCTGGTTTTTTATCAAACGCCGTCAGTGGCTTAAAGTCAATCGACTTCGCCATCGGCAATTCCTCAATCGCACGCAGTCGCCAGCTATTGGCTGGGTCATGCACCACAATATAGTATTTGCCTTTAGACGAGTCTAGCTGTACATTGCCCGCATAACTGCCATCACTTAACCGTTTGACGATAATGTCGCGGTCTTTTTGCTTTTGGGTGGCATGGGAAATCTCCACTGCCAATTGCTCAGGTGCGTTAAACTTGTCACTGGCGGGCGCCTCAAGTTTAAAATTGACGGACTGATTATGAATCATCATTTGACCGGTCAGCCCCAAATCATGCGCCAATTTGTCTTTGGACACATCCGCATATAAGGTCTTACCATCCATGTACCAGTCATCACGCACGGTAGAGTCTTGGATTCTCACCGAGTAAAACACAAACCAAATACAGGCGACTACCACAAATAGCGGCAGACCAATAACAAAAATCCAAACCATATAATTTTTATACCAAAGTTTGGATATCGACTGATTAGAAGTTGATGAAGCAGGAGAATTTGTCGGTGTTGCCATAGACCACTCAGCAGATAACAATCAAAAAGCTAGTATAGCAGAAAAACCCATGCCCCAATAACGTGCGCTAATAATTTGGCACAAAAAAAGCCGATTATCAAAATCAGCTTTTTTAGGGCAATCAAACTTATTTATCGGTGGTGAACACGTTATCTTTTACCGCTTTATATTTACCGCCATCATCCACGCTCACCACTTGCATTTGGATGGGAATATTGCTTTGGGTAATCACTTTTGGATCGCCCAGCACACTGACAGGGAAGTCATAACTTTCGCCTGCTTCTAATGGAATGGTTTTAAAGCGGCTATCAAGTTTTAAGCCGGGTTGTGGTGTCAATGTCACCGCATAATCATGGTCTTGCTGGGTTTTATTGGTGATTTTGACGATGTAGTTATTTTCTACCAAACCTTGCGCATTGATTGACGACAACTGATTACGGTCACGGCGAATATCAATCTGCAGCGGTACACGACTGGTTAAAAAATAAACCCCTGCCCCAATCAACAACGCAATCACCGCCAAATAAGCAAAAAACCGTGGACGCAAAATTTTACTTGGCTGATTCTCGACCAATTGGCGCTCGGTACTATAACGAATTAAACCACGAGGTTTATTAACCTTATCCATGATGTCATTACACGCATCGACACAAGCAGCGCATTGAATACATTCAACTTGCAGCCCATCACGGATATCAATACCCGTAGGACAAACTTGCACACACATTAGACAGTTGATACAGTCGCCTAAATTTTCATCTTCGCCGCCTTTTTTGCGCGCACCGCGTGGCTCACCACGTTTATAGTCATAGGTCACAATCAAAGTATCTTTATCAAACATCACACTTTGGAAGCGACCATAAGGACAAATATGGGTACAAAAATGCTCACGCATATAGCCTGCATTTGCAAAAGTAGAAAAAGTAAAAATTAAAATAGATACCCAAGTCAGAGCAGACCAATCTGGAACAGGAATACCGCCCAATGATTGCCAACTATGATAAAGATAATCAGTACCAACCGCATAACTGGTAAAAGTCAATGCAGTTACTAATGCCATGATAAACCAAATAAGGTAAACCAGACTGCGCTTCATAATTTTTTCGCCATTCCAAGGCGCTTTATCTAACTTAAACTGCTTATTACGATCACCGATGATAAGCTTCTCAGTATATTGATACATATGCGTCCAAATCGTCTGTGGACAGGCATAACCACACCACACACGACCGGCATAAACGGTTACCATAAACAATAAAAAGGCAGCAACCATAAAGAAAAACGCAAAAATAAAAACGTCTTGGGGTAAAAAAGTTAGCCCAAATAGCACAATCTTAGAACCCGAGAAATCAAACCATATTGCTTGGTGTCCGCCGTAGCGAATCCATGGCAACACCAAAAACAACAACAATAAAAAATACATACTGACAACGCGGATGTTTTGATAAAAACCCGTCACAAAACGGGGGTGTACGCGCTTTTTAGTGGCATCTACTTGGTGGACAGGGAGTCTAAAATCATTACCAGCAGGGGAAGGAGGTTGTACAGACATTGTTTGCCCTCACATATTTTCTGACATGAACATAAAAAAATTGCGAGACGACGACCGTAAAACTAGCGAACATCGCCTAACGAAAAATTGCTTAAACAATATATTCAATTATATATCAAATGGCGGTAAATACCCACAAAATAAAGGGAATTATCAACAACTGCAAAATAAATCAAAAAACTTTTCGTAGTGGTATTGACAGGTAAAAAGAAAAGCGTATAATACGCAC
>NZ_DAMBOA010000016.1:0-35595 GCF_032064105.1 Moraxella sp. CTOTU49097 | reverse complement strand
CTCTAGCCTTTGCTTATCATTGGCTGAAGCTTTGAATGTTCAACACAACCTAATGTTACCATCGTCCTTGCATAGTAAAGGCGTAGCGAATTTTTAGAAACCATTTTAATAACATGCGTCAATCCTAGATAACACACTTACCAATAAACCCATAACAACTAGACGAGAAGCAACTTTATGCCACAATCCTTAACACTTACTATCAATCAGCAACAACATACGTTGACGAATCTAGATGTACGCACCACGGTGCTAGATGTCTGTCGCAATCATCTTGGCTTGACTGGCAGCAAAAAAGGCTGTGATCACGGTCAGTGTGGCGCGTGTACCATGCTGATTAACGGTCAGCGGGTCAACAGCTGTCTGACCCTGGCGGTCATGCATGAGGGCGATAACATCGAGACCATTGAAGGCATTGGCTCACCTGAAGCGCTTGACCCGATTCAACAAGCGTTTTTGGAACATGATGCCTTTCAATGTGGTTATTGTACGCCTGGGCAAATTTGCTCGACCAAAGCGATGATTGAAGAGCTACGCCAAAACTGGGCAAGTCATGTGTCGGCGGATTTGATGCAGCCTTTATCAAACGATACAGTGCAATTTAAACAACAATTGGATAAAGAAATCTCTGAGCGTATGAGTGGCAATATTTGTCGCTGCTCGGCATATCCCAACATCGTGCGAGCTATCAAACAAGTATTACAAGAAACCGGTTTTTCGGCAGAGACAGATAAGGTAACTACTCAGACAGCTCAGACAGCCGCTACTCAGGCTACAGGAGTGTCGCTATGAAAACTTTTGATTATCAGCGCGCCAACTCAGTGGATGACGCAATCAAAATAGCCACATTAACTGAGGGGGATTTGGCTGAGGCGCAGCGTCCGTTTTTTATCGCTGGGGGTACCAATTTACTTGATTTGATGAAACTGGAAATCGAACAGCCAACACAGCTGATTGATATTTCACGTTTGCCGCTTAATACAATTGAAACCACGCCAGAAGGTGGGTTAAAAATTGGCGCTATGGTTAGTAATAGTGAATTAGCGGCTCACCCTGTTATTCGTCAAGATTATGCGGTGCTTGCCCGTGCCTTGTTATCGGGTGCATCGCCGCAACTACGCAACAAAGCCAGTACCGGTGGCAATCTGCTACAGCGCACCCGTTGTTACTATTTTTATCAGCCTGATAGTCCGTGTAATAAGCGTGAGCCTAATTCTGGCTGCAGGGCAAAAGCAGGTCTTCATCAGAACTTAGCAATTTTAGGCACAAGCGAGCAGTGTATTGCCACCCATCCATCGGATATGGCGGTGGCAATGCGGTTACTCGATGCCGTCATTGTTATCCAGCAAGCCGACGGGCAAACCCGCCAAGTGCCTATCGCTGAATTTTATCGCTTACCTGAGCAAACCCCCCATATTGAAACTTGTTTGAATTTAGGTGATTTGATTACCCATATCATTCTACCGCCACCTTTAAAAGGCGTGCATAGTTATGACAAAGTGCGTGACCGTGCGTCGTATGCCTTTGCTTTGGTGTCCGTCGCTGCTGTGATTGAGCATGATAATGATACACTTACCAATGTGCGACTTGCATTTGGCGGTATTGGCAGTCAGCCTTGGCGAAACACCGACATTGAAAAAATACTGATCGGCAGCACAGGCGATGCGGTGAGTATTGAGCTTGCGGTGGCGACCCTATTCAAAGAAGCAAAAACCGATGAACAAACCGAGTACAAGACCGTGCTGGTACAGCGTCTTTTACACCATGTTGTGCAGCGGGCGTTACAACAACCCAATCAATCAAGTCCTTTAAGTAGTGGAGTGAGTGCATGAGCCTAACACAAATTTTTGGCGAATCGCCCCTTGAAAAAAAACTGACCATGGACAAGCCTGTTGAGTCACGGCTAGATACGACCGATAGCAAACTTGTTGGCAAACCACTGAGCCGTATCGAAGGACACCTAAAAGTCGCAGGCAAAGCCACGTATACTGCTGAGCACCAATTTGACGACTTGTGTCACGGTGTCATGGTAGGTGCAACCATTGGTAAAGGCAAGGTAAAAAAAGTACATAAAGATACCGCCTTACAAGTTGCAGGTGTGATTGGGGTGTTTCATGACCCGCTATTTTTACGCAACCCGCAACAAGGGGGTGTCAAAATGGCACCTGTGCAAGGCACAAGCGAGGTTTTTTATCATGGACAACCGATTGCTTTGGTGGTTGCAGAAACCCTAGAGGCGGCTCAAGAAGGCGCGAAGGCGTTACAGATTGACTATGAAAATGATGAAAAACACGGGCATTTTGACTTTAACAAGCAAAAAAAACATACCCAATTTATCGATTGGGTAACCGATAAAAGTGATGACATTGGCAAACCTGAAAAAACGCTTAAGCAAGCAGAAGTCAGAGTCGATGTGACTTATACCACGCCAAGCCAAAGTAACATGCCGATGGAACCGCACAGCTCGTTGGCTCGTTGGTTTGAGGGTAAGCTAACCCTTCATACTTCTAACCAAATGCTTGCCTCTTCCAAAATACAACTTGCCAAAGCCTTAGATATACCCGAAGACGATGTCCGTTTGCTATCGCCATATGTTGGTGGCGGGTTTGGCTCAAAACTGGGTATTTCACCCGAGTCGGTGATGGCAGCCATTGCGGCTAAAGACTTAAAACGCCCGGTACTTGTGAACATGACCCGACCGCAAGTCATGGAAACTACCGTGAGACGCACCAACACCGAACAACGGGTGGCATTGGGGGCAGATAAAGATGGTAAAATCCATACCATTATTCATAATAGCATTGTCACCAATTTACCGTCAGAAACGTTTTTTGAGCCAGTGGCGGTCTCTACCCACTTTTTGTATGGCGGTGACAATCGCCAAATCAAATACGAAATGGCGCGCATGAATTTTACATTAACAGGCTCTATGCGTGCCCCTGGCGAAGCGGTGGGTCAGTTGGCACTCGAATGTGCCATGGACGAACTGGCGCATGCATTAAAGCTGTGCCCAATTGAACTGCGAAAACGTAATGAACCGAGCGAAGACCCAAGCAAAAAAATTCCCTACAGCACCCGAAAATTGCTGGCTTGTATGGAGCAAGGGGCAAAAGCCTTTGGGTGGGATAAACGCCCACAGACGCCCGCGAGTCGCCTCGATGGCGATTGGCTGATTGGCTATGGGATGGCTTGCGCCGCGCGTAGCAACGAATTAAAACCTTCGCAAGCCCGTGTGAGTCTGTTGCCCTCTGACAAACCGCTTGGGGTTATGGCTCGTATCGAAACTGACATGACTGATATCGGTACCGGTAGCTATACTATTTTTGCGCAAGTGGTTGCTGATATGCTGGGCTTACCGATTGACCATGTCGAGGTCAAACTTGGCGATACCGATCTGCCGCCTGCTGCAGGGTCAGGCGGTAGCTGGGGAGCATCAAGCGCTGGTAGTTCTATTTATCTGGCGTGTGAAGCGCTACGAGAAAAGATTGCCCAGAGTGTAGGGCTGCATGCTGATAGCATTGGCTTTAAACAAGGCAATCTATATAGACAATTTGAGCATGACCCTAGCCTAGCTGAAAAAATTGGCGAAAAAATTAACCATACGTTAACTGATACGTTGGATAAACTAGTAGAAAAAACAGGGCTTAGTTCTGAGGTCTCTGTGGACCACCAAGATAATGTACTCGATTGGGAACAAGTCGATACCCAGTTACCGTTGAGCAGTTTTTTACAGCAATATGCCCCTCATGGCTTGGTAGCTAATGGTGAAATCGAACCTGGTAAAACCAAAAAAGAGTACCGCCACGCAGGCTATGGCGCACAGTTCGCTGAAGTCGCGGTACACCGGGTAACGGGTGAAATTCGGGTTCGCCGTATGCAAGGCACATTTGCCGCAGGGCGTATCTTAAACGAAAAAACAGCGCGCTCGCAGTGCTTTGGTGGTATGGTGTTTGGTATAGGGGCAGCCTTGATGGAGCAAATTCACCATGACAAACGTGACGGTCGTCTATGTAATCACGATTTAGCCGAATATCAAGTGTGTGTGAATGCTGATGTGCCTGACTTAGAGGTAATAATGCTACCCGAAACTGACCCCTATGCCAATCCGCTTCATAGCAAAGGCATAGGCGAATTGGCATTATCAGGGGCAGGGGCAGCCATTGCCAATGCGATTTTTAATGCTACAGGTGTCAGAGTACGAGACTATCCCATTACTTTGGATAAACTGCTGTACCAGTTGCCATTACTGTAATCGGGTACACTACCATTTGCTATGAACCACTTGTTTGATATTTTTGATACCCTTGAGCAGTTACCGCCCAACAGTGAGGCGGTACTAGCCACAGTGGTAAGTGTCGAAGGGTCAGCCTATCGGCAACCTGGCGCCAGAATGTTGATTTTAGCCGATGGTCAATCCATAGGCATGGTGAGTGGCGGTTGTCTTGAAAAGCACTTGGTACAGCGAGCCTTTTGGCTCACCAGATATGGGGCAACGCTCAAAACCTATCATACCGCAACCGATAGCCAGTTATCACAAGATGAGGCGGTCGATGACAGTGATGAGCAAGAAGGCTTTGGGCTCGGCTGTCAAGGCGTCATTCAAGTATTATTTGAACGTCTGGTTTTGAATGAACAATCTGTATTATTTGCCTGTTTCCAGTGCTTAAAACAGACAAAACAGCCACAAACACTGGCTACAGTTATCACCTCAAACTCAGATGAGTTTGTAGTTGGACAGCATCTGCCTTTGACACAGTTGCCGCAAATGGGTCAGCAAGATTGGCAATTGGTTAATCAAATCGCTGCCAGCCGTAAAAGTCGTTTTATGCTGCATGTTTATCAAAAACAATCGCAACAACTAAGCGTCTTTGTAGAAACGCTACAACCGCCGCTACAGTTATTAATTTTCGGCGCGGGGCAAGATTGTTTACCCTTGACGACCATGGCAAATTTGCAAGGCTGGCAGGTGACGGTGATTGATAGTCGTTTGGATGTGATTGCCCGTTATCGTGGGCAGGCTCATGCCAATTTTGTACAGATTGCCCTCGAGCAAGCCGAGTCTGTGCAGACTTTTTTTGAGTCACCACAGCCGACCGCTGTGGTGATAATGACCCATAGTCTGAGTCAAGACAGAGTATGGCTCAGCCAAGCCTTTAAAGCCCAAAACTCGCCTTTTTTTATTGGGCAATTAGGGCCAACCTATCGCACTGAGCAGTTGCTTGGTGAGATTGATGATGGTTATCAATGGGTGAAACCTGCTAATTTGTTCTATCCTGTAGGTTTAGCACTCGGTGGCGATACGCCTGAAGCGGTGGCTTTATCTATCACTGCCCAAATTCAACAGGTATATCATGAGCGTCAATCCTAGCAATTTAACTGTGGTGATTTTGGCGGCAGGATTGAGTCAGCGTCTTGGTTTTGCCAAACAGCTGATTGTAAAAAATCATCAAACCTTGCTGGCTGAAAAAATTCAACTGGCACGCCAATTGCAGCCTCATCAAGTGTTGGTGGTATTGCCAAAACTTGATAACCCAATATCTAAAGCGTTATACAACGAAGTTGCACCATTTGACGTCACAGTCGTCGATAATCCCACGCCGCAAACAGGGATGGCGCAATCGATTCAGTATGCAATGACAACCTTACAACAACAGTTAGTAAGTGCTACGATGCGGACTTTGTTTTTGACTGTTGACCAAGTGGCGATAACCCTCGATGATTTGAGTCTATTAAGCCAAAAGGTTGAAGACCACCAGCTGATTGTGAGTGAGTATGGTGATAACAATCGACCAATTTGGGGGATTCCCGTCAATTTACCTTGGGGTTTTTTGCGAGCATTTGGGCATCAGTTGCAAGGCGATAAGGGTTTTCGGGCGTTATGGCAACATCAAACTACTATCGTTTCGCCCGCCGATAGTAAGGTTTATCAGCTTTATCCGATACCGCTGACGCATTTAAGCCAAGATATTGATACCTTAGCGCAATTTGAACAGCTAAAAACAGCCTATCACCTTTTAGCGCCGACCCAACATTTTAATTGAGATAATGATGATTTCTGTCAATGAACTAAAACAAGCGATTAATGCGCGCCTAGAGAACTATTTAACGTCGCGTCTGGGCGAAATAAAGACGATAACAGTGGGTTTATTGGAGGCGCAAAACCACATTTTAGCCCAAGATATTGCCGCATCCTTTGATATTCCCCGCCAAAATCTATCATCCATGGATGGTTTTGCGATTGCTATGGGTAGCTATTTTGACAAGGATAGTCAACTTGAAATCATCGGTGAATCGGGGGCGGGCAAGCCTTTTAACGGTCGTTTACGACCCAATCAAGGCGTGCGAATTTTTACCGGCGCGGTGGTGCCAAATGACTGCGACACGGTGGTGATGCAGGAAGACACTAACCTTAGCGACATTCAGCCCAGTTTGGATAACAGCCAAGCCTATCACATTCGCTTGACCCAAACCGCTAAGGTGGGCGCAAATATTCGCCGCCAAGGCGAGGAAGTGCAAGCAGGCGAAACTGTTTTAACGATTGGTAAACGCCTAAACCCCAGTGATATCAGCTTACTTGCCAATTTAGGCGTGGATAGCGTGCAGGTATTTCAGCCACTCACGGTTGGTATTATTGCCACTGGCGATGAGCTGGTCGAGGTGGGGCAGCCGCTGGCAACGCTTGCCCAAATTTATAATTCCAACACGCCCACGCTAAAAGCGTTATTAAAGCAGTTGCCGATTGCCATTCAAGATTATGGCATTGTCCCTGACAACCTTGAGACCACTCGCCGTACGGTTCAGCAAGCGATAGCCGAATGTGATGTGATTATTTCTACGGCGGGTGTATCGGTGGGCGATTATGATTTTTTAACCCAAGTCATTCAGGCGCTCGGCAAAATTCACCATTACAAAGTGGCGATGAAACCAGGTAAACCTTTTATATTTGGGGAATTTGCGCAAGACAAAAAAACGGTCATGTATTTTGGGTTACCTGGCAATCCGCTATCTACCGTGGTATGCTGCCTTAATTTTGTCCAACCCGCGCTGTGGCAACTATCGGGCGTGATACAATCAGATATCCCAAAACCGCTGCAACTGTTTGCCAAAACCACCCACGACATCAACAAGCGAGCGGGACGCCAAGATTATCAGCGAGCGATTTTTTGCCAAAATGAAGACGGCAGTTTTAGCGTAACCCCTTTATCTGCCCAAGACTCCCACCGTGTAAAACAGCTTAGCCACGCCAATTGCCTGCTTGTATTACCCAAAGACAATGCAGGGGTAAAAGCAGGCGAAATAGTGACAGTGCAGCCGTTTAGTTGGAATTTTAGCTAACGATGACTCCGCAACATTCTTCATTAAACTTGGTGGACAATTTTCATCGCCAGTTAAGCTATTTACGCCTGTCGATTACCGATTTTTGTAACTTTCGCTGTCACTACTGTCTGCCAGATGGCTATACTGCCAACGCGGGTAAACGCCCTGACAACGAGCTTTCTGTATCCGAAATCGGTGTTTTAATACAAGCCTTTGCCAAACTAGGTACCACCAAAGTGCGGCTGACGGGGGGTGAGCCATCGATTCGACAAGATTTACCGCACATCATCGAACTTGCCAAGCAGACCCAAGGTATCCAAACAGTGGCGGTTAGCTCCAACGGCTATCGGCTTGCCAAGCATTTATCCGACTGGCAAACAGCAGGGCTAAATCAGCTTAACATCAGTATTGACAGCTTTGACCCCGCCATTTTTAAACAAATCACCGGCTTTGATATATTGCCAACGCTGTTACAAGACATCGATACATTGCTAGCAACCACCGATATTAAGCTAAAACTCAACGGTATTTTGATGGCAGACACCGCCTTTGATAACTTGCAATCCGTGTTAAGCTTTGTCAAAAATCGCCCTGTCACTTACCGTTTTATTGAGTTTATGCAAACTTCGGATAATAAAGCTTTGTTTTTTGCCCAACATAGCAGTGGTCAGCGTATCAAAGATTTTTTGCTAGAAAATGGTTGGCAATCCCAACGTCGAGCAAGCGATGCAGGCCCTGCGATTGAATATCGCCATGCCGATTATGTCGGTGGCATTGGGCTGATTGAGCCTTATGCCCCGCAGTTCTGCGACAGTTGTAACCGCCTGCGAGTGAGTAGCCAAGGCAAAGTACATTTGTGTTTGTTTGATAATGGCAGTTATGATGTGCGAGCGTTTTTGGCAAATGGCGATGTCGATGGATTGGTTCATGCCTTGCAAAGCTTAATGCCGATTAAGCCCGAGCATCATTTACTCAAGCAAAACGACAGTGGTATCATGGCGAATTTGTCGATGATTGGCGGCTAATCGATGACGGGTTTTTTGAAAATATAAAATGGGCAAATTTAAGAAAAATTTACTCATTTAAGCGCAGCTTGATAACCGTACACGTCGCTATAATGTTGTGCCACATTTGAGGGGTGAAAATCCGAAACATGACAACACAATTAACTCCCTTAGACCTGACACATTTAGACGCACACGGCGATATTGCCATGGTCGATGTGTCGGGCAAAGCGATAACCCAACGCACCGCCACCGCCGTAGGGCAAGTCATTTTCCCTAGCGACAGTTACCAAATAATAAAATCCGCCGACGGCATCACCAAAAAAGGCTCAATCACCCAGACCGCGCATATCGCAGGGGTCATGGCAAGCAAACGCACCCACGAGCTAATTCCGCTTTGCCACCAGCTGCCACTCGATGGTGTGAAAATCGGCTTTGAGTATGATGATAACAACTGCTCAATCCACGTCACTGCTACTGTCAAAGTCACCCACAAAACAGGCGTGGAAATGGAAGCCTTAACCGCTGTGTCGGTGGCTTGCCTAACGATTTATGACATGACCAAAGCATTATCTCACGACATCACCATTAACAATATCAAGCTACTCACCAAAACAGGGGGCAAATCCGACTATGCCAACACCTAGCGCGTCTGAGAAAAATTTAGCCATCTTATACTTTGCAAGCCTTGCTGAACAAGCAGGGAAAGACGAAGAAACAATCCGCTTTGACGGTGATAACTTGACCGAGCTTTACCAAACGTTAAGTGCCCACTACGGTTTTAAACTCGCCCAAACCAAACTTGCCGTGGCAATCAATCACCATATTGCCAACTGGCAAACGCCGCTCCAAGATGGCGATATCGTCGCGTTTATTCCGCCTGTAGCGGGCGGTTGAATATCGCATACACCCTCTAAAAAATATAGAGAAAACCATGAATGCATTGCATCGAGGCTCATCCACCATTAGCAGCAGTGAAGACCAAGCTTACCAAACCGTGATTACTAGCGGCTTTGCATTGACTGACCGAGCCATTGACGATAGACGGCTTAAACACGCCTTAATGAGCGATACTTGTGGGGCGTTAGCGACATTTGAAGGCTGGGTGCGTAACCACAACAACGCTCGCCCTGTTAGCAAACTCACTTATTACGGCTACGAGCAGCTGGCACTCAATCAAGGCAAAAAACTGATTGAACAAGCCAAAGCCCAGTTTGACATCGAAAACGCCATTGCCATACACCGTGTTGGCGACCTTGCGATTGGTGAGATGGCGGTGTGGATTGGGGTAGTGGCTGCCCACCGTTATCCTGCGTTTGATGCGTGTCGTTGGCTACTGGATGCGATTAAAGCGGATATTCCTGTGTGGAAACAAGAATTTTATGCCGACAGCACTGAGAGTCTGTGGCTTTCTAATAATGGTTAATACTTTAGTAATGGTGAATAAGAGTAATAGTGAATAAGCAATGACAACTACCGTATTAAGCGTGCTGTTTTTTATTTCTGCCTTGCTCTATTCATCAGTCGGGCATGGCGGTGCATCGGGCTATCTTGCGATGATGGGGTTAGTCGGCGTTGCGCCAAGTATGATGAAACCTACTGCGCTATGTCTTAATATTTTGGTGTCAATCATTGCGTTTTGGCGATTTTATTCTGCAAAAAACTTTTCTTGGCAAATTTTTATTCCCCTTGCTATTACCGCGGTGCCGATGGCGTTTATCGGGGGAATGACCCATTTGCCCAGTCATTTATATAAGCCGATTGTTGGGACGGTACTGATTTTTTCGGCTATTTATTCATTTATCTTTGCCAAAAAACTCACCAGCGAGCAACCATTAAAACAGGTGTCAAAATGGCTTTTGGCAATCGTGGGGGCAGTTTTAGGGCTGCTGTCGGGATTGACAGGAGTGGGCGGTGGCGTGTTTTTAAGTCCAATTTTATTGTTTAACCGTTGGGCAAGCCCTAAAGTTGTCGCAGGCGTAGCGTCGGGGTTTATTTTGGTGAATTCAATTTCAGGCTTGTTTGGTGTGTTATCGACAGGGGCAAAACTGCCAAATCAACTACCAATCTGGCTTGTAGCGGTTTGTGTAGGGGGTTTTATTGGCGCAACGTATGGTAGCAAACGCCTTGCCGACCCCATGCTCAATAAATTATTATCTCTGGTATTAGTCATTGCAGGGATGAAAATGCTGGCAAATTTTTGACGGTTAGGTAGACCCCAACTGCTGCCTCTAGTACCAACCTAAAAAATGCGAGATGGGCCTCAGTTAATTTGAACCGAGCCCCGACACTTGACCGCTTTTTTTAGCCTTCTATATCATGTGAAATCATGCAAATTCACGTCAATTCTCAGCTAACCTTATCTAAGCGGTGTTTATTGTTCAACTCACAAGTGTTCTGATGAAACAAGCTAGTTGAGTGTTCAAGCAGGAATGTCGATCAATCATATAATTTATCAATTAATTTAAAGAAATCCCAATGATGGTTTTATATTTGTCCCAACTTACAGGAATAATATAAGAGCGTCTACCTTTGGGTAAGTAATTTTGCGAGGGTGCACCCTCTACAATGATGGGTGGTGAGATAATAAATTCTGATCCAAACTCGCGGCGCGCATTACCTGACACGGTGTTGGCGATTTCACCTACTAAGTCTTTAAGCAATGTAATAGAGGTATCTGGCTCACCCATAATATGTAGAATATTACGTAACATGGGGGTCTCTGAGCTCACATAGACAATACCTTCCATGGGGCCTGTGATATTAATAATGCCGCTAAAGTCATAGGCAAGTGGGTTATCGTTGCTATTAATATAGGGGGTATCTACTTCAGCAGCATCGGTATTAATTTGTTTAAAAAAATTAATGACTGAATCAATAAATACCTGTAGTTTTTCAGCTTTCATAAATAATTCAACTTATCTAAATATACGCGTTTTATAAAATTTTACTGCAAATAAACCACAATCGCGGCTTGTTGATCATGCCAGTTTATTGAAATAATCAATGAATGATTATTTTTCGGAAATAGTACCGCGTTAGGTTGTCCGCTAAAAACAAAAGGGACTGAAATATTAAATGCTGGACCAAAATGGTTACGCGCATTACCAGCAATTGTATTGGCAACCTCGCCAACTAAGTCAAACAGGTTACTGTCATTACGGTCAGTCTCTCCCATACTTTGTAGTATCTGTTCAAGCAGCAACTTGGGTGCCGTAAAATACACCAAGCCTTGATTGTTGCCACTAATGCCAATCACCCCTGTATAGTCACTAATAATTGGGCTATGATTGACATTGAGATAAGGCGTGTCAATGGTTATGTCACCGTTTTTTAGTTGGTTAAAATAATGGGTGACGCTATCGATAAATATCTGAATATCTTTTTCAACCATATTAGTCACTCACCAATTCATCCAACGCTTCAACAAGTTCTTCCTCTGAGAAGGGTTTACATAAAAACCCACTCGCCCCTAATTCAAGTGCTTTAATCCCAGTTGCTTTATCTGATAGGGCAGATACCACAAGAATTCTTACCCCAGGGTCTAATTTAACAAGCTTTTCTATACATTCAAGCCCGTCCATTTGTGGCATAGTTAAATCCATAGTGATAACTTCTGGTTTATATAGTTTGAATTTTTCTACCGCGTCATCGCCGTTGGTTGCCGTAGCAACCAACGAAAATGTATCAGAGTTGTAAAGGCGTTGAATGCGGTTTCGTATGATATTGGAATCATCGACAATCATTAAGCGATACATATTTTTTTTCCTACATGATTAATAAGATAAAAGGGTTAAAGTTATTACTCGGCTGTAGGGTTTTTTGGCAATCGAATGGTAAAGCGTGTAAATTGCCCCCTTTTGGTATCGACATTTAATTGACCTTGTAATAGCTGAATATCTTCTTTGATGATATCTAAACCAACGCCACGTCCCGCATCTTCATCTGTGGTGTCCTTGGTGCTAAAGCCTGATTTAAATAGTAATGTAATCAATTTTTGTTCTGACCAGCCATTGACATCCTCTGGGCTATAACCCATTTGAATAGCTTTTTCTTTGATTGCAGGAAAATTAATGCCTGCGCCATCATCCTCAATAGTTAGCTTATAAGACTCTGCCAAATCTAATAAAGATAGGTTGATGTTACCTAGGTTAGACTTGCCTGCTGCAGCACGCGCGTCGGGCGTTTCAATCCCATGAACCACGGCATTGCGTACTAATTGAATGACAATTTTTTTCAAACTGCTTTCTATGTCACGCGATAAGTGAAGATCATTAAAACCGGTTGCTTTTAAAGCAACTTGTTTACCTTGGCGTGTAGCAATATTATCAGCGTATTGCTGGTAAAACTCATTCATGCCTTTGGTAGCAGGACTGGGATGAGTTGTCTCTGCACCATTGCCATTTTTCACAGCATTCGTATCAGCGCTATTATGATTAATACGACGACCCAAGGCGTCAATGGTATTAGACAGATTTAATAACTCTTCTAAGTGAATGGTCAATGGCAAAAAGTCGTTACCTACCAAGTCGCTCTTATGTTGTAAGGCTTTTAGTTTTTCCTCAAAGTTTGTCGCTATCACCGTAAAACTATGCAGGCTAAGCGATGAGGCTTCACCTTTTAAGCTGTGCATCACACGGTACATGCGGTTCAGTTTTTCTTGTAGCTCTGATTGGCTACTACCTGGGGTTTTAAGAACTTCATTGATATCATTGATATTTTGTCGAGTATTGGTAATAAACTCAGTAATAATTTTTGGGCTGACATTTAAAATTGTGGTTAGCATTTCAATTTGCAAATCGTTTTGTGCGCGTTCTTGCTCAAGACGCTGTTCAAGACGTACTTGATTGGTAATATCCTGCACGTTCACCAAAATTTTATCGATGGCCTTTTGATGATAAACACGAGAGAATTTAAAATCCAAAAATCGGTTTTGGTTTTTTTGATTGCTGAGCATGATTTTTTTGAGGGGATTTAAATCATCAATAAGCTTTTCTTTCACTCTCGGGTTATAAAGCTGCTTCACAAAGCCCTGGGTGGTTTCTAGGTCTTTGGCCGAGACTTTATTTTGTAGTAGGGTAGAGAGGTTTTTGCCGCCAATGTCTTTTTCGCCAATGATGTTTTCAAGGTGAGCAGAGTACTGTTGACCAATATTGAGATCGTTGTCTAACAAAAATAAGCCTGTATTGACGTTACTCATGATATCTTGCGTTTCTTTTTGAGCAGCAAGCGCTAACGCATCGGCATCACGCAGACGACGAACAAAGAAGAAAATAAAGATGGCAAAATAACCAAGAATAATAGCGATACCAACCGCTTGAATCAGTCGGATGATATTTGCTTGAGATTCTGCGTTGTTAAATACGGATATGGTAAGTTTGTCCAACGAATCATTCATGGCAAGGCTTGATGTTTTAGCTTGTTCACCTGCCATCGATAAGCTTGTTAAAGAGTCTTTTTCAATGTCACCGGCAACGCCTAAATAATCATCTACTTTAGGTTTAAGTTGGTTCCACTCCTGACGGGTTTGCTGCACATTTTTTAGAATTTGTGTGTCTTCAATAGTAGGCAGCGTGTATTGTTTACCAGATTTATCAGCGACTACGCCGCCTTTTTCAAGGGTGGTCAATGATGTTTCGATACGGGCACTGTTATCTTTGAGCCTTTTTAATACTGTGGTAACGTGCGGCGAGGTGATTTCTTCCCCATAGCTATTTTGCATGTCAAATAAGTCTTTGATAACCGCTTGCGCATCATTGGCTATTTGGTTGGATAGGGCGATGGTACGGGTATTTTTTTGTAGAATACTTGAGGTATAAAAAGTGAAAGCCAATAAAGCGCCAATCAGTGTTAGGAATAGACCGATAGAGATAATTAAGCTTTGATAGCGTTTATCGGTATTTTGTTCATTAATCGGTGAAGACATTGATGCGTTTCCTATGAATAAAATTTTAGAAAGTAATAGTTATCTGACAAGCACTAATTAATCCATTTCTTCTCGATTTCAGCGAGCTTATTTTGTTGCTGTAGCTTTTGAATACCATCATTAATTTTATTTAATAATTCTGGATTAGATTTTGAAGTAACTATCACTGTCTGTGTCGTAGGGTCATCTTCTTTTTCTAACGGGACAACATTCACCTTATATTGTGGGAACTTTTTAGCAATATAGCGTAGTACAGGTTGGTCATAGATGGCGGCATCTGCATTTTCTTTGATTACTGCCCTAAAAATAAGGTAGGGCGTTTTGTCAAATACTGCTTGATCGCCCGATATTTTTTTGGCATATAAAAAAGACTTACCGTTAGCGCTTAATCTACCGGCAACTTTTTTACCTGTTAAATCAGCGATAGTTTGGTAATTGTTCTTATCGGTGAGGTAGACCATGGCTGACGGATTGAAGTAGTAAGAATTGGATAGCCCATATTTCGCTTTTCGCTCATCTTTATAGGAGATACCTGAAACAGCAATATCGGCATCTTTTTTATCAATACTTTCAAACATACCGTCCCATGAGGTTGAAAAGTACTGTACTTTGAACCCTTCAACTTTGGCGATTTCATTTAAAATATCGATATCCATACCGATTGAAGTCCCTTTTTCATCCATAAATGCAAAGGGTGGTGTGCTACTAGTGACTGCTACTTTGTAAATTTTCCCTTGTGATTGACTTTCTGCTTTAGACTTATCCAGGTCTTGCGCTGCTTGTTTATCGTCGCAACCTGTTAATATAAAGCTCAATGCACCCAATACCATAAATAAATTTCTTTTGAAAAAAAGTGTCTGCATCTTCGATGTACTCCATGATTCTGAAGATAACATTAATTGAATATTTACAAAAAATATACAAATATCAACATAGTGTTAAAAATTTTGAGATTTTATATTAATATTCCAAAAATTTATATAGCGTGCTAGAAAAATTTTTGAATTTGATAAGTGATATATTTAAATATATAGCCTACCGTTATCTTAGAAATGTTATCGATTGCTAGAAAAAGTACTAGATAAGATGGTAACCAAAAAGAGGGGATTAATTGCAGCATTCACTCATGCCACCGCTTGTACCATAAAAAAAACCCATTGCAGGAGGTGAGCAATGGGCTGAGGAAAAGCACAAGTAAGTTTAAAAGTCTGAAAATTTTTGACAATAAACGCGGTTTATCAAAATTTTCCAATCACTATATAATAAAAAATTGATAAAAAAATTCGCAAGTTGATACGCTATGATTAATAAATTGGGTACAAAATAGTCAAATTTCAATCACCTGACAACAGCAAAGTTTGCTAATAGCGAAATAAGTCTTATTGTTATTATTATTTCGTTGTCGGACGTTATCATAGCAACAAAAGTCTAAATTTTTGACTAGCTAATTACACCTTGTTACTTTTGAAGTGTTTTTTATACAATGACATATTTAGTAAAAAATACCATAAAATCAATACGGTAACGCGGCTTAATTGTTGAAAAGTAAGTCAAAAACTAGCATTATGGGCAAAAAATAATGACATTACTTTGAGAACCGTTATAATTATTTCAACTAAAATTAGCGTTACGCCGCGCCCTACAACAATAATGAACGAAAAATCCTATGACTGATAAGCCAGTGACCGACGAGACAGCCCATCCCCCTGTTGCCTCGGGCAGTATTTTTAACTTGCCCAACAACTTGACCATTGCGCGCATCGTAATGATTCCGCTGTTTGTGGCGATTGCTTATTGGCCGCCTGCGATGGGGATTGGGCAGAGCGCCATTAGTGACAATGCGATTGCCAACATCGGCATGTACCAGTTTAGCGATAGCCTACTACGCCACTTTTTATTGACGGCTGTATTTGTTTTGGCGGCAATTACCGATTGGTTAGATGGCTATTTTGCTCGCAAGCTCAATATGACATCGGCATTTGGGCGGTTTCTTGACCCTGTGGCGGATAAACTGATGGTTGCTGCCGCACTAATTATCTTGGTACAGTGGCATCCTGATATTGTCATGGCGATTTCAGCGATTGTTATCATCTCACGGGAGATTGCCGTCTCAGCCCTGCGTGAGTGGATGGCAGAGCTGGGCAATCGTACCAGCGTTGCAGTGTCATACGTGGGCAAGATGAAAACTACTTTTCAAATGGTGGCTATTACGGTGTTACTGCTCAATTGGGAATCACTTGAGATGACGGGGTATTTACTATTGGTCATTTCAGTGGTGTTGACGTTATGGTCAATGTTTATTTATCTAAAAGCGGCATGGCCCTATCTAAAACAGCCTTAATCGATAACTTTAAATAAAGCTAATGACGTTAAAAAAATGGATTATTTTAAAAAATTGTTAGTTCAAAATTTACCATAAAAAACCCCAGTTAAAAAACTGAGGTTGTACTTTTTAACGCAAAGCATTAAAACGTCACGGAATGGTTTTCACCCAGATTTTCTGCGGTTTTTCCTTCTTGGGCAGCGGCGGCTACCATTTTAAACATATCCACCACTGTGTTACCGCTTAACCAATACTGTGCGCCGTTACATTCAATACAAATCACTTGCACATTAGGATCTTCTTTACCTTTTTCATAGAACGCCGCATAAATTGGGCTCCAAAGCTCATCTAGTTTGGCTTTGTCATTAACCAACTTAGCCGTACCGTTGATAGATACAAAGTCTTTTTGGTCGCTTGAGGTATAAGATAAGTTGACTTGTGGGTTTTTTTCCAAGTCTTTGATAGTTTCTGACTTGCGATCGCCGATAAACCAAATTTTACCATTTTCTAATTCATTTTTATTGGTGGTCATTGGGCACGCATGTAAATGTTTTTCGTCTGCAGTAATGGTGGTCATCATTGCATATTTGACGCCTTTAATCACTTTATTAATATTTTCAATATGTTGCTCTTTGGTGAGATCTGCCATGAGAATGTCCTTATTATTATAGGGTTATTATACGTCTCAAAGTTAATGCTAAAAAATTTATTACTAACTTGCAAAAAAGTTACGTCAAAAGTTAAAGTCGTTAACTTAGACGATAATATCGGCTTTTGTTGTTTAAGTCTGTCGAAAAGCTGCAAATAATTGGTATAAAACCGTTAACGATGTTATTGCAAGGTAACGCAGTTGATATGCAGTTTAGAAAAACACAGGGTGAAATCACAGCCTATCGCCATCAAGACAAGTGATACGCCCGTGGGTTTAATGCTATAATAGCCGCAAATTTTTCTGTTATTTTCCCAACTTTTCCCGAAGCAAGCGGAACTTTCTATGACTATCATCGCTGGACACCCATTTTTAACCGACTTTCAAACCACCAAACTGCTAAATTCCCTTAGCCAAAAAACCAATCTCAAAATCACTCACTTAAAAAGCCAGCAAGTTTATATTTTTTCTAAAGATTTGGCAGAACACGACTATAAAAAAGCGGTAGATTTGCTCAATCACGGTGACGAAATCGCGCTTAATAAAGCAAGCCAAGATGAAAACCAAGGTGAGAATCAAAATGAAAACCAAGAGGCGCTGCAAATCATCGTTAGCCCACGTTTTGGTACGATTAGCCCTTGGGCAAGTAAAGCGACGGATATTTTTAATAATTGTGAGATAGCGATTGACCGTGTTGAGCGCTTGGTGGTGTATACGCTCATCGGCGAAAATTTGCCTGAAAAGCTACCGCATGATATCGAGATGATGTTGTACGACCGCATGACCCAAAGCCTATTTTATGACTTGGCAAAGGCTCACCACTTATTCGATGACCACGAGCCAGCACCGCTCAACCATGTCGATGTGATGGGCAAAGGGCGTGAGGCGTTAGAGTCGGCGAACCGTGAGTTTGGTTTTGCGTTATCGAGCCAAGATATTGACTACTTGATGGATGCCTACGTGAATGAGCTGAAGCGCAATCCGACCGATGTTGAGCTCATGATGTTTGCCCAAGCCAACTCGGAGCATTGCCGTCACAAGATTTTTAATGCGCAATGGACGATTGATGGGGAAGTACAGCCAAAATCTCTGTTTGGCATGATTAAAAATACCTTCGAGCAAAATCCCAACGATATCTTGTCTGCCTATAAAGACAATGCCGCGGTGGTAAAAGGGCATGAAGGACAGCGTTTTTATCCGCTATTAAACAGCGACAACAATCATTTAGTATACGATTTTCACCAAGAGCCGATTGATATCTTGATGAAAGTCGAAACCCACAATCACCCAACGGCGATTGCACCGTATGCAGGCGCGGCAACAGGTTCTGGCGGTGAAATCCGTGACGAAGGCGCGACAGGTCGTGGTGGTAAACCCAAAGCAGGCTTGGCAGGATTCCATGTGTCGCATTTGCAGCTGCCTAATATGCCAGAAAAGTGGGAGCACAGCGGAAAAATCTCGACGGCTGACTACGGCAAGCCCGCGCGTATGGCTTCCGCATTAGAAATCATGACCCAAGCACCGCTTGGTAGTGCGGCGTTTTCCAATGAATTTGGTCGTCCAAATCTGGTCGGTTATTTTCGCTCATTCCAATTGGATACCTCAAAAGACCAAGATGGCAGCCAAATGCGGGGCTATCACAAACCCATTATGATTGCCGGTGGTTACGGTAATATCAAACGCAATTTGGTCGAAAAAAATCCGATTCAGCAAGGCGATTTGCTGATTGTGCTAGGCGGTCCTGCCATGCAAATCGGCTTGGGCGGTGGCGCGGCAAGTTCGGTGGATAGTGGTGAGCTTGATGAAGGCTTGGATTTTGCGTCAGTGCAACGTGACAATGCCGAGATGGAACGCCGCTGTCAAGAAGTCATTGACCGCTGTTGGGCGATGGCAGGAAACCAGCCAGATGAAGATAACAATCCGATTGTGTCGATTCATGACGTGGGGGCAGGGGGTTTGTCAAACGCCATGCCCGAGCTTGTGAATGACCACGAACTTGGGGCGGTGTTAAACTTGCGTAAAGTGCCGTCGCTTGAGCATGGTATGTCGCCAATGGCGATTTGGTCAAATGAAGCTCAAGAGCGCTATGTGTTGGCAATCCGTCCACAAAGCCGTGAACTATTTGATAGTATCTGTGAGCGCGAGCGTTGCCCGTATGCGATTTTGGGTGAAGCGACTGACGTGCGTGAGTTGGTGGTCAATGACCCACTACTCAACACCAAAGGCGACCAACAACCGGTCGATATGCCCCTACAAGTGCTACTCGGTGGCACGCCAAAAATGCAGCGTAGCTTTAGCCGTAGCACGCCAAATTTGACAGCGTTAGACCTTGATAAAGTCGATTTGGCTGAAGCTGTCAAAGACGTGCTGCGTCACCCAACAGTTGCCAGTAAATCTTTCTTAATCAGCATTGGCGATCGTTCCATCACGGGTATGGTAGTACGTGACCAATATGTTGGACGTTACCAAGTGCCAGTGGCAGACTGTGCCGTTACCGCTTCTGCTCTCCTCCCTGTGGATGGCAAACCGATGACAGGAGAAGCCATGAGTATGGGCGAGCGTACCCCAGTTGCTTTGATTAATCCTGCCGCATCTGCGCGCCTTGCCGTTGCCGAAGCCATTACCAATATCGCAGGGGCGAATATCGCCAAGCTATCAGACATTACCTTGTCGGCGAACTGGATGGCAGCCTGTGGCGAAGACAAAGAAGACCAAGCATTATTTGATGCGGTGTATGCCGTGGGCGAAGCGCTTTGTCCGGCACTTGGCATTGCCATTCCTGTGGGTAAAGACAGCTTGTCGATGCGGGCGAATTGGTCAGATGAGCAAGCAAACAAATCTGTGGTGTCACCTATGTCGCTCATTATCACTGCCTTTGCCCCTGTGCAAGATGTCACCAAAACCTTAACCCCAGAATTGCTAACCAGCTCAGCGCTTGGCGAAACCGCTTTTTATCGCTTAGACTTATCAAAAGGTCAGTTCCGACTGGGTGGCTCAATCCTTGCCCAAACCCTAAGCCAACTGGGTGATACTTGCCCAGATTTGGATAATCCGCAAGATTTAATCAACTTTTTTGACTTTATCCAGCAAGCCAACAACCAAGGCTTAATCACCGCATATCATGACATTGGTGATGGCGGTTTGCTTGCCACCATTGCTGAGATGCAATTCACCAGTCGCCAAGGCGTAAAATTGGTGTTATCTGATGATAATTTACTCGGTCAATTGTTTGCTGAGGAACTCGGTGCGGTGATTCAAGTTAAAACCCATCAGGTGGCTCAATTGCTAGCGCTTGCCGAAACCACAGGCGTCAGCGAGTTGTTAAGCCTAGTCGGTCAAAGCACCGATGAAGACAGTTTACTCATCCAAACAGCCACGCAAAATTTACGTTTTGAGCGTAGCGAGCTTGAGCAAGAATGGAGCAAAGTCGGCTACCATATCGCCAAAAACCGTGACAACCCCGAATGCGTACAACAGGCCTTTGATTTGATTGGTGATAAATCCCATCAAGGCTTAATTGCCCAAGCCAATTATGATCTCAACCAAGCGATTGAAGCCCCGTATATCAATAGCCGCAGCGCACAGCCCAAAGTCGCCATTTTGCGTGAGCAAGGCGTGAATGGTCAGCTAGAAATGGCAGCAGGCTTTAAACGCGCAGGGCTAGAAGCCGTCGATGTGCATATGAGTGACTTGCTTAAAGGGCGTGTCAACTTGCGTGACTTTGACGGGCTCGTGGCTTGTGGCGGCTTTAGTTATGGCGATGTGCTTGGCGCTGGTGCTGGCTGGGCAAAATCGGTACTGTTCCATGACGAATTACGCATGCAATTTGTGCGATTCTTTACCCGACCAGAAACCTTCTCGCTTGGCGTGTGTAACGGCTGTCAGATGATGAGCCAGCTTAAAGACTTGATACCAGGCGCAGAGAATTTCCCCCGTTTTATCGCCAATAAATCGGCGCGGTTTGAAGCACGCACGGTGAATGTGAAAATTGAACGTACCAAGTCGGTGCTGTTAAAAGGCATGCAAGAGAGCATTCTACCGATTGCGGTAGCACATGGCGAAGGCTTTGCTACGTTGAGTGATACCGATATCGCAGGGATGAGTGCACATGGGCAAATTGTGATGCGTTATGTGGACAGTCTCGGCACACCAACCGAGCATTATCCGCTCAATCCAAATGGCTCACCGCAAGGGGTGACAGGGATTTGTAGCACCGATGGGCGTGTGACTTTGATGATGCCACACCCAGAGCGCAATTTGATGGCGTACAACCACAGCTGGAAACCTGAAACTTGGGACAATGACGGGGCGTGGATGCGGATGTTTAGAAATGCTCGGGCATTCTTAAGATAAAAATTAAGATGAAAGTTAACGTAGTTGATTTTTTACAAAAAGGATGGCAAAAGCTGTCCTTTTTTAATGACGTAACCTAACCCGACTAAGGCGATAAAGGCTGGGCAATAAAGGCTGTCACAATAAAAGCCTTGGCTCGGTCAAACACTAGCAACAATTTACAAACAATACACGATAACAAGGGAAAGAGATATGTTATAATAACTTAATCCTACATAGACTAAGTTAAGTTTCATTAACAATGTCTTGTAAGCCCACACAGTTTTTATAATATATCAAGGAAAATCCTATGAATAGCAAACTTTTAGCCACTGCCACTATCACAGCGTTGTTAGCCACACAATTTGCCAATGCAGAATTGGTTATCTCGCAAAACGGTGAAACGCAAAAAGTTGGCGAAACCGCGGCTCAACCTGCAGCGGTCACAAAAGCGCCTAAAACCGCCAAAGTAGAAAAAGTTAAGCCAAGCAATAGCACCAGCTATAAACTAGACCCAAACCACGCCAATGTACGTTTTGCGATTGACCACTTCGGTACAACGACCAACCAAGGTGGTTTTTACGGCGTAACGGGTGACTTGAACTACAACCCAGCCAAAAATACTGGCAGCATCAATGTTGATATTCCTATCAATAGCCTTGACACGGGTAACGAACATTTTACCAACCATTTAAAATCAGCTGAATTCTTTAACGCAGAAAAATACCCAACGGCTAATTTTAAATCAACCAAATTCCATTTCAAAAATGGCAAAGTAACGAAAGTTGACGGTAACTTGACGCTATTGGGTAAAACCAACCCAGTTAGCTTAAAAGCCACTAAATTTAATTGCTACAACAGCCCAATGCTGAAAAATGCGCAAGTATGTGGCGGTGATTTTGAGACTACCATTGACCGTACCAAATGGGGCATGGATACCTATGTCAAAATGGGTTTTGCTAAAGACGTTAAACTCAACATCCAAGTTGAAGCGGTACAACAATAAGCTTGCTTAGCGTTATCCAAAAGCCAATGTTAACGCATTGGCTTTTTTACGTTTTTACGATAGATACTTTCACAAATACTGAAATTTGCTAACACTTTTTGCACAGCTTGATGCAATTGATAAGTTAAAATGTTCAAACCAATGCAATTTTTAACAACTAATAATAAAAGGAAAGTTCATGAAAGATAAAACGAACAACTTAGGGGCACTTGCCAAACTTGCAGGCGTGGCAACCACTGCCATTTTGACCAAAAAAGTCTTGGCTAAAACTTTCAGCTTAGGCGCAAAAGCAGTAAGCAAAAAAATCGTCAAATCTGATTCAATCAACTATAAACTTGACCCGATGCACACCAATGTGCGATTTAGCATTGACCATTTTGGTACCTCGACCAATCATGGTGGGTTTTATGGCTTGGAAGGCGACATGGTATTTGACCCCGACAATCAAACAGGGCAAATCAACCTGGATATTCCGTTGGAAAAATTGCAAACAGGTCATAAAGCGTTTGATGAACACTTAAAAAGTAAAGACTTTTTTAATGCCGATAAATATCCAACTGCCCACTTTACCTCTACCAAATTTATCTTTAAAAAGGGTCAACTACACCAAATTAAAGGTAATTTAACTCTGCTCAAAAAAACTCGCCCTATTACGTTGACAGCGAGCAAATTTAACAGTTATCCAAGTCCGTTACTCATGGCATATGTGTACGGTGGTGATTTTGAAACCACGATTGACCGTACCGATTGGGGGATTGATGGTTATGTCAAAATGGGCGTGAGTAAAAAGGTGAAATTAGTCATTCAAATTGAAGCCGCTCAGCAATAATTTTTTAGTAGATAATGAAGGTAATCAAAAAGATCAGCGTTGACTGGTCTTTTTTTATGGAATGCTGATAGGGCATCTTTCAACCAAGCCAAGCGGGGGTTTATAAACGTGGTTTCATGGGGCTGCAGTTTGATACAAAACCATACAGCACTATACAAAACGTAAATTTACAGTAGCCAAGCATAGCTTCATAATTTTCAAAAACCTAAACATTACTTTATTTAATTTATTTTTGAGGAAAACTTATGAAATCATTCAATACCACAGTAAAAAACACCTTATTAGCCGCAGCGTTAGTGGTGGGTTCTGCCAATTTAACAGGTTGTGGTTATAACGCTATGCAAGCGCAAGATGAGCAAATCAACGCCTCATGGTCAGAAGTAGTCAACCAATACCAGCGCCGTGCTGACTTGATTCCAAACTTGGTCAAAGTCGTTGAGCGTTATGCCCAGCACGAACAAGCGACCTTAACCCAAGTCACACAAGCGCGTTCACAAGCGACGACTATCAATGTGAGTGCCGATGTACTCAATGACCCAGCGGCTTTCCAACGTTATCAACAAGCGCAAGATCAATTGGGCGGTGCATTATCGCGCCTAATGGCAGTGTCAGAGCGCTATCCCGACCTAAAAGCAGACAAGCAATTCCAAGAATTACAAGCACAGCTTGAAGGTACCGAAAACCGCATTACCGTGGCACGTGGTCGTTATATCCAAGACGTTCAAACTTATAATACTACCGTACGCCAATTCCCAACCAATATCACCGCAAAAGTGTTTGGTATGCATACCCGTCCGAACTTTACCGTGGCCAATGAGGCGCAAATCTCAACCGCACCAACCGTCGATTTTGGCAATAACAATACTAACACCGCAAATGCAGGCGGTCAGCCAGTGCAAAACAGTGGGAACACTGCCAATGCCGGTGGTCAGCCTATAAATAATTCGGCTACCGCGACAGCAAAACCCTAATTCACCATTGTTAACTGTATGGTTAAAGGTTAAGAGTTAAAAGTGAAGAAGATTTTTTTAAATAGTCTGCCATCAGTCGGTGGCAGGCTCAGTGGATAAGATTTGCATAAATTGCCAGACTGATTTTTTAAAATAGTTGTTGAATTGACTACATCATAATAAAAAAATTGCATACTTTGAGGAAACACAGGTGTCATTGAATATTGTAAAGACACAGCCCAATTTACAGCGCTCGCATAAACAGCCGCAAAAATTGTCATCACGTTTGTTAGACAAGCGGTTGCTATTAAGTACTTTTACTGCACTGACTATGGGCACTGGGCTTGCGGTGCCTATGGCTGCCGTCGCAGAAACTGCCACGGCGACAGCCAATTCCGCAACCGTTACCGCTAAGCCCACATTACAAGATCATAGTGTTGAGGACATGGTTGCGATTGCCAAAACCGCACAAACCAATGAAGCGCTCAATGATGCTGTACTTAATAATGATGCAATTAAAGAGACGTTAGGCAATGATGCGCTGCCGATACCAGGGGTCAATACTCAAGCAACTGGCAATCAGGCAACAGCTACCGCTACCGCTAATGCCCAGACGACTACGACTACCACATCCAAGCAATCAACCCAAGCCCCTGTCACCGCTGATAAACTAATTCTAAATAACCCTGTCATTGATGAAGCAAAAATTTTATCTGCCAGTGACAAACAGGCGATTGAAACCAAACTGCGTAGTCTTAATGACCGCGGTTTGGCGCAAGCAGCCGTAGTCATTGTACCAACCACCAATGGAGAGGATATTTTTGACTATTCAATGAAAGTCGCTGATCGCTGGAAACTGGGCAAAAAAGACACCGATCAAGGTCTGTTGATGGTTGTTGCCGTCAATGACCGTAAAATGTACATTTTAACGGGCTATGGTCTTGAAGGTACCATTCCTGATGCCGTCGCTAAACGCATTATTAGCGATGACATAACCCCAAGATTTAAACAAGGCGATTATGCTGGGGGTATCACAGCGGGAATTAATCGCATTGAAGAACGTTTGACGACCGATCCTGCTATTTTAAAGCAAGCAGATGCCAATCGAGTCAATACCAATGCCCAGTCAAATCAAGAGGGTGGTATACCGCTTATCTTTCTAGGCTTTTTTGGCTTTGTGGCTGGCATGATTTTGACCAGTATATTAGGGCGCTTTTTTGGTTCTATTGCTACGGCAGGTGGTATTGTAACACTTGGTACAATTTTTGGTGCAGGCTTATTGGGCAGTATATTTGTGGCATTTATTGTCTTTTTATTCTTGCTATTTCGAGGTGGCGGTGGTGGTCGCGGTGGCAGAGGCGGGGGCGGGGTTGTTTTCCTACCGGGTGGCGGCTTTGGTGGAGGCGGTTTTGGCGGTGGTGGATTTAGTGGCGGCGGTGGCGGCTTTGGCGGCGGCGGTGCTGGTGGCGATTGGTAATCAGTAGTCAGTAATCGGCTAGTTAATAAAAAATTATTGAAAAAATTATTTTAAATTTACCCCTTATCATCAACTATATACTTCATTATTTTTTATGGAATTTTCATGAGCACAAATGACCCAATAACAGCAACGAATGGTGCCAACGAAGAAACCATTGCTTACACCTCACCGATGGCGACAGTCACTTCCACTGTGCCAAGTTGGGCTAGATGGTGGCGTCAAGTTGCGTTTATACCTAGCCTGCACAATCGGTGGTTAACGCCTACTGCTCAACAACAGCTCAATCAAGCAATTACCGAAGCTGAGCAAGGGCATCGCGGCGAAGTGGTGTTAGTGATTGAGAATCATTTGCCCATTTCGTCCGCACGGCTACAAAACAGCCGAGACAGAGCAATCGAAGTTTTTGGGGATTATCGCGTCTGGGATACGCAGGATAATACTGGGGTGTTGGTGTATCTTAATATCTGTGAGCGGCGTCTGGAGATTGTCGCCGATAGAGGCATCAATAGCCATGTGATGCCAACCATGTGGCAAGCGATGTGCGACAAGGCTATCGAAGGTATTAAAGCCAATCGACACATTGAGAGCTTGGTTGCGCTATTGGGCGATGTGGGGCAATTGCTTCGTCAATATTACCAATTAGACAATGACCCAAGCGGCAACGAAATCGCTGACAAGATGATTTTTATAAAGTAGTTTTAAACTTAATTAGCATAGTGCGATGATGCAATCCTACCAAAAGCGATGTCACCCATCGCTTTTTTTATTGCTCAGCTTTTATTGCTAAATTTTTATTACCAAACAGTAAGCGAGTAAATTTCAAAAACTTGGTTATCAAAAATTATTAAGCATTATCTTTGCGGCGCTAAAAATTGCGTTAAGGCTCGACAAAAGAATCGACAAATTTTGCTAGGCGAAATGATAAAATTTTACCTATAATAAAACCGACATACCGCCACTCAGCTTCTTAGACAATTAGGCAGTTAGACAATTAGACCAATCATCATGTTAGCGATAAATCATTACTTATAAAAATTTTGAGGGAATTCCATGCCAACGCTTACCAATAATATTGCTGATAGTATCGGTCAATTTTATCTCGGTCAAGACGTGTACCCAGAGCGTACACAAGGTCAAGCAACCCTGTATGATGCAGCTGACTTAACAACCCATGCGGTGATTATCGGGATGACAGGCTCGGGTAAGACGGGTTTGGGGATTAGTTTACTGGAAGAAGCTGCGCTGGATAATATTCCGGTGATTGCGATTGACCCCAAAGGTGACTTGGGCAATTTGGCATTGACGTTCCCAAATTTGGCAGCCAGTGACTTTGAGCCGTGGATTGATAGCGGCATGGCAAATCAAGCGGGTATGAGTGTGGCAGAGTTTGCCAAGCAAACCGCAGAAAACTGGCAACAAGGGCTTGGCAACAGTTTTCAAACCCCAGAGCGTGTGCAAGCACTCAAAGCCGCCAATCGTGTCAGTGTCTATACCCCAGGTAGCGAGAATGGCTTACCCATTGCCCTACTTGGCAATCTCGTGCCGCCGCCAGATAGTGTCAAACAAGATAGCGAAGGTTATGCTGAGTATATCGATGCGACAGTGTCGGCACTGTTGGTGCTATTAAAAGTCGATGGGGATAACCTTGCGCCAGAGCATGTGTTTTTGGCACAGCTACTTAAAAACGCCTGGGATAACAACCAAACTTTAACCTTGGTGGATTTGATTACCCAAATCCAAACGCCACCGTTTGACAAAATCGGCATCCTACCGCTGTCACAAGTATTTGCGGATAAAGACCGTGGCGCACTGGCGATGAAGCTCAATACGCTTTTGGCATCACCGAGTTTTGCCAGCTGGCTTAAAGGCATGCCACTGGATGCTGGCGCACTGTTTTATGATAAAAACGGCAAAGCACAAACCAGTGTGCTCAATATTGCGCATCTATCTGATGATGAGCGTTTATTTTTTGTCACCTTGTTACTCACCAATTTATTGGGCTGGATGCGCCGTCAGCAAGGCACCTCAACCTTGCGGGCAATTTTTTACATGGATGAAGTGTTTGGCTATTTACCGCCGATTGGCAATCCACCGACCAAAGTATTGCTGTTGACCCTACTAAAACAAGCGCGTGCATTTGGTTTGGGGATTGTGTTATCAACCCAAAACCCAGTGGACTTGGACTACAAAGCCTTATCCAACGCAGGTACTTGGTTTATCGGTCGGTTGCAGACTGCGCAAGACCGTGAACGGGTGATGGATGGCTTGCTCTCTGCCAGCGGTAGCAGTGGACTGGACAAAGCGGCGCTCAATGCGTGGTTTGATAAACTTGGTAAACGCCAATTTTTGCTGCACAATGTGCATGACGCCAGTCCTGTGATTTTTAGCACCCGCTTCACGCTCAACTACTTATCAGGACCGCTTAGCAAACAAGCCATAGCACAGCTCAAAGCCAATAGCCAAGCCGCTGCTCCTACAGACCCAGCGCAAGCTCAAGCCACCATGCCTGCCATCAATCCATTAGCAAGCACCATGAGTCAGCCGCCTGCCTTGCCTAAGGATGTGGGCTTGTATTATGCCCCCAAAGACATGGCGGGCGATGGGCAAACCTTCTATGAGCCTACTGCCTTTGCCTATGCGCGGGTATTTTTTAATGACAAAAAATCAGGCGCCCAAAGTCAGCAGCAGCTATTATTAACCACAGCATTTGGTGAGCCGCCGTTGGTGGTAGATTGGCATCAAGCGATTTTAAGTGATTTGACCTTTGAGCAGTTACAATCGGCTCCGCACCAACCTGCTGTGCTCAAACAACTGCCTACCCAAGCGCTCGACAAGGCATCATGGAAAACTTGGGAAAAAGCGGTGAAAGAAGCCATCCGTCAGCAGCAAGTGTTAAATCTGTGGTATGTCGATAGTTTAAAGCTGTATAGCCAAGTGGCAGAGAGCGAAGAAGCCTTCCGCAATCGACTCATCGTACCACTGCATGAACAGCGTGATATCGCCATTGCCCAGCTGCGTGATAGCTTTGCTAAAAAACAAGACGCGCTAGCCAAAAAACTGCAAGCTGCCAATGAAAAATACCAACAACAAGCCGCTGAGTCAAGTAAAGGCTGGCTGGATGCAGGGGTCAGTATTGGTTCTGCGGTCTTAGGCGCGTTTATGGGACGCAAGGCGTTGTCACAGACCAATATCAATAACGTCAAACGTGCCATGAACTCGGTAGGCGATATCAATGCCAACAAACAAACCGTCGCAGAGCTTGATGCGATTCGCCAGCAGCTACAACAGGAGTTAGACAGCATCGGGCATCAGTTACAAAGCCAAATCGACACCTTGGCAACCACGTATGATGCTCAGTCAATAGCACTTGATACGGTACAGATTGCCCCAGCAGCGAAGGATATCACGGTGTTGTTGGTCGGCGTGTTGTATCAGCCGCTATAAACAGACACAATGTAAACCTTTTGACCCCATCAAATTTCGCGGAATGCGGTATGACCCCAACGTCTGAATACGAACAGCAAGCGCAATATTTTCTCGCCAACCTCTATGCCAGTGGCAATGGCATCGCTGCCGATGCCCATGCCCATGCCCATCATACTTATTAGGATATCTACTTGAAGGTTTTTGATAGCCTATTGTTCTTATCGAGGCTATCTTATTCAACCTTTCATTGGTTGTTTTTTAACAGCCATTGCTTTATTTTTCGCCAACTGCACCAATTATAATGCCTATGCGCCAAATGTAGCCAAAATGAGATACGCTGCGCCTAGGATGCGTTCACGAATTTGTAGGATGATTGACCTATAATGACAATACATTAAAAGGAAAAAGCATGACACCCGTAGATATTATTACTAGTAAAGAAATGAGCGATATTGCACAAATTGTCAAACTTCATGATATTGATGTCCCTTTAGTCGCTGTGTATTGCGGCTCTCGCAAAGGCAATGACCCTGTCTATGTCCAATCGGCGCATGAATTGGGTAGGGCATTGGTTGAAGCGGGGTTAGGTCTGGTGTATGGCGGTGCGGTGATTGGCTGTATGGGCGCGGTTGCCGATGGTGTGATTGAAAAAAACGGCATTGCCGTGGGCGTGATTCCTGAGTTTATGATGGATCGAGAAGTGGCGCATGGCGGGCTGACGCGTTTGCATTTGACCGATACCATGCATACCCGTAAAGCCATCATGGCAGAGTATGCTAGTGCCTTTATCACTTTGCCAGGTGGGCTTGGCACCCTTGAGGAAATCATGGAAATTGCCACTTGGCGACAGCTTTATCAACATGAAAAACCGATGATTATTCTCAATATCAATGGTTTTTATGACAAATTGGTTGAACATCTACGCTTTACCGCTGAGCAAGGTTTTATGAAACCAGAAGATTTACAACGATTAATCGTTTGTAATACTGTCGCCGATGCCATTGAACTACTCAAACCGATAGTTAAAATGCCAGACACGCTGAATGTGAATAAAATCTAACCCTGTGAGCGACAAAAAAAGACCTAAGTTAAAGGTCTTTTTTTGTATCTTTTTTTTGTATCCCTTTTTTGTAACAGTGTTATCTAGTCGAAAATCTTACCACGATTCATAATCCCCTTGGGGTCAAAGACTTGCTTGATGGCACGTAAATAATCAATTTCTTCTTCAGGACGGGTGTAATTAAGATACGGCTTTTTGGTCATCCCCACGCCATGCTCCGCTGAGATAGAGCCGTTGTATTTTTGCACCGTTTCAAACACGTACTTGTTGACCACTTGGCATTTTTCAAAAAATTCGTCTTTGCTAAGGTTTTCTGGTTTTAAAATATTTAAGTGTAAATTACCATCGCCGATATGCCCAAACCAGCACACTTGAAAATCCGGATAGTTTTGGCTAACAATGGCATCGATATCCGCGATAAACTCTGGCACGCGGCTGATGAGTACGGAGATGTCATTTTTGTACGGGGTAAATACCGAGATGGTCTCGGAGATATACTCGCGCAGTTTCCATAGCTCTTGGGCTTGGTGAATCGATTGGCTCATTACCCCATCAAGCACCCAGCCTTCGCTCATACAGTCTTCAAAAATCTGCATCGCCATGTCCATAATCGGCTCGTACGGCGCTTCAAATTCGAGTAGTGCATAAAACGGCGCATCGGTTTCAAACGGTTTTTGCACATGCCCTGTGGCAAGTAATTTATCAACGGCGACATCATCAAAAAATTCAAACGCGGTCAAATCCATTTTGCTTTGAAAGGCTGACAGGATTTGCATGATATTGGCAAACTCTGGTACGCCAAGCACCATGACAGTTAGGTTTTTGGGCTGGCGCTCTAGCTTGACTTGCACTTCAGTGACAATGCCTAAGGTGCCTTCTGCCCCGATAAACAAATGACGCAAGTCATAACCCGTGGCATTTTTTATCATGCCTTTATTAAGGTGCAAAATATCGCCTTTACCTGTCACTACTGTCATGCCCAAAATCCAGTTGCGGGTCATGCCGTATTTGATGACTTTGATACCGCCGGCATTGGTGCCAATGTTACCGCCAAGCTGGCTTGAACCGGCTGACGCAAAGTCCACGGGATAGTATAACCCTTGCTGCTGGGCAAAGTCTTGCAGCGCTTTGGTGACGATACCGGCCTCCACTTCCACCATACGGTCAGCAGGGTAGAAGCCCAATACTTGGTGCATTTTATCAAGGCTAATCACCACCTCGCCATTGGCGGCAACGGCCCCTGCGGATAGACCCGTCCGTCCACCGCTTGGGGTAATGACGATGTTAAGCTTATTACATAGCTTGACGATGGCTTGCACTTGCTGGGTGGATTTTGGGAAGACAATGGCGCTGGCATTGGGTTCAAAATGCTTGGTCCAATCTTTGCCCCAAAAGCCCAAACTGTCCGCATCGGTTTTGATTTGGTGTTCGTCAAATCCTTGCTGGTGTAGTTGTTCAATGAGCGTATTGATGGCGGTCTGATTAGCAGTCATGGCGTGGCTTTTACCCATATTTTTATACAGATTGAAAAGGTTTTTGAGGCTCTATCATAGCATAACTAACGGCATAAATTTTGACAAAAACACTGGCGATTGATGAAGAATTTTTTACCCATAAGACAAAAAAATCATGCCATCTTGCTGGAATTTCACCACAAAAAACCCAGCAAGTGTGATAGGATAATTGACTAAAAATACTGACTAGGGGTTGTTATGGCACAAAATCTATCACTTGAGAAAGACAAAATCCGCTTTTTGATGCTTGAAGGCTTGCATGACAATGCCTTTAAAGTGCTGTCAGAGGCAGGTTATCACAATGTTGAGAACATCAAAACCGCCTTAGACCCTGAAGAGCTTAGCGAAAAAATCAAAGATGCGCATTTTATCGGCATTCGTTCTCGCACCCATTTGACCCGCGATATTTTAGAAAAAGCCGAAAAGCTCATCGCCATTGGCTGTTTTTGTATTGGCACCAACCAAGTGGACTTGGAAGCTGCCCGTGAGCTGGGTATCCCTGTCTTTAATGCCCCTTACTCTAACACCCGCTCTGTCGCGGAGCTTGTACTTGCCGAAATCATCATGCTGATGCGCGGTATCCCTGAAAAAAATGCGGTGGTACACCGTGGCGGCTGGAACAAATCTGCCAAAGACAGCTATGAAGTGCGCGGCAAAACTTTGGGTATCGTGGGTTATGGCTCTATTGGCACCCAGTTATCAGTACTCGCTGAAAGCCTTGGTATGAAAGTCATTTATCATGATGTGGTCACCAAATTGCCACTGGGCAACGCCACCCAAGTGGGTAGCCTAGAAGAACTGCTTGGTAAAGCCGATGTGGTCACTTTGCATGTACCAGATTTGCCAAGTACGCGTAATATGATTACCGCTACAGAATTGGCTGCTATGAAGCCAGGCGCACATCTTATTAATGCGGCGCGTGGTAAATGTGTGGATATTGATGCGCTGGCAGCAGCCCTACAAAGCGGCCATATTTTGGGCGCGGCGATTGACGTGTTCCCTAAAGAGCCAAAATCAGCGGATGAAGAATTTGAATCACCACTGCGCGCGTTTGACAACGTGATTTTGACACCGCATATCGGTGGATCAACCCAAGAAGCCCAAGCCAATATCGGTCTTGAAGTGGCAGAAAAATTTGTGCGTTACTCTGATATGGGTGATACTGCAACCTCAGTGAACTTCCCAAATGTTAGTATGCCGCAAAAAGAAGGCACGCATCGTTTGCTACATATTCACCAAAACGTGCCTGGCGTGTTGTCACAGATTAACAAATCCTTTGCCGATGCCAATATCAATATCTTTGCCCAAAGTCTGATGACGGAAGAAGATGTGGGCTATCTGGTGATGGATGTGGGCAGTGGTGATTCTGCACAAGCGGTTGAAGCGCTTAAAAATATTCCAGAAACCATTCGGGTGCGGGTGTTGTTTTAATTGAAAATGCTTAAATTTTTTGAAATAGAGAAACCAGCTAATTAAGCTGGTTTTCAATATTTATTATGCTAACTTTCTAAGAATATATTGGAATTCTTGATATTCTACGGTATCACTAAAAGCTTGTAAAATCGTGTCTAGGTTTTCCCTGTCCATAATTTTAATTGGAATATTGGCTGAGCTTGGGTCAAAAGTAAAGCTTATCATATCAATTTTAGCTTTGCGTTTATTGCATAGCGTTGGATTGTTTAAATTAAGAATAGTAATTGCCTGTTCGGCTCTAGTAGATTTACTTTCAAGCTCGCCTGCAAAATTAATTTTAATTTCAATATCACATTCAATCATCAAGGGGTTTAAATCTAATTCTTGATTTCCTTTTGCATTGTCGCATTGCTTGGGTGTTTTACAAGAAAGTAGCAGATTATTATAGTCGTAAGTGAGTGCGGGATATAAATTCCTACTTTTTACATGCTCAATAGTTACTTGAGTTTCCAATGCTTGACAACAATAACAACATAAATTCTTCTGCTCAGGTCTTAATTGTTCCCGTAGTATTTCATAGCCATCTTTATAATCTTTCCCTAAAGTCCAACCGTTAGGTTTTTCATTTTTGACCCAATCTTCAACTTGAACAGGCATAGAAAGTTTTTTATTAATGAATTGCATTGTTTAACTCACTTTATTTCGAGTAAGTTTTGCTTGGGCAAGCATCAATCTCACTTTTAGCAATTCGGTATTACTGGATGATACTTTTTTCGCTATGTTATTGATTTGGCTTTCCGCACTTTCCAGTTCTTTATGGCTAATCGCTCGGCGAATGTCATTAAATGCCTTGTCAATTTCGGGCGTACGAGCGGGTACGTCAAAAATATCATTGAGCAAGGTATTCGCATCTTCGCCATAGACATTCGGCATTTGCTGAAGTTCGCCATTGTCGAGCGAATAGACCAAAATATCCTGTCTGTCGCTAACGATAAGCGGTGAGTGTGTGGTTAGAATAAATTGGACTTTGGGAAAGGTTTTGACAAGCTTGTCGATAAGGTCGTGTTGCCATTTTGGGTGGAGGTGTAAATCGACTTCGTCAATCATGACAACGCCTTCGCCGTGTAGTGGGTCGTCAAGGCTTGGGTTAAGAATGGCTAATCGTCTAGCGATGTCGCCAACGAGAGCGAGTAGGGATTTTTCGCCTTGAGAAAGTTGGTTTACGTCCAGTTCTTCACCGTCTTTTTCAACTATCATGGTGGGCGTGCCTTGACGGCGTATGCGTGGATTTCTAAATCCTGTAAATTCTTCAATTGATTTTTTAACTCTTAACAAAGTCTCAACAGCTATACTTTCTCTAGTCGAAATATGTTTAACTGAATTTAAATAGTCTATTTTTTCCTGATTAATTTCTGTGAGCCTTTCTAATTTTTCCATTAAATTATTCAAGCTTGAGCCTAGTTCTGTATTAACTAATTTACTATAAAAAGAATTTTCATCTTTCATAGAATTATAAATATTTTCGATTTCATTTTTTTCAGCAATAAGAGTATTCAATCTTTCAATGTATTCACTCTCAGTTAATATTACATTTGCTTTTATTTCATTTTCAATATCTTCTTGTTGTCGAAACCACTTAAAAAAATCATAAAAATCAATTCCAGCACTATCAACACAAGCATGATAGGCATCGAATCGATTAAATTGACTAGATAGAATATCTGCTTGCGAATTTCCAATTATTGAACGTTCAACAGGATAAAAGACAATTAAAGGCAAAGATAAATCAGAAATATGAGAGTTTTTATTTCTGAAAGACTTAATCACCTTATTTAACTCTTTCGTATAACTTGGAAATTTACCATTCTTACCATCTCTTACTTTATTTGTATTCCAGCGAATAATCTCCAATAAACCCGCTTGATTTATAAAGTTATTTGCGTCAAAGTCAAAATCAATAATGATATTAGCTTCATCTGTATTGTTTTTAATTAATTTATTATCAATTTCGAAACCACTCATTTCATTGCGAATACCATTCACAAACCAACTTAGCCCAGTCGCCAACGCTTGCAAAATTTGCGATTTACCTGCTCCATTATTCCCCACAATTACCGTTACATTACTCGCTCTATCTTCAGTCGGAGCAAAGTCAACCGTCAAATCTTCAAACCTGCCATAATTTTTTAAATGTAATTGTTTGATTTTCATGATATTTTCCACTATCAAAAACGATTAAAAAACCCCACTCAAATCACTTGAGTAGGGTTAATATAGCATAAATTATTAGGCAAAAATCGCTAACTATTTTGCAATCTTTTTATATTTCATGCGTTTTGGCTCGGCATCCGCGCCCAACTGTTTTT
>NZ_DAMBOA010000015.1:32099-37253 GCF_032064105.1 Moraxella sp. CTOTU49097 | reverse complement strand
GCGCAGCGTATTGCTGACCAATATGTCGCACTGAGCCTTCCAAAAATCACCAAAGTGCCTACCGCCACTACCCCCTAACCTAATTGATACCTAATTGATAATACGCTGATGCAGTACAATTTTTTAAATGCCTTTCAACATCTCAAAAATAGGCAAGACCCCGCTACTGGGGTGTGGCTACTGCATGGCGATGAAGAGTTGTTGTCACAGTGGCTGATAGAAAAAATGTCGCCCAATTGGCGGCAGCATAGTATGGCGATTTCGCGCATGGATATTACCAGCGCCAAATCATGGCAAGCGGTTTTGGCAGAGCTGAACAGTATGTCACTATTTGATGACCACAAAGCCATTATCGTTCACGGCAATCATAAACCCGATAAAGAGGCGTTGGCAGAATTAGCGCAATTTGCGACCAGCAATCCAAGCAATTGCTTAGTCATTATCAGTGATAAATACGATAAAAAAAGCCAAAGCAGTGCGTTTTTTTTACTTTGTGACAAATTTGGTCAGGTCATTGAATGCCATCTTTATCAAGAGCAGCAACGCGAACAACTGCTACAGCAACACGCGCAAGATTTTGGGCTTGAACTTACCAAACCCGCTTGGCAAATGCTGATGGCACAAACTCAGCATAATTTGCTGGCGGCTTACCAAAGTCTGTGGCGGCTCTCCTATCTCTATGCTACAACAACAGATGCGAATCCTCCTACCCGTTTTGTGACCATCGATGAGTCTCAGCTGTTTGATGGGTTGGTGAGTCAATCTATGTTTACCACCTTTGATTTATCGGATGCGATGTTGGCAGGTAATACCGCGCAGGTTGCAAAAATCTTACAGCAACTCAAAGCCAGTGAAGAACCAGAGAGTTTGGTGTTATGGATGATAGCCAAAGACATGCGCAATATCTTAAGCTTGCAATCAGGGGCAAGTTATCAAAGCCTCGGCATTTGGCAAAGTAAGCAACAGCTTTATAGTAAAGCCCTGCATCGTCATTCCCATGACGCTACCCGAAGCTGGTCGGATGCACTGTACCAAGCTGACCAAGCCATCAAAGGTCTGGTGCAACAACCAGCTTGGGAGCTCCTCTACCAACTCGCTTTTCGCCTAGCGGGTCAACCGTTATTTCACTAGTTGCTTTGAAAATTTCTTTAAAAGTTGCTTTGAAAAATGCTCCGCAACCTATGCAATCTTTGCAGCCTTTCAAACAGCACACCCATCAAAACACATACAATCCACCACCCCCAAATTTTTAATGCGTTTTTCTTACTCATAACATTTATTTTATAATCCAGTAAGATTATGTGGTTATAATTTAAAATCCTTGCGACTTACCTATTCTTATTGCAATTTATTCTCATTTAGCTTTTAATACTCCCTGTTAAAATGCTGTATTTATTTAATTTTTTTCAATTGTTTATCCCTTGATAAGGCTTGGCACGATGACCGCTACCCAAAAAAAATGGCTCAAATGGGCAATCTTAAGTTTGATCGTTATTTCGCTGGCAGCGTTAGCTTATTGGTACTTTAAACCCAAACCCCAAAAACCCAATTACATTACCGCCAATGTCGAACGTAGCGATATTGAAAACAGTGTCATGTCCACGGGCAAAATTGAAGGCATTAAACAAGTGGATGTTGGCGCTCAGGTGTCAGGGGAAGTGACAAAATTGTATGTCGAAGTAGGTGATACGGTTAAAAAGGGCGATGTTATTGCTCAAATTGACCCAGTTACCCTGCAAAATACCTTAACCACGCAGCAGGCTACCTTACAGCAAAGCAAAGCGAATTTGGAAAGTACCAAGTCCGCCTATCAGACCAAACAAGCCGCACTTGCAACAGCGCGAGCCGACTTGAAAGGTAAAATAGCTACCTTGCAACAATCGCAAACAGAATACAATCGCCTAAAATCCTTGCTTGCCATGAATGCCATCTCTAAACAAGAGCTGGAGCAAGCGGATACCGCTGTCAAAACAGCGCAAGCCAATGTAGACAGCGCGAAAGAAGCGATTGCGACTGCCCAAGCAAATATTGTTTCATCGCAAGCCGATATTGTCAGTGCACAACAAACCATAAAAAAATCGCAAACAGACGTCAATACGGCTGAAAAAAATCTTGGGTATAGCCAAATTGTTGCCCCGATGTCAGGCACGGTGATTTCTATCACCACCAAACAAGGGCAAACGGTGAACGCCAATCAATCAGCCCCCACCATTGTGACATTGGCAGATTTGAGCAGTGTGCGCGTGAAAGCCAAAATATCAGAAGCCGATGTCGTCAATCTCAAAGTAGGGTTGCCTGTTTATTTCAATATCATTGGACGCCCAGATAAGAAATACCAAGCCACACTGTCGACCATTGGACCTGCGCCCGATGGCACTACCGCCAGTGATTCATCGACCTCAACGGATTCAGCGATTTATTACATTGGTTATTTTACTGTCCCCAATCCCGATGGCGCGCTACGTATCAATATGACAGCGCAAGTCTATATTGTTGAAAATAAAGTCAGTAATGTGCTTAGCGTACCCGCTGCGGCAATCAAAACTGACCCAAAAATAGGCAGTTATGTTGAAGTCGTGCAAGCCGATGGTACTACCAAAAAACAAGCGGTCAAAACAGGTGTCACCAATCGTATCACTACCCAAATTCTTAGCGGCGTCAACCAAGGTGATAAGGTGGTTGTGGGTCAAGCAACGGTGAGTAAATCAAGTTCATCGTCTAAAAATAGCGGTCGTCCACCGATGATGTAATCATTGGTAGATGATAACCCTAGATTGTAAACGTTGATTGTAACCTATGACGCATGCTAACCCTATGACGCATGCTAACTGTGAGACACACGGCTGATGATAACGCAAGACACCAAACAACCTGTCATGGAAGTGAAGGATTTAATCCGTGAATTCCCTGCAGGTGATGAAAAAATTCGGGTTTTACATGGGATTGATTTGACCATTTATGAAGGCGAAATGGTTGCAATTATCGGTCAATCAGGCTCGGGTAAATCCACCTTAATGAATATCTTAGGTTGCCTAGATCAGGCGACTGCGGGCAGTTACCACATTTATGGCAAAGCGGTGGACAAACTCACCGCAGACGAACTTGCCGAGCTTCGCCGTGAGCATTTTGGGTTTATTTTTCAGCGCTATCATTTACTCGGTGACATCAATGCCCAAGACAATGTCGCCGTCCCTGCCGTGTATGCAGGGATGCCCGTGCGGCAACGTGAAGCGCGCGCCACCCAATTGTTAGACGACTTAGGACTGGCGGCAAAAACCCAAAATCGCCCGAGCCAACTCTCCGGTGGTCAACAACAGCGTGTGTCTATTGCTCGTGCGTTAATGAATGGTGGCGATATTATTCTGGCAGATGAACCGACTGGGGCATTGGATAGCCAATCAGGTAAAGACGTGATGGCGATTTTGAGAAATCTAAATAGCCAAGGTCATACCATCATTATGGTGACCCACGATCCTTCTATCGCTGCCCAAGCCGAACGCGTGATCGAAATCAAAGACGGACAGATTCTTAAAGATTATTATACCGATAATAGATTTGATAAAACCAAAGAGGTTCAACACCTAAATTTTGCCAAAAAATCTGGCGTTACCGCGTTTTTGGACCGATTATCTGAAGCCTTTAAGATGTCTGTTTTGGCGATGAAAGTCCATAAAATGCGGACATTGTTAACCATGTTAGGTATTATCATCGGTATTGCCTCTGTGGTATCGGTAGTGGGTCTAGGGCAAGGTTCTCAACAAAAAATTCTCAATGATATTAGCTCTTTAGGCACCAATACTTTAACCATCCGAGATGGCTATAAATTTGGTGACCCTCGCCGTAAATACCATGATGATAATTTAACAGATGCCGATGCCAATGCTGTCGCAGAACAACCTTATGTGCAAAGCGTCAGTCCACAAGTCAGCAGCAATAGCGCCACCGCCCGTTACCGTGAAACAGAAGCTTCTGTGAATGTCAGTGGCGTGGGCAAAGATTATCTAACGGTGAAAGGCGAAAAACTGGCGCTTGGGCAAACCTTTAATGACAATAGTATCACCTCGATGACCCAAGATGTGATTATTGATAATAATGCAAAAACCGCCTTTTTTGCCAATGTCAGCGATCCCATTGGTGAAGTGATGCTAGTGGGTAGTGTGCCCGCTCGTGTCATCGGTGTGCTGCAGCCATCTGAGCAAGCTTTTGGTCCAAGTTCAGACACCCCTACCCTGTATATGCCTTATACCACTGTGATGCATAGAATGGTTGGTACTAGTCATGTAGATAGTTTTATTGTGCTACTAAAAAATACGATCTCGTCTAGTGCCGCTGAGCAAGCTGTTTCTGATTTGATAGAGCAGCGACACGGTACCGATGATTTTCGTATTCAAAACTCTGATTCAATCCGTCAGACGATTGAATCCACCACAGGCACGATGACATTACTGGTATCATCGATAGCCATTATTTCGTTGATTGTGGGGGGTATTGGCGTCATGAATATCATGCTCGTCTCAGTCACCGAGCGTACCAGTGAAATTGGTGTACGCATGGCAGTGGGCGCAAGACAATCTGATATCATGCAGCAGTTTTTGATAGAAGCAATTTTGGTGTGTATCTTGGGCGGGATTTTAGGTATTAGCCTTGCGTTTGCCATCGGCGCTTTAATTAACAAATTTGCAGGGGGTAATTTCCAAGTGGTGTATTCAACTACCTCCATTGTGGCGGCTGTGGTGTGTTCGACACTCATTGGTGTGGTTTTTGGGTTTATTCCGGCGCGCAATGCTGCCAGACTCAATCCTGTTGATGCCTTATCGGGTGGTGAATAATCAGGTGGTGAATAAAAGTTTTCTCACCTATTTAGTCATCATCTAGCTCGTCAATACCTATCTAATTAGACTTATCTAATCAAGGCTAGATAGGTTAAAGGTATGATAAGTCGATAAATTTAAGCCGCTATTTTGATGCAAATCTTTAGTTAAAAAATTTGTGCAAAAAGGCTTGCAAACTAAGATTTAATGCGTATAATATGCACTCACTTAACGGCAATAGCCGAAATAAAAACGTGAAAAATCGTTTTTTATTGCCTTAAATGTTTTGGATCGTTAGCTCAGTTGGTAGAGCAGTGGACTTTTAATCCATTGGTCCCGCGTT
>NZ_DAMBOA010000015.1:0-31999 GCF_032064105.1 Moraxella sp. CTOTU49097 | reverse complement strand
AGCAGTGGACTTTTAATCCATTGGTCCCGCGTTCGAGTCGCGGACGATCCACCATTTATATTAGAACTTTTTATATTATAAAAGTTTTAATTATTAAAGAATTAGCAAAGCTTCTCAGGATCGTTAGCTCAGTTGGTAGAGCAGTGGACTTTTAATCCATTGGTCCCGCGTTCGAGTCGCGGACGATCCACCATATCCAAAGCCCTTATCGAATTGATAAGGGCTTTTTTTATACGCTTGATTTTTAGCGCTATGATTTAGGCTAGTAGCTTAGGTTAGACAAATAAAAATTAACGGCTCTACTTCAACGTATCTTTGATTGTATCAAATAACTGGCTTAACGTTTAGCAAAGAAAAAAGCCAAACCTTTAATGGTTTGGCTTTTGACAGCATCAATGTCGGATGCTGTCGAGATAGGCTATGACTTTTAGTATAGCTTATTTTTGGTACGGGTAGTTAGGTGATGTACTTAATACATAGCCTGTTGCACCACCTGCGGCTGCACCGATTGCTGCGGCTTTACCGATGTCGCTACGGTCGCCATCTGATTTTGCTAATGCACCTAATGCTGCACCCGCTACCGCGCCTTGCATCGCCGCGCGAGAGGAGCCTTGGGTAGTGACGCGGTTGCCATAGGCATCAGTGGTTGCACAAGCTGTCAATGCCGTTGAACCAACAAGTGTTGCAAGTACCGCAAGTGTTTTAAGTGATTTCATACTTTTCTCCAGTAGGGTTTCCATTTGCCAAAATATCAGGTATTTTTAGCAACTTACGGAAGTTATATTAGCGTAAATTTTTCACCCTATTGTTATGAATAAAGACTGATTTATACGTGTTTTGTAAGTAACCTTGCTATAGTTTGGGCAACAAATAGCTTACTCAAGGTTGCGTTAATTTTTTCTACATTACTAGGATACTATGCATGAATTAGGCATGATAACTGTTTAATAAATCGGTAAATTGCGCTTCAGTCACCACTTTTACCCCCAGTTTTTCGGCATTGACAAGTTTACTACCCGCTTTTTCGCCTGCGAGCAGTGCGGTGGTCTTGGCAGAAACGCTGCCTGAGACTTTTGCCCCTAATGCTTGTAGTTTGGCTTTGGCTTCATCACGTCCCATGCCTTCAAGGGTGCCTGTAATGACCCAACTTTGACCTTTAAGCGGCTGATTCCCTTCAGGCACTTGGCTGACAGGCTGCCAATGAATACCGGCTTGTAATAGTCGATTAATGACTTCGATATTGTGCTCGGCACGAAAAAACTCAAAAATCGAGTCTGCGGTTTTTTCACCGACATCGGGGGTTTTTTGTAAGGCTTCAATACTCGCTGCCATGAGCGGTTGCAAGTCGCCAAATTGCATGGCTAAATTCATCGCCGTACTCTCGCCTACCCCACCAATACCCAAGGCAAAGATAAACCGCGGTAGGGTCGTATCTTTACTTTTTTCAATGGCAGCCAGCATATTTTCGACAGATTTTTCCCCCAATTTTTCAAGGTTAATAAGCGCATCGCGGTGATTGTTAAGCGCATAAATATCTGCGACATTTTTAACAATACCTTGCTCAAAAAAGTTAATCAACCAGCGTTCACCGAGCCCATCGATATCCATCGCTTTACGACTGACAAAGTGAATCAGTGCTTCTTGTTGCTGGGCTGGACAAAATAACCCCCCGGTGCATCGTGCCAGCGCTTCGCCTTCTGGCATGATAACGGGTGAATCACACACCGGGCAATGCGTCGGCAGACTCACTACTGGGGCATTGGCAGGGCGCTCGTCCGTCCAAACGCGCGTAACTTTGGGAATGACATCACCGGCACGGTGTACGCTGACCATGTCCCCTGCTCGGATATCTAAACGCTGAATTTCACCGATATTATGCAGGGTCACATTGCTGACAGTGACGCCACCGACATTGACAGGTTCAAGCTTGCCCACGGGCGTCAACTGACCTGTGCGCCCCACTTGCCATTCAATCGTATTTAGGCGGGTCATGACAGTTTCGGCAGGGAATTTATAGGCAGTTGCCCAGCGCGGCTCACGGCTTAAAGTGCCCAGTTGCTCTTGCAAGGCTAAACTATTGACCTTAATCACCGTGCCATCAATTTCAAAGGGTAAGCGACTGCGCTGTTCAATCACCGATTGGTAATACGCTTGTAGCTGCGCGGCTGTTTGCACGATTTTGATATCGCTGATGCTAAAGCCCAACGCTTGTAACCAAAAAAGCGCATCGGATTGGGTGGTAATCTCAGCGGGTAAGCCTTGATTGACGGAATAGGCATAAAACGCCAGCGGACGATTTTTGGCGATATTGGGGTCAAGCTGGCGCAAACTTCCTGCAGCGGCATTACGCGGATTGGCAAAGATTTTCTCCCCTTTTGCCTGCGCATCTCGGTTGAGCTTGGCAAACCCCGCTTTGGGCATGAGTACTTCACCGCGCACTTCTAGTCGTGGTATATCAATCGGCAACTGCAGGGGTAGATTTCGAATAGTACGCACGTTTTGGGTAATATCTTCGCCTGTTTGACCATCGCCGCGCGTGACCGCTTGGGTCAACTGCCCGTTTTGGTACAACAGTGAAACCGCAAGCCCATCAAGTTTGAGCTCGACTTCATATTCAGGGTTTTGCTGATGATCCGCCAAACGGTCATTAACCCGTCGCATAAAGTTCTGTAGATCGTCAAAGGTAAATAAATTACCCAGTGACAGCATGGGTATTTGGTGGGTGACTTGGGTAAAAAACGGCAACGGCTTGTCGCCTACTTGGTTGGTAGGGCTATCGCTTTGTACCAATTCAGGATACGCAGTTTCTAATGCCACCAGTTCTTGGCGAAGTTGGTCGTATTCGCTATCTTCTAACAGCGGATTATCTAGGACGTAATAAGCGTGGTTATGTTGTTTTAGCTGTGCAATGAGTTTGCGCATTTGCGCAGTAATGGCGGCTGTGTTCATAATGATTATGATTTAAAAAAGATAACAGATATTTTACAACAAAGTGAGGGTTTACTTGGTCAATTTTTTCAGTCATCAGGTCAGTCAACACAATAAAACTTTTAACCATAAAAAAAGGCACTCACGAGGAGTACCTTGTTTCATTTTAATAAAATCTATCGACCAAAATTAATGGCAAGCTCGCGCATGGCTTGGGTGTTTTCTTTGTTAATCGGCTCGCCTGTGTCGTCATATACCGTGGCATTTAGGTCATTGGCAAGCAATCCTGCGATACTCATCATGCTATCAAAGCCTTGAACAGGGCGTGGATGCGGTAGTGATAAAAATAATACCAAACCTTTCATGGTTTGCGTCGGTAGTCGATTGAGATCGAAAGGTGAAATACCCTCATTATCAATCATCATCAGACTAAACCACAATAAGCCTGTACCGTCTTTGTTTTCGTAGCGATGGAACATATTCATCGCACCAAACTTCAAGCCATACTTGTCGATCAGCTCTAACAAATAATCGCCTTTAATGTCGACAAACTGCTGATTAGGAAAAATACTGATGTTGATATTTTGAATCGCGTTGTTGAGTGGGCTGTTTTGTTCTTCGTCAATTTGCGCTTGGATATGGGTGTCCAAAATTGGGCTGTTATCGGTAAAGCTGTCATTTTTTAGCTGATTTTCATCGAAAGTATGCACAACAGGGGTGATAGTCTCTGTGGCATTGGCAAGCATGCTAAAAGCGTCGTTTTCGTTTTCCACAAATGTATGGGTTTCTGCCAGTAATTTGTCGTTGGCAGATTTAGTGACATTGGCATTGGCAAAACCGCCATTGGCTGGATAGTTGTCTAGGTGCAACTCGGTATCGTCCGCGCTTAGCTTTACTTCGCCTTTGGGATTGTCAGGTGTGATTTCTGCTTTAAACAGCTGGCTTTCTTGCGGCTCAGGGCGCTGATGGCGTGGAATAATAGGTAGACCATCTTTGTCATGTTCAATCGCGTCAGTCGCTAATACATCTTGGTTTTTTTGACGAATGGATTTTAGTAGCGTGTAAATACCCCAAACGATAGCAACAACCGCAAGAATGATAAGAATAAGCTGAGTGATAGACATAAACAACGACCTTTGAGAAAGACGATAACGACCCTGTTTGTAGTGTAAAAATTTTTACATCGGTATTTTTGCCGTTATACTATCATGACTTCATAAAATCAGCTAGAAAAAACCATGACAAGGCTTGACTTTTTGCGTATTTGACAGGTGAAAATCGCTTATGCCAAATAAGCTTCCACCTCAGTCATATCCACACTGACCAGCTTGGACACCCCCGCCGTTGGCATGGTCACACCTTTGAGCTCATCGGCAATTTGCATGGCAAGTTTGTTATGACTGATAAAAACAAACTGTACGTCTTTGGCAAGCTGCTCAATTAAGCGGGTAAAGCGCGCGACATTGGCATCATCGAGCGGCGCATCGACTTCATCGAGCACACAAAATGGCGCAGGCTGCTGTTTAAAAATAGCAAAGATTAAACTTAGCGCCGTTAAGGTTTTCTCACCGCCCGATAACAGGGCTAGCCGGCTGTTCTTTTTGCCTTTCGGCTGCGCCATAAGCTCTAGCCCTGACTGCCAGCCTTTGCTGCTGCCATCTTTGTCATGGGTATGGTCTGATAACACCAGCTGCGCTTGCCCGCCACCGAACACTTGGGTAAATAGCTTGTTAAGTTCGATATTGACTTGGGTCAACATATCCATAAAAAGCTGTTTAGTCTGACTGTCAATCTGCTGGATAGCAAGTTGCAATTTTTCAATGCTTGCGGTCAAATCCGAGATTTGCTCAGCAAGGGGCGCCAAGCGGCTGTTCACTTCGCTGAGCTCTGCCACCGCGGCATGATTGACTGCCCCAAGATTAAGCACCTGTGATGCTAACTGATCGAGTTGTCGTTGTAGTTGCTCGCGTTTGCTGCTACCCAGTAACTCAATGTCGTCAGTTTTTGGTACGGCGATTTTGCGACTAGTCAATTGCTCACCAATCAATGCCACGTTTTGTTTTGCTAGTGCCAATGCGGTGTCGGTGGTGTGATATTGCTGTTGTAGTTGGCTCAACTGCTGCTGAGACTCTTGCACACCCAATTGCCCTTGATGTAGCTCGGTTTCCATGGTTTTCAAGGTCATTGTCAATTGCGTAACGCTGTCATTGACGGTTTGTAGTTGCGTCGAGTCCACTGTGAGTTGCTGTTGTAGCTGTGGCAAGCGTGCCTGCTGCTCGCTAATTTTATGACTCAGCAATTGCTGCTCACGGGTGTATCTTGCTTGGTCTTGCCCAGCTTTGGCAAGTTGCTGCTCACTTGCGGTGATTTGCAATTGTCCGGTTGCCAGTGTTTGGGTGATGCGATTTTGTTGTTGTTCTAGCTCGCGCTGCTGACTGGCAAACTGATTTAAGCGTTCATCAAGTGACTGGCGCTCGCTGATTTGCTGCTGTAATTGCGGTTGTAAATGCGAAAGTGTGTTGCTTAGCTCATAAACCCGCTGTTGCTCTTGCTGCAACTTGTCCGCAAAACCTAGCCCCTCTTGTTGTAGACGCTCGCTGTCACTGTCGAGGCGTTTTTTATCTTGCGTAAGTTTATCGAGTGCGGATTGATAGTGATACTGCTGTTGTAGTTTTTGTTGCTGGCATTGCTGTTGTTGCTGGGTTAGGCTTAGCAGTTGATTACGCGCGGTTCGGTCTTGGGCTTGCCATTCTTGCAGACTAACCTTCGCTTGTTGCAAGCGATCGGCTAGACGCTGCAGTTGCGGTTGTTGCTGCGCTAAGTGTTCATCGAGCTCTTCAATACGGGCTTCATTCATCAACTGCTGGCTAAAACTGATAACCTGCTGACCCTCAGCTTGCAACAAATGGCTTAGGTTAATTAGCAGCTGCTGATTACAGAGTATCAGCTGTTGCGCTGAGGTCTGCACCAGTAACCAATCGCCCGTTGGTAAGTTATCGAGTAACCCTTTATCCTGCACATCTGCCCAGTCAAGTGGCGTCGCACTGATCCAAACCTGCTGAAAAATAGCCAGATTGGGCGCCGCAATCAAAGCAGACAGTGGCAAACAACCTTCTATTAGATGACTGTTCGCTGTGGGATTTTTCGAGGTGTGATATAAAGCTGATTGATTATCAATAAACACCGCATGGTCATGGATGATTTGGGCAAAATCTTGGTCAGCTGCGATAGACCATTTGGCAAATACCGTAACTAGGGTATCAAAAATATTGGCATACCCCTTACCTGTTTCGGTCAATTGCAGTTGACTGATAAGTTTTGGCAAACTGTTAGTGTGTTCTTGATTGGGTGACTGGTGGATAACTTGGGCAAGGGCAGTTTCTTGTTGTGCTAGCAAATTTTGTAGTGTCGCGTGCTCGGTTTGCCACGCTTGGTACTGCTGCTCAGCTTGGCGATGCTGACGGGTTAAGCTGTCAACTTCATCAGCTTGGTCAGCGATAGATTCTTGACGGGCGATGATATTGGCTTCAAGACGTTCAATCTCATCACTGAGTTTCGTCATTTGCGTGTCTAGCTCGTTATTCTCAAACGCTGCAAATTGCTGATCAAATGTGGCGTTAGCAGTCTGCCATGCCAATACGGCTTTTTCATGTTCGCTTTGGCGTTGTTGTTGGCGCTGTTGTTGGCTGGCATGGTGTTTGAGGGCATTTTCACTGACGGCAAGATTTTTTTCTACGTCTTGCTTTTGCTTATTTAATGCCACTAAATTTTTCGCAATTTGCTCACGCTGCTGTTTGCAATCATCTTGTTCATCACGCAATTGCTGCAACTGTGCGGTGAGCTGTTCAAGCTGGTCGGGTAAGCCTTCAATACGCATTTGCGCTTGCTGTTTTTGTGCTTGCAACTCTTGCTGATACGCTGCAAAACGACCCAGCTCAACATTGAGGACATTCAGGCGTTGTTGGTCATTGGCAAGGGTTTGTTCAGCTTGTTTCAGTAGACTTTGCGTTTCATGCTGCTGCTGCCAATAATCCTTAGCAAGATTTTGCTGGTTTTGTAAAGTGTGCTGTTGCTCAGTCAGAGCCTGCTGGGCAAGTTGCTGCTGCTCGATTAATCCTTCAATCAATACTTGCTGGGCATCCACCCGCTCACGCATCGCTTGAAAATCTGCCGTCAGTGTTTGCTGTTTTTGCCATGCCTGCCCATAGTCATCAATGAGTAGCTGCTCACTGATTGCTTGCTGCGCTTGTTGCCATTGCTGGGCTTGTTGTGCCGTTTTGGCTTGTTTTTCTAGGCGTTTTTGTTGGCTGGTCAGTTCGCTGACCATATCATGCAGCCGCGCCAAATTATCGCTTGCGGTATCGAGCTGTTTTTGGGTGTCATCACGCCGGCTTTGGTAGCGCGACACGCCCGACGCCTCTTCGATAAACTCTCGTAGCTGCAACGCATTGGCATCAATGATACGCCCTATCATACCCTGCTCAATCACCGCATACGAGCGCGCGCCAAGACCTGTGCCCAAAAAAATATCGACCACATCGCGGCGACGAACTTTGGTGCCATTGATAAAGTAATCGGATTTGCCTTCTTTATTGATTTGCCGACGTACCGATAATTCTTGATACAGATTGAGCGCGTGGTGGATGCCGCTGCTACCATCTTCGCCGCGGGTATGTTCAAACACCAATTCTACGCTTGCCAAGCTTTTGGCGGACTTGTCTTGCGTGCCTGCAAAGATGACATCACTCATCGCGCCGCCGCGGAGCTGCTTAGCGGAGGATTCGCCCAGCACCCAGCGGATGGCATCAATCACATTGGATTTGCCGCAGCCGTTGGGCCCGACAATCGCGGTGATGGTTTTGGGAAAATGAAACGTTGTAGGGTTGGCAAAGGATTTAAAGCCTGCCAGTTTGAGCTGTTTTAACCGCATGTTGCTAAAGTTTAGGTATCAAAAAAAGGCGCTTATTTTAGCAAAATTTTAGCGATTATTCATTAAATCTATGCCGACTTGATCTATGCTGAATTGGTACACAGAAATCAGGCTAAACCTGCTAAAGCCTTAAGTTGATAAATCTGCCCTGGCATAAAAAAAGCATAAAAAAAAGTATAAAAAAACCGCTAAGTGGATTAGCGGTTTTATCAATTAGGCTATTGGTTAATATTATTTTGCCGGTGACGCAGTAGCAGTCGCTGTATTCGCCGTTGCAGTCGCTGTATTGGCAGGTACAGAAGCGGTTGTGGTGGTCGTTGTTGTCGTGGTGGTTTCAGTTTTGGCTTCTTCTTTTTTGCCACAACCCACAAGGCTGATGACCGTCACTAATGCGATTAGTAATTTATTCATAGTTTTCTCCAAAAACGGTTAATGTAATCATCCATCTGATAACTTGATAGTCTGATAACTATATGATCCCAATAACTATATCACTAAATCAATTAGTATCACTAGATTAATCAGTTTATAAAATCTCAACTTAATTTTATCAATCATGTTATCAAGACGTCATGGCATTTTATGAGTTTTCTGACCGTTTGGATAGCGGCTGTGACGATTTTTTTAAGGGTTTTATGTAAATATTTATGCATATCATCAGTCAATACGCCCAATACGCTAAATTTTACCCACGCGATTATGTGTTACAATGATTATTAAAAATCAACCACTAAAATTTAATCGCTAAAAATTTTTAAAAGAACTATTGCTTATGTCTATGCTGCTCTCCTCACCCAATGTTCAAGCCGTTCGTGCTTATTTACTTGATTTACAAGACCGTATTTGCCAAGCGCTAGAACACCAAGAAGCCACTGGCGGCTTTAATCTATATGCCGAAGGTGCCAGCAATGCCAAATTTGTCGCTGATGTTTGGGAAAGACCCACTGAGCAAGGCACCCATCAAAATTTGGGCGGTGGTCGCTCCAATGTACTTCAAGGCGGCAAGGTGATTGAAAAAGGCGGGGTGATGTTTAGCCACATTGTTATCAACCATCTGCCAGCCACTGCCACCGCTCGCCACCCTGAACTTGCCGGTCGCCAAGCACAAGCACTCGGTGTCTCGCTGGTGATTCATCCGACCAATCCCAACGTGCCAACCAGTCATGCCAACGTGCGCATGTTTATCGCGGAAAAAGAAGGCTACGAGCCGATTTGGTGGTTTGGTGGTGGCTTTGATTTGACACCGTTTTATCCCGTGATGGAAGACTGCGTGCATTGGCACCAAGTATGTCATGATTTGTGCGCGCCGTTTGGGGCAGACGTTTATCCCAAGTTTAAGACGTGGTGCGATGAGTATTTTTATTTAAAGCATCGTAACGAACAACGCGGCATCGGCGGCTTGTTTTATGATGATTTGAATACGCTTAGCATGGGTTGGGATTTTGATAAATGCTTTGCGTTTATGCAGGCGGTAGGCGACGGCTATCTTGAAGGTATTATCCCGATTTTTGAGAAACGCAAACACACGCGCTATACCGAGCCGCAGCGTAATTTTCAGCTATATCGCCGTGGTCGCTATGTCGAATACAATCTGGTGTATGACCGCGGCACCTTGTTTGGCTTACAATCAAACGGGCGCATTGAGTCAATTTTGGTCAGTCTGCCGCCGCTCACCGGCTGGGAATATCGTTATGAGCCTCTCGCAGGAACGCCTGAATTTGAACTCACGGATTTTTATCTAAAACCCAGAGATTGGCTGAACCTCAAGGCTTAACAAAACACAATCTTAATAAAACACAATAAAAAAGGGCAATCACAGTTGCCCTTTTTTTAATGGGCGATTAACCCATTAAGTTTGGTTGTACGATTTCTATCCAGTAGCCATCAGGATCCAAGATGAAGGCAATATCTTTCATCGCACCTTCTTCAGGGCGTTTTTTGAAGGTGACTTGATGTTGCTCAAACCAAGCAACCGCTTCTTGCATATTTGGCACAGCAAAACAAATATGCCCGAATCCTTGTGGTTCGCTGTTGCCACTGTGATAGTGAAACTCTGCATCAGACTCAGTGCCATAATTATGGGTCAATTCTAGCACCCCTGGCTGACTAAAGGTAAATGCGGCTAAAGCGGCAGTATCGGTCGGCAAATTTGCCACCTGTTCATCGGTGAGCTTTGCCAAAAAATATAAATCAAATTCCGCTTGTGGATAGCGTTTGGTTTGTAATAGTGTCATGCCTAACACATCTTGATAAAAAGCCAAAGACACTTGCGGGTCTTTCACCCTAAGCATGGTGTGATTAAAGATAAACCCATTGGTAGCGGACAAGTTTGACATAGTGATCCTTATTGTAATATGCCTCTAAAAGAAAAAACCTTACCTTAAAAGAAAAGGACGTTAACTAAGATTCATTAATAGCGACAGTTTGCCAAAAATTCAATACTGTTTAATTTTAATTAACTTTTGGGTAAAAATATAGCCCTCATTTCTCATAACATCATGGCTAATAACATTACGCTTAGGTAAGTTGCTCAATTCGCTATTTACTATTCACTATTCGCTATTCAATACTCGCTACTCAATAAATGTCACTTTACCGGTGTCCAAATCATACACCGCCCCAACAATAATTAAGCTACCATTATTAACCGCATCTTCAAGAATACGAGAGCCGTGTTTGAGCTGGGTGACTGACATACGCACGTTGGCTTTAATACCCCGATTAATCAACTCTTGCGCGTCAATGTCTTGTCCATTGGCGGTATAGATTTCATGCAAGTTGTAAACACTGGGACGAATCCGGTCAACAATCGAACGTAAATTGGGGGAAAACTGCTGATCAGGATTGATCAGTGTCTCCACACAAGCCGTCACCGCGCCGCAATGGGAATGACCCAACACCACGACTAACTTGGTACCGAATTTTTCAGCGGCAAACTCAACCGAGCCAATCTGAGAGGGCGCTACTACGTTACCTGCTACACGAATGACGAATAAATCACCCAACCCTTGATCAAAGACAATCTCAGCCGGCACGCGCGCATCAGAACACCCCAAAATAATCGCAAACGGTTCATGCACATGGGTGAGCGCATTAGACGCTAGCAAGGTTGATTGGGGGTTTTGCACATTCTCTACGAATCGTGCGTTGCCTTGTTTGAGCATCTCGAGCGCTTGCTCGGCAGTTTCGGGACGCGGTAAGTGACTGTTTGACATTTGGTTTTCTCCTTTCACTCAGATACAATAACGAACTGTATGATGATATAAAACGCGATATTTTTTATCATTTTAACTTTTTTAAAACATCAAGATGACTTTCTAAAATAACTTCCTAGCTACTATAATACCTCATCGCCTGCCACAGCAATATGCCCATCGGCTATTTGGTTCATAAATTGCGCATAATCTTGGGCATTGCGAGCCGCAGTTTGTTCGGCATACGCTTGTATAACAGAGATGATTTCACTACCGTTGCCCAGATAGCCCATAAGCGTATCAGCATTGCCTGCTTTGGTATGCGCATGCGCCAAGGCATGGCCACAGCTTTCGATATATTCGTAAAAATGGGCAGTCGTCATGCTCTCAAGAGACGCCGAATACTTCATGTCCCGCAGCTGCCTGACATAAAAATCCATCTCAAAGTTATCGAGCGATGCATAGCCCAAGAAAATATCACTCGATGCCTGCATCAATTGTTGCCCCTCCACCACGCGCTTGCCTTGATGGCTAAATTGTTTAGCGAGTAAGGGTGTCAAGATAGACGCTTTGGCTTGCTTCATTTGCAATATCAGCGGCTCATGGTCGGCATCTTGGAATAATGCCACCGCACACACAGTACCGACACTCCCCACCCCAACCACTTTGAGCGCCACATCGGTAAAATCATAGCGGTCAAACAACACTTGTCTATCTGACTTTAGGGTATCTCGATAAGCGTCAAAAAAAGCCTCGGTACGGCTAAAAAAAGGCTGTCCTCGGCGTGGTGGTCGCTGCAACTCACCATCCGTTTTAAACGCGCGTAATCCTGTGACAGTATCACGCTCAGTCAATTTTGGCAGCATTTTTACCGCATCATTTTTTTTGGCTTTTTCAAAATCGGCATGACGGCGTTTACGAACAGTCACGTCTTCGGTATTTGCCAATATTTTATGGGTGTCGATTTTTTCATACCACACTTGTAGCGGTGACAAGCTGCGATGCGCTTCTAATCCATCAAGGTAACTGGTCAGCAGTTTTTCTATCGCCTTATAGCCCACCGATTCTACATACTTAAAACTTTGACTGGCGATTAAAATACTGGCGACCAGTCGCTGCAAATCCCATTCAAATGGTGCAACGATGGTTTCATCAAAATCATTAATGCCAAATAATAAATTGCGTTCAGGACTGGCATAACCGCCAAAATTACTGACATGACAATCGCCGCAAATCTGCTGAAATAGCCCAGAATGTTGCCCCTGCCATGCTTGGTCAAACAGCATCAAAGCGGGCATCCCGCGAAAAAAAGTAAACGGCGATACACTCATGCGCTTGGCTCGTATAGGCAGCAGTTCTGATAAGCGTCCTTGATTCGACCAGTGATAAAGACTGAGCGCGTCGATGGCAGTCGGACGTTGGCTGATGGCAGCCAAGGTTTTTAATGGGTACGCCTTACGCTGCTGTTTGCCAAGCGCAATACTATCCGCTTGGGTTAGTAGCTTGCCTTGGTAGCGATGGCGCGTCAAATCCACACACTGAGCATGCTGTAAGGATTTAGGTAAAGCAATAGCGATGGGCAGCGCGGCTGTTGCGTGTGTTGCTGTTTTTTTGGTGGCTGTTTCTTTAGCGGCTGGTTTTTCTGCGGGTATTTTTTTAGCCATGGTTTGAGAAGCCGTATTGTTTGCACCTGTTTGACTGGTTGTTGTTTGGGCATTTGTTGTTTGAGTGGCTGTTTGAGTCGTTGGGTCTTGAGGCTTTTTTTTGCTAGGCATGGCGTGTCTCTTAAATGTTCAATCGGTAAATATTCAATCGGTCACTGGCTAAATTATCATCATATCAAAGTCGTTCAAGCTTGCTATTTTAATGGCTTTGGTAAAAAGTTGCGTTGCTTATTTGTGCCAAATCAATCCCTTATTATCTACTAAAATTAGCCACTAATTAGCCACTAAAATTTTATGAACAGCGGGTAAATTTTCAGTAACATTTTTTAATTTTAGCCGTTATACTGAACGCAACTTTTAACTGTATTTTCACAGGTGAAACTATCGAAAAACTCTGTATTTATGTTGTCATGCTGATTGCGCACTGACCCGAGCATAAATATGCCATTTTAGCCCGCTATTTTAGCCTTGCCGTGAGATTGTGCCTATGTCTGCATCAACGTCCGCATCAACGCCACAAACCACCCTAAACGCACCATCAGCTATGCCTGATAGCGTCCAGCCGACCAACCAAAAACCTGTACTACTGCAAATCCGTCATTTATCCAAATCTTATGGCGATACCCAAATTTTGCAAAATATTAATCTAGATATCTATGATGGGGAGTTTTTGACGCTGCTTGGGCCTTCTGGCTGTGGCAAAACTACTCTACTACGCTTGATTGGCGGATTTGAGCTGCCCAATGCCGGTAGTTTGCAGTTAGAAGGGGTTGATATTGCAGGCTTACCTGCGGAAAAACGTCCGATTAATACGGTGTTTCAGCAGTATGCCCTGTTTCCGCACATGAATGTGTACGACAATATCGCCTATGGACTAAAACTTAAAGGCGTACCCAAAACCGAAATCGACCAGCGGGTGCGTGAAGCGTTGGCAATGGTGCAACTTGACCACACCATCAATCGTCGTCCGCAAGATTTGTCGGGGGGTCAGCAGCAGCGTATCGCCATCGCCCGTGCCGTGGTTAATCGCCCAAAAATGCTGCTACTTGATGAACCTCTATCAGCGCTCGATGCCAAACTACGTGAGCAAATGCAATCAGAACTCAAACGCTTGCAGCGTGAACTGGGTATTACCTTTGTGTTTGTGACTCATGACCAACAAGAAGCCTTGTCGATGTCTGACCGGATTGCCGTCATGAAAAACGGCGTATTCCAGCAAATTGATACGCCCATTGGTATCTATGAATCGCCTGCCAATTTATTTACCGCAAGCTTTATTGGCGAAACCAATTTGTTTAAAGGTAAAGTGCTAGAGGTCAACCCAGCCACCATCAAAGTGGAAGTGGTGGAGCAAAATGACGGCTTTCACCCGATTCGTGAATTGCCCCGTCCAAAATTTGACGTGCAAGTCGGTCAAAATGTCAACTTACTGCTGCGTCCTGAAGATATCCGCGTGTACTACACCCATGAAGGTCATGAAGGCTTAATCGGCAACGTGGTAGACAGTGCTTATAAAGGCAGTACCCTAGATTCTGTGATTCAATTAAAAAACGGTAATATCGTCAAAACGTCAGAGTATTTTAACGAAGACGATCCAAATTTTAACTATAAACTGGGTCAAGAAGTGCGTATTGACTGGGTCGATGGTTGGGAGTGGATTTTGCCAGATGAATAATACTACTTCACCTTCGACCTCTAGCGTTTCGGTTGCTACCGCGCCTGCCCCTGTTATGACAAAGCAAGGCGGGCGCGGCTTTCAGCGTGCGACCCTGTTTGTGATTTGGGCATGGTTGATTATTTTTGCCCTGATTCCCAATATCTTGGTGATTGCTGCCAGTTTTTTGACCCGTGATGAAGATAAGTTTTTAACACTGCCGGTCACTCTCGACAACTATATTCGATTGATTGACCCGCTTTATTTAAAAGTGTTTTTACATTCGCTGTCGATGGCAGGGATGACGACGATTATCTGTTTGCTGCTCGGTTATCCATTTGCCTACTTGGTCAGTAAAGCCGATAAAAAATGGCAGTCATTATTGATGTTATTGCTAGTGATTCCGTTTTGGACCAACTCATTGGTGCGTCTGTATGCGGTGAAACTCATTATGGCGGCCAATGGTCTACTCAGCACCTTTCTGATTAACCTTGGGCTTATCAACGAGCCACTGCAAATTTTATATACCCAAAAAGCGGTGATTGGGGGCTTGGTATATTTGCTATTTCCGTTTATGGTACTGCCCCTGTATGCGGTATTTGTGGATTTGCGTGACGATTATATTTTGGCATCCAAAGATTTGGGCGCTAACAAGCTACAGACCTTTTGGCACGTGATTTTGCCGCTGACTACACCAGGGATTATTTCAGGGGTATTGCTGGTACTGTTGCCTGCCATGGGCATGTTTTATGTGGCGGATATCTTGGGTGGTTCGCGCAACTTGCTGGTGGGTAATATCATCAAATCGCAGTTTTTGGATGCCCGTGACTGGCCGTTTGGCGCCGCGGCGTCCGTGCTATTGACGCTTGCCATGGCATTGCTGATTATGGCATATCGAGCCAGTAGCAAACGGATTGGCAAAACTGACTACAACGAAGTGGCATAAGGGGGACGCTATGTCTAATACTATGAAATGGTTGTCTCGCCTGTATTTGACCATCGTATATCTGCTGATGTTCTCGCCGATTGCGGTGATGGTGATTTTCTCGTTTAATGCCTCAAAAGTCGGCTATCAATGGGGCGGTTTTAGTACCCATTGGTACAGCGAGTTATTTGGTAATGCCGCGATGGTACAAGCTGCCATCAACTCGGTCATATTGGCGGTAGTAGCTGCGACGATTTCTACTGCGATTGGCGGTTTGACGGCATTAGCGTTACAGCGTTATGACTTCAAAGGTAAATCGATACTACAAAGCTTGCTATTTGTGCTGATGATGTCGCCTGAGATTGTGTTGGCGATTTCGCTGTTGGCGTTATTTTTGATTGTGGGGATACAGCTGGGTTTTGTGACGTTGCTAATTGCGCACATTACCTTTTGTCTGCCCTTTGTGGTGATTACGGTGACTGCGCGTCTATCCAGCCTCGACACCCGCGTATTGGAAGCGGCGCGTGATTTGGGTGCCAATGAATTTACCATGATTCGTACGGTGCTTGTACCGATTATTTTGCCTGCGATTTTGGCGGGCTGGGTGCTTGCCTTTACCCTATCACTTGATGATGTGGTGGTATCGACGTTTAATACAGGACCTGATTTTGAGATTTTACCATTACAGATTTATTCGATGGTGCGTGTCGGGGTAAAACCTGAAGTCAACGCCGTTGGCACAATCTTGCTCGCAATCTCGCTACTGGGTCTGATTATCTCGCAGTTATTACTTGCCAAAAAGTCGATGAATCTACCATCGACCCAAAAACGTTAAGGAGACTTATATGATATCTCGGATGCTCAATAGAAGACGTTTTTTAGGGTATGGCTTGGGTGTTGGCGGCGCCGTTTTAACGGGTGGTCTGGCAAGTAATCTAATGGGTTGTCAAAAAGCGAGCGAAACCGCGACTAGCGCTGCCGCGTCTGCGCCTACTGCCACTCAAAGTGGCAAGGTCGTCAATGTGTACAACTGGACGGAGTATATCTCTGACCAGGTGCTTAAAGATTTTACCGCAGAGACAGGTATCGACGTTATTTATAGCACCTTTGATTCTAACGAAGCCATGTATGCCAAACTCAAACTGATGAATGGCAGTGGTGAGTATGATGTGGCATTTCCGGGTACGGATTTTGTCGATAAAATGCGTAAAGAAGGGATGCTTGAGCCGCTCGACCATGCCAAATTAACCAATTTTGGCAACCTGGGCAACACCTTTATCAATGCCCCTTTTGACCCTGAAAATAAGTTTAGTATCCCCTATCTGTGGGGCTCATCAGGCATTGCAGTCAATACCAAACGCATTGCTAAAGCAAGCTTGAGCAGCTGGAATGACTTATGGCAACCGCAATACCAAGGGCGTGTCATGCTGATGAATGACATCCGTGACGTATTCACCATGAGTCTATTGACCCTTGGTTATAACGGCAGTACCAAAAATCCTGAAGCCATCAAACAAGCGTATGAAAAACTCACCAAACTAATGCCCAATGTACGCACCTTTAACTCAGATGCACCGCGCATGCCGTTTATGGAAGGGGAAACTTACTTGGGCTTGGCTTGGAACGGTGAAGTCATCATGGCGCAAGACCAAGGGATGCCAGAGCTCGACTTTGTCTATCCAAAAGAAGGCGCTATTATGTGGATGGATAACATGGTCATCCCCAAAAATGCCAAAAACAACGACAACGCGCATAAGTTTATCGATTTTATCTTGCGACCTAAATACGCTGCCATGATTAGTGAAGAAATCGGCTACGGCTCGCCCAATGAGGCGGCGAAAAAAGAAATGCCGCCTGAGCTTGCCAACAATCCGATTGTGTATCCGCCAGCCGATTTGCTAAAACATGCCATGTTTCGTGAGGACGTTGGTGATGAGATAATGGCGCTATATCAGCAGTATTGGGATAGGCTTAAAGTGGATATGTGATTTTTCAATAAGCGGTCATTAAAAAATTATAAAAAAAGCGGGCTTATGATTAAGTCCGCTTTTTTACCTTAGAAATCCGTTTAGCGCATAGTGACAAACTCTTCTGAGCCAGTCGGATGAATCGCTACCGTGTCATCAAAGTCGCGTTTGGTGGCGCCCATTTTGATAGCCACCGCAAAACCTTGAATCATCTCATCGACACCAAAACCTACGCCATGCAAGCCCACCACTTTTTCTTCTTCACCCACACAAATCAGCTTCATGTGGCACGGCTCACGGTGTTTGGTCACTGCACTATACATCGGGGTAAAACTGGATTTATAGACTTTAACCGCATTGATGCCATAGCCTTTGACCGCCTCTTCTTCACTCAGCCCTACAGTACCAATCGGTGGATGGCTAAAAATCACGCTCGGCACTAGGTTATAGTCCAAATGCTCATTGGGTTTGTTGTTAAACAAGCGCTCAGATAATCGACGACCTGCTGCCACCGCCACTGGGGTCAATTGAATACCATGTTCGATGATGTCGCCGACGGCATAGATACCTTCGACACTGGTATTTTGATAGGCATCGACTTTGACAAAGCCTTGCTCATTGACCTCAACGCCTGCTTTATCAAGATTGATGGTATCGGTTGCAGGTGCGCGACCCGTTGCCCAAATCAAACAATCCACCGTCAAGGTCTCATTGTTTGACAATTCAATGCTCAATGAACCATCTTGGTTTTTGCGTACTTGTTGTGGCAGCAATCCATAATGAAATTCAATGCCATCATCGTGCATGATATGGGTGAGCGTGGTGACAATGTCGGCATCGAAGTTTTTGAGCACCCGCTTGCTACGCACAATCAGATGGGTTTTTGAGCCCAATGCATTCATCACCCCTGCAATCTCAACACCGATATAGCCTGACCCCACAATCGCTACCCGCGGTGGCAATTCGGTCAAGTCAAAAAAACCATCCGAGTCAATACCCAACTCTGCCCCTTCAATGGCTGGGCGAACAGGTCGACCTCCCATCGCAAGCAAAATATGGTCAGCGGTAATGGTCTCTACTGTGCCGTCATTTTTATACACCTCAACCGTATGTTTATCGGCAAATTTGGCAAAACCATGAATCACATCGACTTGGTTATTTTCGAGACCATTGTTGTACGACTGATGAATACGGCTGATATAAGCTTGGCGACTTTGTACCAATTTGGCAAAGTCAAATTGTTTAACATCCAAATCAAAGCCATAGTCAGGCGCATAATGATGGATCGCTGCTGCCATATTGGCGCCATACCACATCACTTTTTTGGGCACACAGCCAACATTGACGCAAGTACCGCCTAACTGCTTGGCTTCGATCAAGGCACATTTTTTACCATAGCTGGCAGCACGATTGATTGATGCAATGCCCCCTGACCCACCACCAATAGCGATATAATCATAATGTTTGCTCATAGCTCTTCCTGTTTTTTGGTCATTTTCAAAGTTATATGGGGTTATTTTACCAAGTTTTGGCGGCGAGAAAAGTTGTTAATTCTCACCTTTCTCATTGATAAAATAAAACAAATTAGCATTTTTTTTGAATAATTCTAATGAAAAAGGTTTAAACACCCTTGCGTCACTGCAAAAGGCATCAGATAAAATCGGGTTTTTTTCGGTTGGCAAAATTCAATCTGCTGTGCCATCAATTGCGTGCTTAGCGTTGGGACAATCAGCCAAGCTTCATCGGCATCAAACTCACTGGCGTAGGTAAGCAGTTGGTACATATCTGCCAAGCTTATGTCGTTGAAAGCAGCAGTTTTTTTCCATTTTATATCGGCGATAATAAGTTTGTCGGCAGACTTTAGCCAAATATCGGGTTTGATGGTTAACCCTTGCTGCACGGTCAATGGCTGTCTTTTTTGCTCAACTAGTTCAAAATTCTGTGCGGCAAATTGTTCGTGGATTTTCCTGCCCACCCATTTTTCAAAGGCAAATGGCATATTCACTAGCCAAGTTGGGGTCAAAAATTGCCCTTGGCTACTGGCTTGTTGTAGCGTCAGCAGCGCATAACAAAAGCTGATAAAGGTATAATTACGCTGGGCAGTCAGACTAGGCAACGCGGTCAACTCTTGTAGCGCTTGAGAAAATAAGATGTCGTATAAGTCTTTGGCAACGGTACCCACTGCCTGCCATGAGCTTAGTAATGGCGTAGCCATGCTGCCAATCACCCGCTCGATGGTGGTTTTTACCAAGCGATTGCCAGCGGTATCCATCGCAAAATTTTCAGTCTGATGATAAAATTTATGCGGCTGGTGGAAGTTATGCTGCAATTGCTCTTTGATTAGTAATTTACCCTGCAGATAGGGCTGATTTTGCTCAAATTGCTGATATTGCTGATTGGGCACATACTGCGCAAATCCCTGCCAAAAATACGCTTGCAGCCACTCGCTAAGCGATAGCGAGTGATTGATTGGCGGAGGATTGGGGGCTGGAGGATTAATGAGTAGTTGATTGGCTAGATTAGTTAACGACTTGGGCAATAAGGCCTGCCACACTGCTGTCAGCATCTGTTGCACCCATTGACGGGTTTGGGTAACTTCATCGGCATGGGTGATTTGGCTTTGTGCAAGTTTTGGCAAAATCTCAACTTGCCCGCCACTGGGCAACCCAATCACACCGATATAGTGGCGCACTTTGAGTTGCCACTGCTGCTGTTTACGCTCAATGCGAAACACGTCAAAATTTTGCTCAATAAGCCAGTCAAAATCCTGCCCATCGTCAAAATCTGCCGCGGTCAAGCAACTATGTTCAAACGTGATGATGGCTTTCATTGGGCGCTTTGATAGATTGCAAGATAGCTATTTGGGTCATCAAGCGCTTGGGTATGGATGTCAAAACCCGCTTGCTGTGCCATAAATCCCGTTGCTTTTTTGTTATCAACTAGCCTGATAAAGCGTTGCCCAAAGATTGCTTGCAAGATTTGTCCATGGTGTTGGCAGGCTTGCGCCACTTGTGGGATGATAGATTGGCTAAACGCAGCGCTTAACGCTTGCAGCGAATCAATACCCCACAAAAAACTATGTCCTAACTGGCTGTCTTTTGCCAAATTTTGCGAGATTCTTTGATTCAATGCGGTCAACAATTTGGCTAAATCAATCTCAATCCCATTTGCCATGACTTTACCCAATAACTGTGGCTGTGGTTGACACTCAATAAATTCAAAACGGCGGCGAAATGCCATATCGAGCGGCGCCAATGAATGATCTTGGCTGTTCATGGTAGCGTAGATATCGACATTGCTAGGCACGCTAAACGGCTGACGCGAATACGCCAAATTTACCGACAAGCTATCTGTCTGTCCTGCGCGTTTGGTCGGTTCAATCAAACTCATCAATTCCCCAAACACGCGGGCGACATTGGCGCGGTTGATTTCATCAATCAACATGGCATAACGGTGACTAGGGTCATGTTTGGCTTGTTGACACAGTCTAAGAAATGCCCCTGACTCAATGCGATAGCTCATCTGCCCATTGTCCGCGATGTGGGGACGAATGCCTTCGACAAATTCTTCATACCCATACGCTTGATGAAAACTGACAAAACTAAAGCGTTCTAGCTTTGGCTGTAAATAGTTGGGCTGCAAATAGTTGGGCTGAAACTGGCTGTGAATTGCCGCTTGGTAATCATCAAGCTTGTTTTGCAAGTCTGCTAATAACGGCAAACTGTCTGCTAATAAAAACCAATTACTGCTATCGTCTTTATCAAAATACGATTGGCTAGCCCTTCGATGATATTTGACACGAACTGAGTTCTTATCACTGTACATCATCAATGTGCCCCAAGCCGTTTGATTTAAATTTTCTTTACGGTCATTTAATTGCGCCTTCATCCTAAAAAATTGATGATCGATTATTTCTGGCACTTTAAGCAGTTTTCTACCTTGTTGATAATTATTTAGGAATATCAAACAAATTACATCTCGCCAGCTTAGTGGCTTAAGCAAAGCTTTTAGCAATTCATCCGCATTGGCTACTGGCAATATCTCGGTATATTGTTTGGCGATTTGTTGCAGTTGGTAGGTCTTGCCTGTCCCTGCTACGCCCGTATAGATAATATTTTTTGCTAGCTCACTCATGACAGATTATCACTCACGATGGTCATACCTGCCGCTTTTGCTGCACGCGTACCACCCGTCAAATGGACGATATCCCGATGTGGGTCAATCTCATTGAGCAAAGCGACAGCTTTGGCGGCTTTGCTGCCACCACCGCATAGCACATAGACAGTGCCATCTGTGGTTGCCAATAACTCTGCCGTCAGCGTATCCAAGGGTTGGTTTTTGGCACACTCAATATGTCCTTGCGCAAAGGCTTTACTATCCCGCACATCCCAAACGGTATCGTTTGCCGTGGCAAAAAAGTCGGTAATGGCTAGCTCACGAATCATGGTTACCTCTTAATTTTTAATGTGTATTTTGTGATGGCTTATTATGGATAAGCTGACGAAATTTATCAAATCAGCGATTGATAACTAAATTTTTGCACCACCTTAACTATTTTTATCAAGTTTTTGACAAATTATGATTTATAATTCATTCCAATATTTTATGTATCTTAATTTTCACTTAAACTTTTATTATCTAAGGAGGGATGACATCATGACGACGGCTTCAACCGCGCACCCTGATCATCACAATATCGCGCTACGCAACGACCCAAAAAAGGTCGCCGTGGCATCCATGATTGGTACGGCTATTGAGTTTTATGATTATTACATTTATGCCGCTGCGGCGGTATTGATTTTTAATACCCAGTTTTTTGATAAAACCGATGAAAAAGCGGCGATGCTTTACTCGCTTTCGACGTTGGCATTGGCGTTTATTGCGCGCCCTTTCGGTTCAGCGTTATTTGGTCACTTTGGTGATAAACTCGGTCGTAAAAAAACCTTGGTGGCGTCTCTGCTCACGATGGGTTTATCAACCGTAGCGATTGGTTTGCTACCGACTTATGCCCAAGTAGGCGTTATTGCCCCATTGTTGTTATGTTTACTTCGTGTGGGTCAAGGGATTGGGCTTGGCGGTGAATGGGGCGGTGCTGCCTTGGTCGCCACCGAAAATGCGCCAGAAGGCAAACGTGCTTGGTATGGTACTTTCCCGCAGTTAGGCGCGCCGATTGGGTTATTTTTAGCCAATTTAGTGTTCTTTTTACTTAGTTATTTTTTAGGAAAAGATGCCTTGGTCGAGTGGGCATGGCGCATCCCTTTTCTCATTTCAATCGTGCTTGTGGGTGTGGGTCTTTGGGTACGTTTAAGCCTACATGAAAGCCATGTATTCCGTACCGCTGAAGCCGAAGGCAAAAAAGTTAATGCACCTGTGTCAAAAGTCATCACCCAGTATTGGCGTCCGATTGTGCAAGGCACATTCTTGATGGCGATGACTTATGTGATTTTTTATATCATGACTGCTTTCGTACAGGCCTATTCAAAAAGCCCGGCAAAATTATCTTCTTTCGGCTTCCCAACAGGGTTAGGTATTGCCCCAAATACCTTTACTGGCTTTTTACTGGTCGCTGCGATTGTGTTTGGTATTTTTACCAGTATTTCAGGGATTGGCGCGGATAAAATCGGTCGTAAAAAATGGCTGATTGGCGTGACTATATTATGTATGTTATTTGCCTGCTTTATGCCAATGCTGCTTAGCAATGGTACACCAACCACGGTATTTATTTTCCTCATTTTGGGCATGGCATGTATGGGTATGTCGTTTGGTCCAATGGCAGCATTATTGCCAGAGCTGTTCCCCACCGAAGTACGCTATTCAGGTGCATCACTGGCTTACAATCTAGCGGCGATTGTGGGTGCATCGATTCCTGCGATTTATGCCATCAAAATCAATGAGCAATATGGCATGAAAGGTGTGGCTATATATATTGTTATTAACGGTTTGATTTCTCTCATCGCGTTATTCTCAATTAAAGAAACCAAAAATATCGATTTGATGGATTAAAACATAGATTAAAAGATAGACTAAAAATTGATAGCTCAAAAACGCTGGCAAATGCTGGCGTTTTTTTTGCCCAAGGTGGTTATAATAAACCTTTCAATACCATGAGACATAGGATGAAAGCCTATAACCGCTGTGAATGGTGCGGCACAGACCCGCTTTATCAAGCTTACCACGACAATGAATGGGGAAAGCCCAGTTATGATGACCGTCATCTATTTGCCATGCTGTGTTTAGAAGGTATGCAAGCGGGACTCAGCTGGATTACCATACTTAAAAAACGCGAGCGTTATTACCAAGTATTTGCTGATTTTGACCCTGCAATTATCGCACAGTTTGATGATGACATGGTCGATAGTCTTATGACCGATGCAGGCATTATTCGCCACCGCGGTAAAATCAAAGCCATCATCAACAATGCCAAATGTTATCTAAAAATCACCCAAACGCAAGCTTTTAGCGATTATCTTTGGAACTTGTCACCCAGCGGCTTGGCAAAACTACCGCAAGATAACCACCCAAAAATCTTTGCTGATATCCCCACCAACACTGAATACTCAGATAAGATGTCAAAAGCGCTCAAAAAAGACGGATTTAAATTTGTGGGCTCGACGATTTGCTATGCGTTTATGCAAGCAGTCGGCATGGTGAATGACCATATAACCGCGTGTGATTTTCGATAAGCGGGTTCAATAGTCAACAGTGGATAATATATTGCTCGATGCTACAGATTTCTCGATGCTACAGACCCCAAAATAGGCTAAAACTAATCAAAATCAATACCAGTAAAATGCTTTGAACCAATAAAAAATGCTGATGCACTTTGAGCAGTTCGCGCAGACTGATGCCATAATGACTGACATTTTTGAGAGAATAGCTTTGAAAATCCACCAAGCTACGGCGATGATATTGTGACCGCATGACCTCAACAAACTTATCAGCCGCTGCCGCTGTTGACCCAGCTGACAACACGGGTAAAAACGCATTGATAATATCTTCATGCGTTTCTGGGTTATTGATATTGACCATCAACATTTGCCAACCTTGAAACAGCCGTTGTTCAATTACCCCTTTAGACTTGAGTGTGACATCGCGGTTGCGCCCATCACGCTGAATGTTGCCAAATAATTGCTCAATCGCTGATTTTTCGCCTTCAATGTACTGAAAAAAATAGCCATTTCCAAAGCACAAAAAACCGGTAATTTGATGGGCAAGGTTCTCACGCTGCGCCACCGTCATGATATCAGACAGCGTTCTAGGGGTTATGCCAGCTTTCAACGTCATACGGCTCACATAAGTTAGATAATGAATTTGCCCCAAGCAGCACCTCAGTTTTTATGGTTGTACAATTTTTGTTCAACGCGATTTTAACAATTTCTTACATACTTATCCATCCATTAAATCAGTAATGTTAGCTTACCTAGTCACAAATAGCGGTTGAGTGGCTTTTTTTGGACGCTCGTATTGCATTTACGATCATCAGCAACACCCCTATCCAAATTAAAGCAAAACTGGCAATCATGGTACCATTGACAGCTTCATGCAGCACAAAAATGGACAATAAAAACATCAGCGCAGGTTCCAGATAACTGAGCATACCAAAGGTGTTCATCGGCAACACCTGACTGGCTTTAAGATTGGTCTGCATGGCAAGCGCACTAATCATACCCAGTCCAATCAATAACAGCCCCATTGTCATTGACCCTGTTACTATCGATACACTGCTGTTTTGCCACAATAAAAAACCCAAGGCAATCGGGGCAATCACTGACAAATCAACGAACAGTCCCATTAGCGCCGGCACCCCTTGCCAGCGGCGCAGGCCATAATAAATCGGATACGTCAAACACACCCATGCAGTCGCCCACGATACACTCCCCGCAAGCCAAAATTGCAATCCTACTCCTGCTGCGGCAACGATAATCGCCGCCCACTGCAATCGATTTAAGGTTTCTTTAAACACCACACAGCCCATCAGTACCATCATCAAGGGAAACAAAAAATACCCCATTGCGGTATTAACCGCCTGTCCATTGATAGGCGCCCACATAAACAGCCACAGCTGACTTGCTAAAATCGGTGTCGGTAACAACAATAAAACCCATTGTTGTTTGTTTAATCCCATCAAAAATGCTTTGAGTTGCCCAAAACTTTGCGTCATTGCCAACAACCCCACCAACCCAAACCACATCGCCACCATGCGCCACAAAAAAACTTGCGTGCCTGACAACGGTGCAAGCCAGTGACTATACAGATACAGCACGCCAAACAACACATTAGAAATCAATGCCAACACCACCCCAAAACGCAACTTTTTGGCAGCGGTAGCCGGCTGAGAAGTTGTTGCCTTGGGCTGGACAACGATAGACGATGGTGATAAAACACTGGGGACTGACATAATTGACCTTGTTATATTTTTGCTTTTGCGGTTAAATTGCCAAGCAGTATAACAATTATCTTTGGTAAATTATTTCAAAATAACCCTATTTATGATAAATTAACATTAATATAAGATAAATTTGCTATATTTTTCTCAATTTGTCTTATTATATATTTTTAGAAGGACATGGTTATGATTCATGAAATCGATGATATCGATAAACGTATTTTAAACTTTTTGCAAGAAGATGCGACGCTACCGCTCAAGAACATCGCCGAAAAAGTGCATGCATCGGTAGCGACCTGCCAGCGCCGTATCCAAATGATGACAGAGACCGGGGTGATTACTCGCCAAGTGGTGATTGTCAACCCCACCGAATTGGGCTTTGATTTAAGCGCGTTTGTGCTGATTGAAATGGAAAAACAAAATACCGCGCTGCAGCATGGCTTTGAGCGCTTGATGAGCCGATTGCCCAACGTGATGAGTTGTTATGAAATCTCAGGGGATTATGACTTTTTGCTATTGGTACATGCCAAAAATATGGCGGAATATCACCGCTTTACCCGCGATAATTTAACTTATGAAAACAATGTCCGACGCTTTAAGAGTCAATTTGTGATGAATTTTTCCAAGGTAGGCACGAAAATCCAGTTAGACTAGTTAGATTAATGCGCCATCAGATAATGGGCTCAAACAATAGGCTTAGTGCGATACCAAAATGATGTCGGTAACGAAATACCAAACACCAACGCAGCGGTCACAAATATCGCATTGAAGCTAAAATCCATCATTTGGGTAAATACTTGTGGATTATAGCCATAGTAGCCTAGCTGTACAAAGCTAATCATGGCTTTGTACGCGGTAATCCCCGGCATCATACACAGCATGGCAGGCACCAAAATCATCTTTGGGGTGAGTAAATATTTTTTTGCCAAATAAATTGCCACAAACGATGAAATACCCGCTGCCACAAACGTCGCTAGTATCAAATTGACTGACAGTTGTTTTAATAGCTCTCTAAGTCCGTAACCTAGCACAGTCAACAATAAGCATTGCCAAATGTAGCGGCGCGGCACATTGACAAGCAGTGTCCAGCCAAGCGTCATCAAGCAAGCAAAAGTTGCTGCGCGTATCAAGGCAATCGCATCAATCAACATTTTTCACCCTACCTAATATTGGCAATAAAATTTTATCAAACGCTTTCATCAACCCACGCCCCAATGACTGATATTTAGTAATAGCAATGACAACACGATGCCGATACAGCTCGATAACGTCAAGATAATCACAAACATAAAGCGCCCGATACCGATGTTCATATAACCCTTTAGCATATCCGACAACGAATTTATCAAAGGAAAACTGGGAACCAACCAAAGCACACTTGATGCCATGGCAATATGCGGGTCGTTACCAATCCCCAATAACAGCGCGGTACTGGCAAAGATGGAGCCAAAACACGCCGCTATGAGCGCGGATATAAAGGGGTTAAAGTTGCGGTTACTCAGCCATAGCCGTAGCGAATACCCCATCATGCTCGCAATAAAAGTCACCAAACACACCAGTATATCGCCCCCTGCCAAATACGCAAAGCAGGCACACGCCACACCGACCATCGTCGCGACCATCTTGGCAGGATAAGTGCCGCGATCAATCTCATCAAATCGGTAGGTCGCGTGCTCTAGGGTACTCGTCACCGGCATACTTTCCAAATCCAGTACAATTCGCTGAATTTGTACAATGATATTGACATTGATGGCATGGGTGGTTGACGCGCGCAAGGTAGTAATACAGCGGTTATTATAAATTGTGGTGATGGTCAAGCCATTATAGGCAATCCCGCACTCCACACTAGCCAACCCCAACGCTAACCCCAATCGGCGGCACAAATCTGTTACCGTTGCCGACTCTGCCCCATATTGCATGAGTAGCAGTCCACAGCGCACACACAGACGGGTGATTTGCTGCTGGTGTTCATACGCCATATACGGCAACCGCCGTCTAGGCTTCGGCTCTGTCGGGGGCGAAAGCTTAGTAGGCTCAGGTGTTAGCGGATCAAGCGCTTCTAGGGCATCAGCAAAGGTATCGGTCATAAGGCGCTACAAAAAAATCAAGAAAGCTATAGTTTACCACCAAAGTTTTGGGGCAGTTATAAAAAATCTTATTTATAAAGTATGCCGATACTGCACAAAATCAGTCTTTTTAGCGATATCGTCGTACAGACGGCGAGCAGAAACGTTGCCTTCTTGAGTGACCCAATAGACCCGATTACAGTTTTTATCTTTAGCAAATTGATAGACATATTTGATCAGCATTCTTCCCACACCTTTACCACGCCCATTTTCTTTGACGAACAAATCCTCAAGATAGCAACAGTCTGTGGTATTCCATGTATTAGGATGCAATACAACATGTACAAAGCCGATAAGCTTATCATCCACAAATGCCCCGAAACCAAAAATGGGTGATGTTTCGTCAATGATTTTTTGCCAAGTATTTTCCGTAGTCGCTTGGGGTAGATCTGTTTGATAAAACTCTAAATAGCCCTGCCACAAGGCTTGCCAGTTAGTTTTATCCTGTGCAGTTAGTGGTAAGATTTGCATTATCAATTATCCTTATATTTAGCTGTTGCCAACAAAAAAAATACTGCCAATAAAATTATCGCCTAAAGTCGTCTTGATTACATAATTTATGACAAGTAAAAAATTTTCAACACTTATTATAATGTAATTACTTGCAAAAAATTTTGTCTAATATCCAATAAAATTCCGACTAATTTAATCAGGTTTTTTTGTTATTTCGCCCTATAAACCCCCATCGCAAAATTGATTCATGATAAAATGAGCCATATTCATTTTATTTAATATCCAAGCCTATGTCCGCCGAAACTATTGCCAACAAAGCCTTTAAACAAGGTACCAAAGCCCTATTTGACTATGACAAACACTGGGCAAGCTGCTTTGAGCCTGCGCCATTCTTGCCGATGAGCCGAGCCGAAATGGATGCCCTTGGTTGGGATGCCTGTGATGTCATTATCGTCTCAGGCGATGCCTATGTGGATCACCCAAGCTTTGGTATGGCAATCATCGGCAGACTGTTAGAGTCGCAAGGCTTTCGTGTCGGTATCATCGCCCAGCCAGACTGGACGAGCAAAGACGCTTTTATGACACTTGGCAAACCGACCATTGCCTGGGGCGTCACCGCAGGCAATATGGACAGCATGATTAACCGCTACACCGCCGATAGACGAATTCGCAGTGACGATGCCTACTCGCCAGACAATGCCCCCGACAAACGCCCCGACCGTGCGGCTGTGGTATATAGCCAGCGCTGCCGTGAAGCCTATCCCGATGTGCCCATTATTTTGGGTGGGATTGAAGGCTCGCTGCGCCGTATCGCCCATTATGATTATTGGTCAGACAAAGTGCGCCGTAGCATTTTGATGGATAGCCGAGCTGATATTTTGCTATATGGCAATGCCGAGCGCGCGATTGTCGATGTTGTACATGCACTTGCCAAAGGTTACCGTTTTGAAGACCTTGCCAAAGTGCGTGGCACCGCGTATCTGTCGACACAAACCAAAAAACACTGGCAAGCCGATATGATAGAAATCGCCAGTAACGATGTCGACACCGTTGGGCGCGTTGACCCGATTATCAATCCGTATGTGATGATGGAAGATGTGGGCGACTGTCACATTGAACAAGAAAAAACGCTTGAGAGTCAATACAAAGGGTTTGTAGCAGATAAAGTCGAGCACAAAGTGCTCAATGCTGATAAGGTCGCTGAAAGCCAAGACATCCAAGTGGTCAACCTCAAAGACCCCAATAAAAACGCCTTAAAACACAAACGCCCGTTGCCGCCCCGTGACAAAACCGTGATTCGCTTGCCCGACTTTGAGCAAGTCAAATCCGACCCGGTACTTTACGCCCATGCCAACCGTATTTTGCACCTAGAAACCAATCCGCATAACGCCCGCGCGTTGGTGCAGCGACATGGCGACATTGATGTATGGCTCAATCCGCCGCCCATTCCACTTACCATGGAAGAGATGGATTATATCTTTGATTTGCCGTATGCCCGTCTGCCCCACCCTAGCTACGGCAACGCAAGAATTCCTGCTTATGACATGATTAAATTATCAGTCAATATCATGCGCGGCTGTTTTGGCGGCTGTACCTTCTGCTCGATTACCGAACATGAAGGACGCATTATCCAAAACCGCTCAGAAGAGTCTATCTTGGGCGAAATCAAAAAAATCCGCGACACCGAGCCGTCATTTACCGGGGTAATTTCTGACCTTGGCGGACCGACTGCCAACATGTACCGTCTGCATTGCAAAGACGATGCCATTGAGAAAAACTGCCGCAAACCCTCCTGCGTATACCCCGATATCTGCGACAACTTACTCACCGACCACAGTCATCTCACCCAACTGTACCGTAAAGCTCGTGATATCAAAGGGGTGAAAAAAATCCTGATTGCGTCAGGCTTGCGCTATGATTTGGCGGTCAAAGACCCCGAATATGTCAAAGAATTGGTCACCCACCATGTCGGCGGATATCTCAAAATCGCCCCCGAACACTCTGAAACCAATGTACTCTCCAAAATGATGAAACCGGGTATGGGGACGTATGATACTTTCAAGCAGATGTTTGACAAATACAGCCGTGAAGCAGGTAAAGAGCAATATTTGATTCCGTATTTTATTGCCGCGCACCCTGGCACCACCGACACCGACATGATGAACTTGGCAATTTGGCTCAAGCGCAATGGCTTTCGTGCCGACCAAGTACAAGCCTTTTACCCAAGCCCGATGGCAACTGCTACTACCATGTACCATACTGCCAAAGACCCCTTACATAAAGTCACCCGTGACAGCGAAGGAGTGGAAATCGTCAAATCGGGCAAACAGCGTAAACTCCACAAAGCGTATCTACGCTATCACGACCCCAAAAATTGGGCACTGCTGCGTCAATCGCTCAAAGACTTGGGGCGTGAAGATTTGATTGGGCATGGTAGTCAATGTTTGATTCCGCCTTATAATCCCAAACTTGAGGGTGAAGATGTTTACCAATCAGCCCGTAAGAAAAATAGTTCTGCCGCTGGTGATTCGGTCAAACGTACGAATAAAGATAGTACTGCGAAAAAATCGGGTAAAAAACCTACGCCAAGCAGTTTTGGTAAAAAACCGTCAAACCAAAAACAGCCGAAAAAAGGCAATTTTCAAACCCAACATACAGGCTTACCACCAAGGAAAATGAAATAATTATTTTTTTGTCAGAATATTGTCAAATCGTTCGTTATCTATAAAAAAAGTCCATTTGATTTTATTTTTTTCTTTAGTCGGTGTTAGTATCATCTCACCTTTAGTTCTGTGATAGGGGTGAGTAAATAATTCTGGTTTATCTGAGTAGGCAAATGAACTAAAATGCAACTCATCATTTTCCCAGTGAATATTGTTATAAAGATAATTCCAGTTTTCACTGCTATCATTATAAATTTTATATTTTCCATTTTCTTTTTTAATAGCTATTTGCACTGCATTTTCGTCTGCCCATCGCCCTTCATAACGAGAAATACCGTCATGAGGTGGAATCCAAGGATTTTCGATGAAATCATTAGGTTTATAAGGCAATCCCCTTAATTGTCCACTGATGCCACATTTAGGCAAACCATCATTGAGCATTACAGGTGTTGCAGGAATATTATTTGGCGATGTTGATTTTGCTATGAGCTTTGGTGGCTTTTGAAATCTCGAATGTTGCGGTGTAGTTGTACAACCCGTAACGAAAGCCAAAATTATTAATCCCATTATTCTTTTCATAATAACCATCCTAATTTCCAATTAGTCTTGACTATAGTAGATTAATATAATCCATAAAATCAAATTTCTCTTACATAAACTGCCTGTAATTTACACCATAGCCACTGAATCACCTATCACAAACACCGCAATTTTCTATACACTTGCCAAATTCTCTTTACTTATAAAGAACATACAACATGGCAAAAATTCTTATCGGCTTAGGCATATTATTTTTGATTATCGGATTGATTTGGCACTTTTTCCCCACTGCCTTTAGCTGGTTTGGGCGTATGCCGGGAGACGTTAATTATCGCTCAGAAGGCGGCGGCTTTAGTTTTCATTTTCCCATCGTCACCATGATTATCGTGAGTATCATTCTCACTATTATTCTTAACCTATTTAACCGCTGATAGCGCTAATTACAGCCCTATCTAGCGGGTTTTATCGCAAAAAAACGCCTTTTTCATCAAAAAATGTCGTAAACTGTGATTACGCCAGTCACGATTGAAAAGGAGTTAGTCATGCAGCGCGACATTTTTAAGCCAACA
>NZ_DAMBOA010000014.1:0-46072 GCF_032064105.1 Moraxella sp. CTOTU49097 | reverse complement strand
CGATGTACCAATCCTGCTCTAGGTAGCGTGCGGCTGTCAGGATAATGAAAAAGTAGCGCGTTGACTAGCGTACCTGACCCATTGCCTGCGCCAGGATGGACGACCAAGCCTACGGGCTTATTGATGACCAGCACCGCCTCATCTTCATACAAGATATCAAGTGAGATATTCTCAGGCAAATCTTGCTGCTGAGCGGTCAAACTCGCTTTAAGCACTAACATATCGTTGGGTTTAAGACGATATTTGGGTTTTTGCGCCATTCCGTTTACGGTTAGTTCGCCTGACTCAAGCCAGTTTTTGATTTGCTCACGCGAATAGTCGCTAAACACCAAGGCAGCAATTTTATCAATGCGCTCCCCTATTTGCTCAGAGGTGACTGTATAATTTTGGATAATTCGATGACTGCCAGCGTCGTGGGTCTGCAGGTTTTGAGTGCTTGGGTATGGTTGTGACAGGTTTTCCCATTCTTCTTCGAGTTGATTGGTGTTGTTTTGAGTCATAGATTCCGTCATAGATTCAGTATTTGAATCGATTGGATTTAAGTTGTTTGGATGTGAGGCGATTGGCGTGGTCATAAACAGTTCAGACTTAGAGTATAGGGATTTTCAAAATTAATATGCGCGGATAGGTCACAAAGTATAACGTTTCGTGATAGACTTAGTGAAATTTTTAATACAATATTTTGCATTCAGTTTTGAACAATAAGTATTATGATGGGCAAATATTTTTGCAATAGATTTGAGGTTCATATGCATCATCTTTCCAAAGTTGTGGGTGTCACCGCAATTACTGTGGCTTTGACCACTTTATCTGGCTGTCAAACGCTAAAAAATTCAAAATTGTTGGGTGGCAAAGACGAAGTCGTTGCGACCAAAGCTGAAAAAAGTGAGCAAGGCTACTACCAAGCAGCGTCTGATAACATCAAAAAAGGCAACCTTGCTAAAGCGATTAGCCAGTTGAACGATTTACGGACTTTCTATCCTGTGGGTGATTACAGCGAGCAAGCGTTACTTGACTTGATGTATGCGCAGTACCAGCATGGTGACTATTTGGATGCGATTGCCAGTGCTGATCGTTTTATCCAGTCTTACCCATCGAACCCGCAAGTTGACTACGCGTACTATGTTCGCGGCATCTCAAATATGCAGGCGGCATCAGGCGGCGTGATGAAATACACCAAGCTTAATCCTGCACACCGTGATATGGGCTATTCGCGCATTGCCTTTAATAACTTTCAGCAACTGATTAATCGCTTCCCCAATAGTGCCTATGCCCCAGACGCTGCGCTACGTATGCGTTATATTTATAACCAATTGGCAGAAAGTGAGATGGATGTAGCGCGCTGGTATATTAAACGCAAAGCCTATGTGGCAGCTGCCAACCGTGCTAAATGGGTATTTCAGTACTATCCACAAAGCGAAGCGATTCCAGAGTCTATTGCAACCATCGCCTATAGCTATGACAAACTGGGAATGACTGATACCGCCAATCAATATAAACAACTGCTTCGTATCAACTACCCTGGTCTGATTGATGCGCGTGGCAACGTCAAACTTGATAATAGCCGTACCGGTTCAAACTGGTTAAATAAAGCCACATTGGGCGTGCTGGGTCAAAGCTCACAAAATGCTGCTGTTCAAGGGCTAGCCCAGCAGTCGGGTCAATACTCAGGCAACACCAAGCCACAAGTGATTCAGACCTCAATTCAGCAAGCTGCGGCAATGCGCCTGCCAAGTCCGGCTACCACGGCAAATGATGAGACACCAACCAGACCACGTGATACCACAATTGGTTTGGGTCTACCACCTGACAATACCAGTCAAGTCAAATAATCTATAAACCCCGTTAACATTAGCTAGGTTTATCCTAGCTATTTTTTTTCAATCAGCTAATTTTTAACTGGAAATGCGCTTTTTACCATGAGTAACAATGCCATCATTGATCAAATCATTGCCAATGCCGATATCGTCAAGATTATTGGCAAGCATGTGGAGCTCAAACGTTCGGGCAATGAATTCAAAGGTTGTTGCCCTTTTCATGGAGAAAAAACGCCCTCATTTTTTGTCAATCCGCAAAAAGGGCTATATAACTGTTTTGGCTGTGGTGTCGCTGGCAATGCGCTCACCTTTTTAAAAGAGTATGAAAACCTCACCGCGGGTGAAGCGCTCAAAGAACTGTCCCGTCAAACTGGGATTGAACTGCCCAAAGAGCCTGTCAATAAATCGCATACCTATAAAAAAACACCCGTTCCACCCAAACCTGCTTTATCGCAAGCAAGGGCATCATTGCATCAAAATCTAGCTCAAGCCCTCTCTGACTCAGATGTTGCCGAGCGTCCGTCTATTGACGATGCAGCGGCTTTGTGGATAGACACTTTTGATGATTTTCAAACGTCTGATAACTTAGATGTGAGCTTCATCCCTTTTGGCGAGTATGATGACGCAAGTGTTGGCGGGTTTTCACCCTTTGATGACATGGGCAATAACACCCCGCAGGATAGTTCATCAAGTTTATACGACTTACTGACCCAAATCTGCCAGTTTTATCAGCATCAATTACAGCAAAATAGCTTTGCCCAACATTATTTGCTCAAACGTGGTCTGACGCCGCACACTATCGAAGAATTTGCCTTGGGTTTTGCCCCAAACGGTTGGCAACATCTTGAAGAAGCCTTCCCCCAAGACATCGAAGGGTTGAAAATCTTAGGGTTGGTGCGCACTTCACAAAATGGGCGGGATTTTGATTTGCTGCGCAATCGGGTGATTTTTCCCATCCGCGACCAACAAGGGCGCGTGATCGGCTTTGCCGGTCGCACCCTATCTGATGATGAGCAGCCCAAGTATATCAATTCTTCAGACTCACCTGTATTTCATAAACAAGCCGTGTTGTATGGTCTTTTTGAAGGTCGCAAGGCCAAAGCCAAAGACTGGCTGGTGGTTGAAGGTTATATGGATGTCATAAGCCTTCATCAAGCGGGTGTGTATGGCGCAGTTGCCTCCATGGGAACAGCGCTGGCGCAATCACAAATCGAAAGATTACTGCAATTTAATCCCATACTTACTTTAAGCTTTGATGGCGATAGTGCAGGACAAAAAGCCGCTTGGCGTGCCATGGAAGTAGGATTGCCTGCGCTTACTGATGGCAAGGAATTGCACTTTTTGACACTGCCAGATAATCATGACCCTGATAGTTATGTCAAAGCGCATGGTTTGTTAGCGATGCAGCAACAAATCGCCCAAGCCGTTCCCCTATCAGCCTATTTGTACTCAAGTCTGACGCGTCAATATCCCACCAATACCCCTGAAAACCGCAGCAAGATTTTGCAGCAACTCTCTGCGCTGACCCAAAAACTGCCAAAAGGCAGTTATGGCTGGTTGCTGCGTGAAGACATCAAGAACAAAATGGGATTGGGGCGAAAAAACCAAGCACGGCAAGCGCAAGATGCCCTGCTCAATTTTGATAGCGAATTGACAGTACAACTGCATCTGCAGCTGTGTTTTTTGTTTCAACCAGAGCTGTTAGGCAGTCTGGAAAATAACCGCATTAGCCAATCTGTCATCCGCGATATTTATCAGCGCAGCGAAGCGGCTAATGTTTTTAAGCCGAAACACCCATCTACCAAACCAACAGCATCTATTCGATTGGACGAAAATTCAACTGGCGACACTGATGTTATTACTGGTGTAATCACGGATGCGATGAATGCGCCCTGCAAAAACTATGATGAAAGCTGCTGCCTAACTTGGCAAGCCATTGCCGATGAAGAATTATTGAAGTTGATTACTTGGATTCAAACCATTCAATCAAGATTGCAGGGATTTGATGACCCAAAATGGTCAACTTATGAGCGAATTAATGCCAAAGCACATTTTATACTGGCGGGCTTGACTTCAGAGCAGCAAAACAAACTTATTAAGCATTGGGCACGGTTTTTTAAAGAACTGAGTCAGCGCAACATTGATGATATCTCAGATCTGGTGACAGAGTTGGTGGTTCAACTGATGTTAGAAAGCCTACAGCGCGAACAAAAAACCCTAAAAGCAGACTTAAAGGCGCTGAGCCTATGTATCAAACACCACCAAGCGATTTTAACTTGGCTTAGGACATGGCTACAGCGTAAAGAGGATTAATTCATCGCGTGTTTATGCCATTTTAATCTGCGCATCATGAAACATATCCATCTCAGGGGCAAGTACTTTCATAAAGCGGTCAAAATATAACAGTTGCTTGGTGAGTAGCGCAAAATCTCTTGGGAAGTGAATACCATGGCGTTTGCCAACTTCCACCATTTCAAGCAACATTTGGTTGATTTCATCAGTATGATCTTTTAATCGGTTTGGCATGGTTTGGTCAATGGTTTTTCCTATGAACAAACTATCATCTGCCAAGATTTTTTTCATCACTGATTCAAGATCTTGCGCAAGAACATCGACATTGACTTGCTCTGGCCCATGGGTCATATCCATTTCAACCATATAATGTGCCATGCCGCGATAGTCTTCTTTAGCAAAACTATCCATCATGCCCATACTGGCTTGCCACGCTTTGGGTTCAAGTTTGCCTACAATCCCAAAATCAATAAAGCCAATACGGCCATCGGTCAACAACATCAAATTGCCTGCATGCAAATCGGCATGAAAACTATTGCACAGCATCAAGCTAGAAAACCACGTGTTTAAAGTATCTGTCATCACCTGTGCTGGGTACTTGCAGTATTGACGCATGGCGGCATCATCAATCATCGATACCCCAAAAAACCGTGTCATGACAAGTACTTTTTTGGTACTGATATCATGATAAACATCGGGCGCGACTACTTTATGATTGTCGGTTCTTTTCAAAAAATCTTGGAAATCATCAATGTTTTTGGCTTCTTGTAAGAAGTCCGTTTCTGCCGCCATGCGCAAACGGATTTCATCAATAATGGGTGAAATACTGGCAAATTTTAGCGATGGTGCGATACTATCAATCAGTTTAGTCACCCCCACCATCATCCCTAAATCGGTTTGAATAATGGTATCTACTTCAGGTTTTTGCACCTTCAACACCACATTATCGCCATTTCTTAAAATAGCACTGTGAACTTGGGCGATGGATGCAGACGCTAACGGCTTGACCTCAATACTTTGAAAAATATCTTCTAAGGTCTGCCCATCTTTTTCCAGTTCCTCTCTTAAGACGCCTTCAATATAACTGTAAGGCATGGGCGTGGTTTGATCCAGACAGCCTTGAAATACTGTCACATATTCGCGGGGAAAGATGGACGGGGTACTGGCAATAAACTGACCGATTTTGATATAGGTGGTTCCCAACTCTTCAAAGCTTTGGCGCAGCAGCGTTGGGGTCATTTTTTCACCTTGGGCGATGCGCAACCCTGCTTTGCCAGCAACCGTTGCCGTCTTCCCGACCCGCTGAATGACATTTAAGGATTTTTTAAAAAAGTGATTTTTTTGCATGATTGACTCTAGTTTAAATGACGTCTGTGATAGCGGATGGTTGGCTACAAATCTCGCAGTTAGCGTCTTTACGATAGTGAAGTTTTCTAAGATTCATAGTTTTGCCGTTCCATAGCAATAACGTTTGCGCTATAGGATTGATGCCCAGTCCCAAAAAACTTAAAGCCGCTTGGGCTTGAAGGTTGCCGATGATTTGGGTGGTACTGGCTAGTACGCCGCTAGTAGCACACGTTTGCTCATCATCCCCTGCCCCTTGAAACAAGCAATGATAGCAACCCTGCTGCGGCGCAAATAATGCCAGTTGCCCGGTTTGCGCAATGGCGGAGGCTGATAATAATGACAAATTTGACTTGACAGCGATGGTATTAATGAGGTCTCGTGTTTTGAAGTTATCGGTACAATCGCAAATTATTTTGCTTAGGCTATTTATTTTGGTTTGTTCAACCATTTGTTGATAATTATCTGCTGTCAAACGCGTTTGTATGGCAATAACCTCACAAAATGCATTGATTTGATTTAATTTAGCTTTGGCTACCAGCGCTTTAGATTGACCGATGTCGTTAGGGGTAAATAACGACTGCCGCTGCAGATTGCTCTCATCAATCGTATCATCGTCAATAATAAGCATCTTGCCAATGCCAGCACGGCACAAGGTCTCTGCAAGTGGGCAACCCAGCCCGCCCATCCCAATAATAATCGCACAGCTATTTTTTAGCCGCGTTTGTGCTTCTATATCCCATCCTTCTAGCAGTATTTGACGGGCATAGCGTAGCATTTCTGCATCGGTTAATTCTGTTTGTTTTGACATAATATTTAAATTTCACATATTTACTTAGGCTATTTTAGCCCATTAATTTAGTACACTAATTTAGTACACCTAGCGTTACCCGTTCATTGTCCCCATAGTCTTTGACGGTGATTACCTCGCCAAAGCCATTTGACAAAAACACGCCCCTAACCTGTTCGCCCTGATCATACCCATGTTCAATTGCTAATAACCCATGAGGCTGTAAAAATTGTGGTGCAGTTTTGACAATATGACAGATGTCCGCCATGCCCTTATTATCCGCGATTAGCGCGCTAATGGGTTCATCGGTTAAGCCTGCCAAGTGGGGATCGTTGGGATCGATATAAGGTGGATTAGATACGATGATATCAAATTTGTTGTTTTCATCTACCTGGGCTGTCATAAAGGGTTCATACCAACTGCCTTCAAAAAACGCGATATTATTAACCCCTATTCTTTTAGCATTGTGTGTCGCAACGCTCAGTGCATCACGCGACTTTTCTACTGCTTTAACGGATGAATTTTTAAATTCCTCCGCCAGCGTGATGGCAATACAACCTGACCCAGTGCCTAAATCTAAAATATTCATTGATTTGCTTAGGCTATTTTTATGGTGATTAAGCACTGCTTCTATCAACCGCTCGGTATCAGGACGCGGTATTAAAGTATGCTGGTTGACTAAAAACTCATGCTGCCAAAAACTTTGTTTACCTAGTACATAAGCGAATGGTTTACCGGCTATCAACTCATCTAGCGCAGCAAAATAGTGTTTGGCTATTGCTGCAGTTACCATTTCGCTATCATGGGTAATAAGATAAGTTTGCCCTACATGAAGATACTCACCCAGTAACTGTTTACGGATGTGTTTTTCAACTGTGCTTGGTACAGCCAACAATGATTGAATGGTGTAAGATGACATTGGGTTATTCATGGGTGATGTTATCGCCTCTTGTCGCATCTTGGCTCATCACATGCTTATCTACCATATAAATCAACAACAGCACAGGAATGCCAATCAATGCGGTAAAGGTGAAAAAAGCAGGATACCCCATGGTTTCTACCATCGCACCTGAATAGCCACCTAAAATTTTTGGTGTTAACGTCATCAATGAACTAAGCAGTGCATACTGTACCATGCTAAAGCGAATATTGGTCAATACCGATAAAAAGGCGACAAAGATGGCACTTGCTAGACCTGATGCGAGATTATCAAACATCACCGCCGAGTACATGTAAAAAAAATCATGTCCCTTGCCCGCCAAAATCACAAACAATAAATTACTGGCTGACGCTAAAATAGCACCAATCAGCATAGCATTCATGATTTTAAAACGCTCAGCAAGCAAACCGCCTAGAATGCCACCTACAATTGACATCCCCATCCCAAAGGTTTTGACTGCCAAGGCGATATCGGTTTTGCTAAAGCCTAAATTAACATAAAACAAGTTTGACGTCGTACCTGCCACAATATCTGAAATACGATACAAGCCTATCAATAAAATCAGCCATACGGCTTTTTTACCATAACGAATGAAAAAGTCTTGAATCGGCGCGATCCACATGTCAACAGCGACTTGCTTTTTGATGATTTTGGCTTTTAATAACACTAAAGCGGTGCTAATGGCGATAACCACAGCACCAATAAATTTAATGCTCTCATAAACAAAGCCCAAAAATTTTGACTCAGTCTCTGGAAGCACATGACCGATGACAATAAAACTGGCAATCAGCGCAATCACTGAGATTAAAAATAGTAAAAACAGTTGAAAATAATCCGACATCGGGCGTTCATGCTGCTCACGGGTGACGGTGGGTTCTTTAATCAAAAGTGTGGTGACAACCCCTATGAGCATCAAAGATGCCATAATATAATAGGTTTGTTGCCAAGCAGCGTAGTTGTAAGTGGCTTTGGTAGAGCCAAAATATTCTGCCAAGAACAGCGCCCCTGCCCCTGCGATAATCAGACCGATGCGGTAGCCTGCCATAAACATACCCGAGAGTACGGGTTGCAGCGATTTTTCAGCAATTTCAATGCGATACGCATCAATCACGATGTCTTGTGTCGCCGCTGAAAAACCTAACAACACGGCAAAAAATGCCATGTAATCAAGTACAACATCACTGGTAGGGTTAAAACTACCGAGCATAAAAATTGCAAAGGCAACCACAATTTGTGCCACAACTAGCCAACTACGGCGTTGTCCCAGCATTTTGGTTAACAACGGAATCGGCACGGCATTGACGAGAGGCGACCAAACAAACTTAAACGAGTACCCGAGCATCGCCCAACTAAACATGGTGATAATTTTGATATCAAACCCTGCTTCTTTGAGCCAAATTGATAAACTAGAAAATATCAATAGATAAGGTAACCCTGAAGAAAAACCCAATAGCAACATCACCCAAGCGCGCTTGTCCATATAGGCTTTGATGGCTTCGCCCCAAGACTTTTTTGTGCCTGTTGAGCTTTCGCTTGGTAGCGCCGCTTGGTCGTTTGACACAGGTTGTTTTGATATTTCCATGTTACCTCTCACTCATCACGCACGATTTACCACAAAACTTTATTAAAATCTTGCTATTGTAGCGGTTTTCTAGGTCTAGACAAACTAAAATTATTATGGCTGACTGAAACGTCGATATCTGAAACAAGGTGGCAATACAACTGAATCAATAACTGAATGAATGTCTGCAAACTTGTCACATTAATCAATTTCTTAAATTTTAAGCCTATTAAATAAGCCTGACTTAAGCAGCTAGGTTTTGAACCTGCTATTTTATGGTAATATGCTATACTTGACACCCTGCGGTGACTTTTAACCTTTTTGTCAGTTGTTAGCTGTTAACGGCTTTGGGGCAAATTATGCAATAGCCGATTGCTATCTATCAGCAAAATAATGCCTATCATGTCACGGTACCTGATATTGAAAGCATATCTGTAATTGATAGTAGCATGGCAGGCGCAGTGTCTAATACACGTATGGCGGCAATGCCTAGTTTTGTTAATTTTTAAGTTCAATCAAGCGCTTATAGCGAGCATTTTTATTTCGTTTTTTTATTCGTTTTTTTATTAAGGTCATTTTATGGCAATCAATGTTGTCATCAATCAACGTTATTTACAAATCCAACTCAAACAGCTTGAAACCGTTTGGCAGACTGTGATTAATAATTACAATCTGAGCCAAGCTGCCAAAGTATTACACACCAGTCAATCCAGTCTGAGTAAGCATATTGCCGCGCTCGAAAGTCAGCTTCGGGCAGAAGTTTTTGTGCGGCAGGGTAAACGATTGGTGGGTCTCTCCCCTATCGGTGAGCTGCTACTGCCGCATATTGAGAAAATCTTTGTGGAAGTACGGTCGATTGAAAATTTAACTTTAGATTTTCAAAATCCCCATCAGGGTGAGTTATCAATTGCTACGACGCATACCCAAGCACGTTATGTGTTGCCTTGGGTGGTACAGCGCTTTAAACAACAATTTCCCAATGTCCATCTGATTTTGCATCAAGCTGACCCTGAGTCGATTGCCAATATGGTGGCACAAGGTCAAGCCGACATTGGCATCGCAACTGAATCGCTGCTTGCGCATGATAATCTACACTGTATTCGCTATTATGATTGGTATCATCATGTGATTGTGCCAGTGGGACATGAGCTTGAGAATCGCACTGAGATTGATATCCAAACCTTAGCGAAATATCCGATTATCACTTATCACGGCGGTTTTACGGGTCGTGGTGCGATTGATAGAGCCTTTAGCGCGGCAGAACTGACGCCCAATATTGTACTTACTGCTTTGGATGCCGATGTGATTAGTACGTATGTCGGTATTGGTATGGGCGTAGGCACGATCGCTGAAATGGCATTTGAAGGTCAGCATTATCGCAATCTTGTCAAAATTCCAACGAAAATTTTTGGAAAACATGTGACGTGGATAGCCACCCGTGTCGATGGGGATATTCGTAATTTTGGCAAAGCTTTCATTGATATTTGTCAGCAACAATTTGGGTGATTGATTTTTTTGGATTCGCCATTATAAAGGGACTACTATTCTTTTTATGATGACTACAATGATGACAAAGATGACCAAACAAATCCCTATTTCATTTTTAGACCTTGTTCCTGTACCTGAAGGCAGTGACGCTAAAAACGCGCTTAAGCAAGCGGTGACTGTTGCCCAAACTGCCGAACAAGTAGGTTTTAACCGCTATTGGCTGGCTGAGCACCATAACATGCGCGGCATTGCTAGTACTGCAACCAGTGTGTTGCTAGCTCACATTGGCGCTCACACCTCAACGATTCGGATTGGCTCGGGCGGTATCATGCTGCCTAACCATGCACCCTTAGTGGTTGCAGAACAGTTTGGTACGTTAGCCACTTTGTATGGCGAACGTATCGATCTTGGCGTGGGCCGTGCCCCTGGTACGGATGGGGCAACCTTCCGTGCCTTGCGCCGCACCATGAATGATGCCGAAAACTTCCCACAAGATGTGCAAGAGCTGATGCATTATTTTGACCCGCTCGATGATCAGACAGTGACTGCCATGCCTGCTAATGGCTTAAATGTCCCGGTTTGGATTTTAGGGTCGTCCTTATTTGGCGCCAGTCTTGCTGCTGCATTAGGGTTGCCCTATGTATTTGCGTCGCATTTTGCCCCGCAGATGTTATCGCAAGCGGTGACATTGTACCGTGAGAATTTCAAGCCCTCTAGCCATTTGCAACAACCTTATGTGATGGTAGCAAGTAACTTGCTATTGGCAGAAACCGACGAGGAAGCCGCTTACCAATTCACCTCAGCGCAGCAAAGTTTTGTCAACTTGCGCCGTGGTAAACCCTCACAAATGCCAAAACCGATTGAGAATATTGATGCTTTTTGGACATCTGCAGAGAAATACATGGTTGAATCGTCGTTGGCAATTTCGTTTGTCGGTACACCTGATAGTGTCAAACCAAAACTTGACCATTTTCTTGAGACTATCCGCCCTGATGAATTGATTGTCACTTGTAATATTTATGACCAACAAGCCCGCCTCAATTCATTATCCTTGGTCAAAGCGCTTGATTTATTTAGCTTAAACAGCTAATCAACATCACAAAAGTAAAAACCACAAAAAAGCCCAAGATTAACTTGGGCTTTTTTATCATTTCAATAATTCTGATAACGTCAAATTATTGAGCCGATCCAAATCTTCTTGCGTGTCTACACCAGGCGGCAACAACTCTGAAGCGATATCAATGGCGATACGCATGCCTTGCTCCAAAATACGCAATTGTTCCAATGATTCAAGCTGCTCCAGCTCGCCTTGCTGCCAAACACTAAATTGCTGTAACAAACTGACCCGATAAGCATAAATGCCTAGGTGTCGATAAGCGTTTTTTGGCGCGCTATTTTCCCCACTTATTGGCTGTTCGGTCAACAATGCTGTATGACGATCGCAAGGAATCGGCGCTCGGCTAAAATACAAGGCTTCCTTGTGGGCATTTTTGACGACTTTGACCACCGATGGCCGTAAAAACTCTTCAACGCTTTGGATGGGTTCAGCCAAAGTCGCCATCACGCAATCTTTTTTTTGTAGCAGTAGCTCAGTCACTTGTTTGATGAGCCCTGCAGGCACGAGTGGTTCATCGCCTTGCATATTAATCACGATATCTTCAGTTGACCACTGCTGAAGCCTAGCTACTTCAGCAAGCCTATCAGTGCCAGACGCATGATTGGGGTCAGTCATGATGACATTTGCCCCATAGTCTTGACACAGTTTAGCGATGCTTTCATCATCTGTTGCCACAAAAATATCATCGGCAATTCCCGCCGATTTCACCGCATTGGCACGATCAATCACCCATAGAATCATCGGCTTGCCATGAATTTCTAACAGCGGTTTGTTGGGCAGTCGAGTACTTTTTAGACGGGCTGGTATGACCAAATGTTTTAACATATTGTATTTCCTACAAGTTTTTTAATTGTCAGTATTGTCAGCAAGGGTAACCAATTTACCGATTTGTCGGTCGATTAATGCATAAAAGGCGGGTGATAATTCAGCTTCTACTGGTAACACCCATATGTTTGATGCAATGTCATTTTTTTCATGACCTTGGGCGAACATGACACGCAATTTGACTGCATCCTTATCGGTGACGATAATCGGTAACTTTGGCAAGTTGGTAAAATCTTGCAAACTATAAGTGTGATGGTCATTCAATGGCATCGGTATGATGTCAAATCCTAATTGACTTAGGCTATTAAAAAAACGCTGCGGCAATCCAATCCCCGTCATGGCAATCACTTGTTGGGGAGGTAGACTATCTTGCGAGTATGTTTTAAATAAAGGCGTTTTAAATAAAGGCTCTAATGGTTTTTGTAGCAAACGCATACGAATATCGGGTGATATGCTATGACAATTTTTGCTTAGGCTATTTGAAAAATGGGTCAAAGCCTGAGTATCCTGCCAATCACTTTGGTGAAATATGACGGTTGTATGGGGTTGATACAGGCGTTTAATCGGTTCGCGCAGAAAGCCTGTGGGCAATAGCTGGCGGTTACCAAAGCCGCGATCGGCATCGACGACAATCCAGTTTTCATCCCTATCTAAGGCAAAATGTTGCAGTCCATCATCCGCCAAAATAAGTTGAATATCGGGGAATTGCTCAAGCAATAACTCAATTGCTTGACCGCGGTTGGGACAGACTGCCATTGGCACGCCTGTACGCTGGACAATCAGACATGGTTCATCACCAACGTCACTGGGCTTTGAATTTGCTGTCACGATACAGGGCATGAGATTGGGTTGCCCGCCATAGCCACGACTGATGACGCCAACTGTCAGCCCTTTTTGCTGCAAGTAGGTTACCACCGCAATGATTAGCGGTGTCTTACCGCTACCGCCAACCGTGATATTGCCCACTACAATGACGGGCACGTTGGGATAATAAACGGGTTTTAGCCCTAATCGATAAATAGTTTTATTGAGCCAAAAAACCAATCCATACAACCAAGACACGGGCAATAACAACCATAGCCAGAGGGATTTGTTGCGCCACGCCTGTAGGAGTGTCTGTTGCATTAGCTTGACAATATGTCCTCTTCAAAATGACGCTCATACAACTTGGCATACGTACCTTGCGCGGCTAGCAAACTGTCGTGAGTACCCACTTCGATGATTTCACCGTTATCCATGACCACGATTTTATCGGCATTTTGGATGGTCGTTAATCGGTGCGCGATAACGATGGTGGTTCTGCCATGCATGACGCGCTCCAGCGCTTTTTGAATATAAAATTCTGATTCGTTATCTAGCGCGCTCGTGGCTTCATCCAAAATCAAGATAGGCGCATCCTTTAGCAAGGCACGTGCAATGGATAAGCGTTGGCGTTGTCCGCCAGATAACTGCAAACCCTGTGAGCCAATCTTTGATTGGTAACCCTGCGGCAACTGCATGATAAAATCGTGCGCAAAGGCTGATTTTGCGGCATCAATCACTTGCTCCGACGTCCGGTTAGATAATTCGCCATAGGCGATATTGTTGTGGATAGAGGTATCAAACAGTACCACTTGTTGGTTGACGCTGGCAATCTGACTACGCAGTGAATGCAATGTCAAATCTTCGATAGCGACATCGTCAAGATAAATATTGCCCGCTGTAGGCTCTAGTGCACGCATCAGACAGTTGACTAGGGTGGTTTTACCTGCGCCACTTCGACCGATTAACGCCACCGTTTCACCGGGATTAACCACCAAATTTACGTTATTGAGCGCTTGTTTGCCATCTTCAAAAGTGACGCTTAGGTTGTTAAGTACTATTTTACCACTCAGGGTTTTTTCAACCTTGCCTGTGTCTTTTTCTTCGGCTTCATCGAGCATCTCAAATATAGAATCCGCCGCCGCCAAACCTTTTTGCAAGCCTTGATTGATATCGGTCAACGAGCGCACGGGTTTGCTCAGTAGCCCTGCTGCACTGATATAAGCGATAAACTCGCCTGCGGTGGTATCGCCTAATACGTTCGGTCTTAATGCAATCCATACCACCACCGCCATCGCGCACGCCATCAATAATTGAATTAATGGCGTATTGATGCTATTGGTCACCACCACCTTTAGCCCTTGTTTCAGATTGGTTAAAGAGGCGTTATTAAACCGCGTCAGTTCGTTTTGCTGACCGCCATAATTTTTGACCACTTGGTAGCCTGTGATGACTTCATTGGTAATATGACTAACCTCGCCCATGGACTTTTGAATACCGCGCGACAGGTTACGAAAGCGTTTACTGGCCTTACCGACTAACAATAAAATCGGTGGCAATACCACAAACAACGACAGGCTTAATTTCCAATTACTGTAAAGCAAAAACGCCAACAACCCAATCACGGTCAAACCATCGCGTAACAAGGTTTTGAGCGTATCGGTACCCGCCGCAGTCACTTGCTCGACATCAAAGATTAATTTTGCAGAAATCTGACCGGCATTGTGGTTGAGATAAAATTGGCTAGGTAATCTGAGCAATTTTGAAAACACTTGCATACGCAGCTGATAGACGACATTGCGTGAAATCACTGCGCTAAAGTAATTACCCAAAAATGAGCTAAGCCCTCGCAGTACAAACAACAACACGATTAACGCTGGAAAAAGATTGATATGCGCTTGATCACGATCATTAATTGCATCAATAATGAATTTGACTAGCTTGGCAATGCCCACTTCGGTGCCTGCATTTAAGGTAAAGCCAATAACTACGAAGGTAATCGCCCACCAATACGGCTTGAGATAACCTAGCAATCTTCGATAGGTCTGCCAACGTGGGTGAGCATTGGAAGGTTTTGAAACGGTCATGGCATCTCAATATATAAAAGAACGACTTAACAGCTATTGTATCAGTAAATTGAACAATAAAAATTATTTGGCATCTGGTGCTGGGGCAATATTAGTATCGAGCGAAGTGGCAGGTATCACGGTACTGATATTTAAATTCATAAAGCCCATTTTACCCGCTATATCCATTACTTTAACCACCGACTGGTGACTGGTATCGGCATCAGCAGAGATAACAAATAGCTGCTTTCGGTCTTCACCCGCTTCTTGACGGATCATCGCCGTCAATTCAGCTTCACCATTACCAGATAAGGCAATGCCATTGACCAAATAACTACCATCTTTTTGCACCGCGATTTCAATGCGTTTGCTTTTCTCGGTAATCGGTACGCCCTCTGCTTGCGGCAAAATGATATTGAGTTTACTAAAATGGTTAAAGGTGGTCGACAGCAGTAGAAAAACAATCAAAAACAGTAAGCAATCAATCATTGGGGTAAGATTGATTTCTAAAGGTTCGACCGTGGGTTTACGAAATCGCATGGTTTGACTCTTTTACAAAGCTATATGCCATTAACGAGGCGTGATTAGACCATTGTCCAGTAATTCTTGCATCATCAAACCCGCTTCTTGTTCAAACGCCGCATTGATATCAATGATACGGCGCTGAAAAATACGGTACGCCATCACCGCAGGTATCGCAACCAGCATACCCCCTGCTGTGGTAATCAGCGCTTGTGATACGCCAGCTGCCAGCATGGTCGGATCTTGCATTGCGCCTTCAGTAATGGCTAAGAAGGATGAAATAATCCCCAGTACGGTACCTAACAAACCCAACAATGGCGCGATTGCACCGATGGTACCTAACATATTGATATGTTTTTCTAATTGGTGGATGGTGATACTGGCTCGGTTTTCCATATGCATGGTCATTGAATCAATCCCATGCTGGCGATTCATGAGTCCTGCAGCGAGGATATCACCCAAAGGCGAATGAAGTTTGACATTCTCAAGCGATTCACGATCAATATCGCCCTGCTCAATCAGCCGCTGCATCAATTGTTCACGCAGATGGGCGGGTGTCACTGTACTGACTTTAAGTTTTATTGCGCGCTCAATGATGATAATCAACATCAAAATCGAACATAAGACAATGGGCCACATCAACCAACCGCCTGCTTTAACTAATTCCCACATCCGTTATACTGCCTTTGCCTGTCAATGACTAATAAATTGAGAAAACTAATCTAATGCGCAAGATTAATGCTCAAGTTGCGACTGGAACTGCACAATCAAAGCTTGTAATTCTTCTTCGTTGTGAAAAAATATCTCAATACTCCCCTTGCCTTTTGAGGAGCCTTTGATTTTTACCACGGCACCAAGTTGCTCAGAGAGGTGTTGGTTCAGTCGCAGCCTATCATAATCAATTTCTTGGCTTTGTGTCGGCGCTTTTGGATTTAAAATATCTTTAACTAACGCTTCAGTCTGACGAACAGTCAATTGACCCTGTATAATTTTTTTGGCAATAACCGGCTGCTGTTTGGGTGACAGCGACAATAATGCCCTAGCATGCCCCATATCCATCTGCCCCTCGTTTAGCGCTTGTTTGACATCGTCATGTAATTGGTTCAAACGCAACAAATTGGAAACCGTTGTTCTCGCCTTACCCACAACATCCGCAATTTGCGAATGACTCATGCCAAATTCATCATGAAAACGCTGCAATGCGGCAGCCTGTTCCATGACGCTCAAATCTTCCCGTTGGATGTTTTCAATCAATGCCAAGGCAATTGCCAAGTCGTCTGACATGGGGCGCATGATGGCAGGTATATGGGTTAGACCTGCAATTTGCGCCGCACGCCAGCGACGTTCACCCGCGATAATTTCATGGGTAATCGGGGAATTGGGCAATACTTTGGCTAAAGGTCGAATCACAATGGGCTGCATCACACCATGCTGCTTGATAGACGTTGCTAGCTCTTGCAAGGCATCTTCGTCCAAATCAATGCGCGGCTGATACTTGCCACGCTGCAAATACGCGACGTTGATATGCATCAAATTTAACCCAGCCACATTACTATTATCATTGGCATCATTATTTATGGGTGCGTTATGGGTATTTGACGTTAGTGTTTTGGCGGATTTTGGAGTGAGTGGTTTGGGGGTTACCGCAGCTGTAGGCGATTTTTTGGCTACCGCTATCGTGTCGCTAGCTTCGGCTGATTCATCATCCGAGACATTTTGCCCATCATCGGTTGACTTGACATCTGGTTTTTTAGCGCTTTTCGCGTCATCGACAGAGGCTCGAACACTCGCATCGATTAGATTACCGGTAATCAATTTTTCCGTTTTGATTGAGCCGAGTAACGCATCAAGTCCTCGATTTGATGCCAATCCACGCTTTTTAACCATGTCAAAATTCCCAATGCCATTAAATAGTTAAAAATGACTGATAAAAAATTAAACCAATGCCGCCATTTTTGAACTGGCTATTTTAGCAGATTCGCCATAGCTTGAAAAATATTTTCATTGCTTTTGCCAGTGCGCACTCGCCAACAAGTTAATAAAGAAAGTGCCTAAACAGCTTAAGTTAGGCAAGTTGGAATTGGCGACTTTGCTTGATAATTTCATTGGCAAGGCGAATATAGGCTTGTGAGCCTTTTGAATTCATCTCGTAATCAAGCGCAGGAATGCCGTGCGCCGGTGCTTCTGCTAGACGAATATTACGGGGAATGATGGTATTAAATAAAATCGGACCAAAATGCTCAATCAATTCCATAGAGACGTCATTTGCCAAGGTGTTGCGCGGGTCAAACATGGTTCTTAGCACACCGCGGATGTGCAAGTTTGGGTTTAGCGACTTCAAACGCTCAATGGTTTGCGACAAATCCGCCAATCCTTCCAATGCAAAATATTCACATTGCATCGGGATAATCACCCCTGATGTGGCACACATTGCATTGATGGTCAGTAAACTTAAACTCGGGGCGCAGTCAATCACGATAAAATCATACGGTTTTGGCGCGCGGCCGTTTTTGGTAGGCATATCAGCGAGCTGCTGCATGGCCTTTGACAAAATTGCATGATTTTCAGGCTTTTGACTTAAATGCAAATCACTGCCCGACAATTCATTGTTGGCACCGACAATATCAAACCCATGCGGGGTTTTGACAATCGCCTCATGGATTGGCAAATCATCTAATAGCACATCAGCGATACTGTACTCTAACTCGCGTTTATCCAGCCCAGATGCCGTGGTCGCATTGCCTTGGGCATCCAAATCAATCAGTAAAACTTTTTTGCGGCGATGTGCCAGTGCACTTGCCAAATTAACCGCGGTGGTGGTTTTGCCCACCCCACCTTTTTGATTAGCAATGGCTAAAATATCCATGAACTGTCTCGCAATGTGTTGATAAAAAGGTTGAAAATTGTAGTCAAAAACAGCCAGTTTTTCAAACCCTAATACCGCTAAAACTGGCTGAAATGGGATGTTTATCTTTGCAAATAAATCAAATGGCGTGATTCATGGAGCTCTGGCACGGCTAACACTTGGGTGTTAATTTGCCACTCATTTTGAAGGGCTTGAATCTCATCAACAGGTTCCACCCCCTTCATGGCACAAATGATACCATTGTCTGCCAATTTGCTTTGACTATGGGTGACAAAATCTACCAGCGATGCAAACGCCCTTGAGGTAATTACTTGATAAGTACCTGCGTGCGCTTCGATACGACTGGCAACCGGTGTTAGATTTTTTAACCCCAATTCACTGGCGACTTGTTTGATAAAGCGAATTTTCTTTTGGTTACTGTCGAGCGCTGTCACTGCACGTTGTGGCTGACAAATGGCAACTATCACCGCTGGCAAACCCGCACCCGTCCCAATATCTAGCAAATTACCGGCTGGCAAAAATGGCACAATCGACAAACTATCAAAGATATGCTTGATTAACGCTTGTTGATCATCTTTGATAGCGGTCAAATTATACGCTTTATTCCAAAATAACAGCTGCTGTAGATAGTACAGTAGCTGTAATTGCTGCTCATCCAATAGCTGCAACTTTAACTCAGAGAGGGCTTGTTGCAACTGCGGCTGTAATTTTAGGTACTGAGGTTGTAGCTTTACATTAATCTTCGCCATTAAAACACCCGATTAAGACCATTGAGTGCAGCAACGCGATAGGCTTCTGCCATCGTTGGGTAGTTAAAGGTGGTATTGACAAAGTATTCTAGCGTATTGCCGCCCTTACTTTCCATCACGGCTTGTCCGATATGAATAATTTCAGAGGCGTGATTGCCATAACAATGGATACCTAAAATCTCTAAGGTTTCACGGTGGAACAGGATTTTTAACACCCCACTACGCTCACCGATGATTTGTGCGCGGGCAAGGTGTTTGAAGAAGGCTTGACCGACTTCATACGGCACTTTTTCGGCGGTTAATTCTTGTTCGTTTTTGCCAATGCTTGAAATTTCAGGAATGGTATAAATACCCGTTGGCACACTGCGAACAGGTTGTGCGTTTTCATCGCCCACCATATAAGCAGCGGCGCAGCGCCCTTGGTCATAAGCCGCCGATGCGAGCGATGGCCAACCAATCACATCCCCTGCTGCATAAATATTTGGGATATCTGTTTGGTAATGCTCATTGACTTTGAGTTGACCACGGCTGTTTGCGGTGAGTCCGATGGCGGCAAGATTGAGACTGTCGGTATTACCTGAGCGACCGTTTGACCATAAAATAGCATCTGACTTGATGCGTTTACCACTTTTTAGATATAAAATCACGCAGTCATCATAAGTTTCTAGCCGTTCGATTTCTTCTTTATTGCGAATCAATACGCCAAATTGTCTAAAGTCATGCGACAACGCGTCAGAAATCTCATCATCTAGATAGCTAAGCAACTGCTCTTGGGTATTAATCAAATCTACTTTATAACCCAGACCGGTAAAAATAGACGCATATTCACAGCCAATCACGCCCGCACCATAAATAATAATGCGCTGTACCACATAATCCATTTGTAGGATTTTATCGGAATCAAACACGCGAGGATGGCTAAAATCTAACAAATCAGGGCGATAAGGACGGCTACCCACGGTAATAATGGCTTGTTCAAAGGTAATGTCCTGCTCGGTACCATCACTCATATCAATATGAATGGTATGGGTATCTTTAAAACTTGCCCAACCATTGATTAAGTCAATTTGATTGCGCTCATAAAAACGGGTATGCGTTTCTACCTGATTACGCACCACTTCGCGCGCTTTGGTTAATACTTTATTGAGTGGGATTTGGTGATAGTCAATGCCTTGGTTTAAGATAGGATCGCGGCGATTACCAATAATATTAAACACGGACTGACGCAATGCTTTACTTGGAATCGTGCCTACGTGCGTACAGTTACCGCCCACTTGTTTGCGTGGATCAATCACGGCAACCTTTTGCCCAGATTTAGCGATTTTCATCGCTGCTGCTTCACCCGCGGGTCCTGCGCCAATCACAATAGCATCATAATCATAGGCATGGCTAACGGCATCTTGACGCTTGTAACGCTTTAAATTGATACGGGTATTATCTAGCGGACTAATTAAATCAAAATGCACCGATGCATCATCAAAATGTTTGACCTTATCATCGTCTTCACTGATACTGACGGTATTGGCTTTTTTATCAGAATCCGAAATTTCGGTTTTGGTTGGTTTTGCCAAAATTTCGGTAATATTTTCTTGGGGTTCAATAATTGACTGCGTATTGGAATCACAGATGTTTTCATTGTCATTGTTTGTAGGGGGAATTTGAGTGACTTTGTCATTAATCTGTTTTTTTGGCATATTAGCTCCCATATTTTAAGCCTTGATAATGAATAAAAAAGATAATGAATAAAAATTTTTAAATTAAATATAAAATACGATAAATTAACCGTATGTTAAGAGATTACATTAACCAATTCGACGTTTTAACCCCGTCATTTGTAGAATACGCGTCGCGATTTCTTCAATCGACATCGTGGATACATCAATATTTGGAATCCCTTGAGAAATATAGATACCTTGAATGGCGCGCAATTCCTGCTGACATTGCTGATAACTTGCATAGCGGCTACCTGCACGGCGCTCGTTACGAATTTTTACCAGTCGATCCGTGTCAATCACCAACCCAAACAATTTATCACGGTAGGGCTTTAACGCTTTGGGCAACGAATTTTCATATAAATCATCTTCAGTCAACGGATAATTCGCCGCACGAATACCAAATTGCAACGCTAGGTATAAAGAGGTGGGCGTTTTGCCCGAACGTGACACCCCAATCAAAATAATATCTGCCGCATCATAATGGGTGGTACGCGCGCCATCATCATTATCTAAAGCAAAATGTACCGCATCGATACGCGATTTATAGTTCTCAGAATCGACATCCCCATGGGCATGACCGGTATGCGGTGCAGGTTGCACTTTGATTTCATCGGAAATTTTACTAATTAAGCCTTCATAAATGTCTAAGTTAAAGGCATCTGCACCGTTGATTCGCTCACGAATCACAGGGTCAACGATGGTATCAAAGACTAACGGCTTTACCCCATCACGTTGGTGGGCAAGATTGATTTGATTGACCGCTTCATCGGCGCGATCAAGGGTATCAACATAAGGAATAACCCGGGTCTCAAATGGTACCGTGGGAAATTGGCTTAAAATAGAGCGACCTAGGGTTTCAGACGTAATCGCGGTACCATCGGAGATAAAAAACACACTTCGTAACGACTGCGAATTTGCAAAATTTAAGGCGTCTTTATTTTGAATCGTGGCTTTGATTTGCTCAATGGTCATGAAAAATTATCCAAAAAAATGACAAGAAGCGTCCATACTAATTTAAATTAACACTGGTTTAAACTGATACTGGCTTAAACTGACAGTGAGGGTTAACCTCACTCATTCACTGCGTCTTTGGCAATCAATGTCATCTATTAATGTCGTTATCAGCGCAGACACTATTGTTTGTCTCACAGGCGTTTGTCTTACAGGTCGAGAGTTTGTTATTATACGTGACTTGTAGGCTTTAATCTAACAAATCGATGCTTAATTTGCCTTAATTAGCCATCAGTTATTGTCATTGAAGGCTTATCTAAGTTTTTTATCCCCTTAAACTCAAAGATATCCAAGCAAAATTTTAGTTGAATTGTTAATAGCTGACCGTTTTTCTAAAATTATAAATTTTTTGCTAGAAAATGATTTTTTAAGATGAATTTTCTACGAAATACCGTTATAATCTTTTCAAAATAATCTTTATTTCACGGAGTTATCACCTTGAACGCACAAGTTATCTCACTCGACAAGTTAGGCAAAAACGACATTGACAAAGTAGGCGGTAAAAACGCTTCATTAGGTGAAATGATTAGTCACCTAACAGATTTAGGGGTAAGCGTACCAGGTGGTTTTGCAACAACGTCTGAAGCTTTTAACAAATTCTTAATCGGTACAGGTCTTCAAGACAAAATCAAAGACGCGCTCCAAGGTCTGGATGTGGATGATGTTGCGGCATTGACTGCCACGGGTAAAAAAATCCGTGACATGATTATTGAGCAAGAGTTACCTAAAGATCTTGAACAAGAAATCCGTGATGCCTTTACCGAGATGAGCCAAGGCGAAGACATCGCTGTTGCGGTTCGTTCATCAGCGACTGCTGAAGATTTACCAGACGCCTCCTTTGCTGGTCAACAAGAAACTTTCCTCAATATCCGTGGTATTGACAATATCTTGATTGCTATTAAAGAAGTCTTTGCTTCTTTATACAATGACCGTGCCATCGCTTACCGCGTTCACAAAGGTTTTGAGCACGCAGGTGTTGCATTATCAGCTGGCGTACAACGCATGGTACGCTCAGAGACAGGCACTTCAGGTGTGATGTTCACCATTGATACCGAAAGTGGTTTTAATGACGTGGTATTTATCACCGCAAGCCATGGTTTGGGTGAAATGGTCGTGCAAGGTGCGGTGAACCCTGACGAATTCTACATTTCAAAAGCCTTATTAAATGCCGGTAAACCTGCGGTTATTCGCCGCAACCTCGGCAGCAAACAACAAAAAATGGTTTATGCAGACGAGCACTCTGCGGGCAAATCAGTCAAAATAGTCCCAGTGGACAAAGCAGAACGCAACCAATTTTCACTGAGCAATGAAGAGTTGGTTGAACTTGCCAAACAAGCGTTAATCATCGAAAAACATTATGGTCATGCGATGGATATCGAATGGGCAAAAGACGGTGATAGCAACAAATTATTCATTGTGCAAGCCCGTCCAGAGACAGTAAAAAGCCGTGAAAGTCAAAATGTCATGGAGCGTTACATCCTTAAAGAAAAAGGCGATGTCATCTGTGAAGGTCGTTCAATTGGTCAACGTATCGGCGCAGGTACTGTACGCGTGGTAAACTCAATCCATGAAATGGATAAAGTACAAGAAGGTGACGTCCTTGTTTCTGATATGACTGACCCAGACTGGGAACCGGTCATGAAACGTGCCGCTGCTATCATCACTAACCGTGGTGGTCGTACCTGTCACGCGGCAATTATCGCGCGTGAATTGGGCGTACCTGCCATCGTAGGTTGTGGTAACGCCACTGACCTATTGACCGATGGTCAAGCCGTCACTGTATCTTGTGCAGAAGGTGATACCGGTTATATCTACGAAGGTCAATTGGACTTTGAAATCCAAAACAACTCAATTGAGTCAATGCCAGACTTGGCATTTAAAATTATGATGAACGTGGGTAACCCTGACCGCGCCTTTGGATTTGCACAAATCCCTAATGAAGGGGTGGGTCTAGCACGTTTAGAATTCATCATCAATCGTATGATTGGCGTGCATCCAAAGGCACTGCTTAACATGAACACCCTACCACGCGAAATCGTACAAGCAATTCAAGAGCGCATGGCAGGTTATGCTTCACCGATTGATTTCTACGTTGATAAATTAGTTGAAGGTATTTCAACCCTAGCCGTCGCGTTCAAAGATAAGAAAGTTATCGTACGTATGTCTGACTTTAAATCGAATGAATATGCAAACTTAATCGGCGGTAAACTATACGAGCCCTCTGAAGAAAACCCCATGCTCGGTTTCCGTGGTGCAAGCCGTTACGTATCAGAAAACTTCCGTGACTGCTTTGAATTAGAATGTCGTGCATTAAAACGTGTTCGTGATGAAATGGGCTTAACCAACGTTGAGATTATGATTCCATTCGTACGTACCACAGAAGAAGCACGTAAGGTACTAGAACTGCTTGAGAAAAATGGTCTTAAACGTGGTGAAAACGGTTTACGCGTCATCATGATGTGTGAGTTGCCAACCAATGCCTTGTTGGCAGAAGAGTTTTTACAATACTTCGATGGTTTCTCAATCGGCTCAAACGATTTAACCCAGTTAACCCTTGGTCTTGACCGTGATTCGGGTATCGTATCTCAATCATTTGATGAACGTGACCCAGCGGTTAAAAAACTACTCAAAATGGCTATCGATGCCTGTAACGCACAAGGCAAGTATATCGGTATCTGCGGACAAGGTCCTTCTGACCATCCAGACCTAGCCATGTGGTTAATGGAACAAGGTATTACTTCTGTTTCACTGAACCCTGATTCGGTGTTAGACACTTGGTTCTTCTTAGCAAAAACCGAAAAATAAACTTGTTGGTATTAAAAAAGCCCTTAGTTTTGACTAAGGGCTTTTTTTGGTGTCAAAAAAAACCTAGCATGGATATAACACGCTAGGTTCTTTTGACGCTGCAATTTATAACAACACGCGGCGTGGATCTGCTAGTAATTTTGCAATATAGCGGGTAAATACCGCAGCATCCGCACCATTAATCACACGGTGGTCATACGATAATGACAACGGTAGCATTAAACGTGGCTCAAACTCGCCTTTTGTCTCATTCCAACGTGGCTGAATGCTAGATTCACTCACGCCTAAAATCGCAACTTGTGGCCAATTGACCAGTGGCGTAAAGTAAGTACCGCCAAGATTGCCTTGACTTGAAATCGTAAATGACGCGCCGGTTAACTCTTTGGCAGATAGTTTTTTATCACGCGCTTTTTTGGCAAGCTCACCGATTTCAATCGCTAGTTGTTTGATACCTTTTTGCTCTACACGTTGAATGACAGGGACTGTCAAACCATCCTCGGTTGCTACGGCAAAGCCTAAATTCACAGATTTACGGATGATAATTTGGGTATTGTCATCGCTTAAATGGCTGTTAAATTTTGGATGTTGCATCAGCGCGTAAGCGGTTACTTTCATGATGAAAGCCAGAATGGTTAGACTCACCCCTTCTTTTTTCATCTCATCTTTTAGGTCGCCACGCAATTTTTCAACATCGGTAATATCTGCCAAATCAAACTGGGTCACTTGTGGCAAATAGGTATTGTAATTAAGCTGCGGAATTGAGACTTTTTGTAGACGGGTCAAATCTTGGCGCTCAATTTCTCCCCAAATTTCCGTTTTACTCATATCGGGTAAATTAGGTAATCCTGAGCGAGCCGATGATGGCGCAGATATATTATTTGCTGCTGCGGGTGTGCTAACTGCTTTTATTGTATTTTTGACATAAGCAAACACGTCTTCTTTGACAATACGCCCATTAGCGCCCGTGCCAGTCACCTCACTGACATCAACACCCAATTGGCGCGTAAGTTTGCGCACCGCAGGACCTGCATAAACCGCGGCGTTTTTAGCATTAATTTGCGCTTCAGACAGTTTTGACTGTGAACTTGACTGGCTAGCTGTCGTGGTAGCGCTATTGGTTGCAGTTGATGAGGCATTTTGCGTTTTAGCGACTGCTTGCTGAGTAGTATTGGTGGTCGCTTGCGGCTGTGATGCTGAACTTGGTGCTGATTGCACCGACCCCGCCGCTTCAATCACAACAAAGTCTTGACCATTGGTAACGGTATCGCCAGCGTTAACCAGTAATTCAACCACTTTACCGGCGACTGGCGAAGGGACTTCCACCGAGGCTTTATCAGATTCTACCAACAACAAGGGTTGTTCGGCTGTGACCTCATCGCCTACTTTGACCATCCATTCACTAATCTGTGCCGACTCTACCCCGAGATCAGGCAAACCAAAGGTTTGTTTACCAGCGGGTGTGGATGATTGAGCGGATGATACCGTTTGAGCGGGTGGCACATTTTGGTTTGTCGCTGAATTGGCTGGACTGGCGGCTTGTTCTGATGCGTCACTGGCTAATGGCTGTTGCGTAGCTGATTGGGAGGCCATCACGATAAAATCTTGACCATTGCTGACCGTATCCCCTGCATTGACTAAAAATTTGATAATTTTTCCGCTGACAGGTGCTGGTACTTCGACCGAGGCTTTATCGGATTCAACCAATACTAGCGGTTGTTCAGCAGTGACAGTATCGCCTTCTTTGACCAACCACTCACTAATTTCTGCGGTATCGACGCCCAAATCTGGCAATGTATAGGTTGCTTCAGCTGATGTAGATGTGGGCTGTGATTGATTTGGCGCAGCCATAGACGGCGCTTGCGATGAACTCGCGTTAGCTTCTTTAGCTTCTTTAATTTCTTTGGCTTCGCTAGATTGGGCTGCTTGTTGGTCTGTCTGTTGCGCAGGCTGCTCTACAGGTGCAGTGTTTGATTGGCTATTACCTGCACTGTCGATGGTGAGAATCACATCACCTTCTTTGACCTTATCACCGATTTGAAGATTAATCGCTGTGATAGTCCCTGCTGATGTTGCAGGTACTTCTACAGAGGCTTTGTCAGATTCTAATAAGACAATGTTATCGTCCACATTGATGACATCGCCGACTTTGACCATAATCTCGCTGACTTCAGCGCTATCAACGCCTAAGTCGGGAACTTTGATTTCCATGGGTTTATCCTTAAATTTTTATTTCTACTAAGTAGGTAATCAGCCGCTAATACGTGGCTGATTACCTACTATTGATTTCTATTATTCAGGTTTGTCGTTAAGCATTGGCGCATCGGCTTTATCTTCTGCTTTGCCGTCTGTCGAAATCGCTTCATCATCCTCTTCAACCAAGGTTGGTACAGGTTTTGGATGCGCGCCTAAAATCGCTGGTGCATCTGGGGAATGGTCGATTTGTACTTGAGGATACCAAGCAGGTGAAGCATCGGCATCAATACCCAAGCTACTAATGGCATCTTTGACCAAACGCACATCAACTTCGCCTTCATCTGCCAATAGTTTGAGCGTTGCTACCACAATGTGCGCGGCGTCCACTTTAAAGAAACTACGTAATTGGCTGCGGCTATCCGAACGACCGAAACCATCGGTACCTAAGGTAGCATACGGACGACTGTCTGGTAAGTAGGCGCGGATTTGTTCGGAGAAAATGCGCATATAATCAGTGGCGGCGACTACAATACCTTCATGCTGCGCAAGTTGCTCAGTAACCCAAGGTGTACGCTGTTCATCTAATGGGTGCAGACGATTGTACTCATCACATGCCATGCCTTCACGAGTGAGTTCATTAAAGCTTGTAACACTCCACACGTTGGCATTGATATTGAATTCTTCAGCTAGAATTTGTGCGGCTTTTTCAACCTCACGTAAAATCACGCCTGAACCTAGCAATTGCACTTGTTTTGAACCATTATCTTTGAGCAAGTACATGCCTTTTTTGATGCCTTCTTCTACCCCTGCTGGCATGGCTGGTTGCTCGTAGTTTTCATTCATTAAGGTGATATAATAGAAAACCCGTTCGCCTTCACCATACATACGGCGCAGACCATCTTGTACCACAACCGCTAGCTCATAACCATAACATGGGTCATAAGTGACACAGTTTGGCACCGTGTTAAATAAAATCAACTGATGACCATCTTGGTGCTGTAAGCCTTCGCCATTCAGTGTGGTACGACCTGCGGTACCGCCAAGCAAGAAGCCTTGCGCTTGCATATCGCCTGCCGCCCAGACTAAATCACCGACGCGTTGGAAACCAAACATCGAATAATAAATATAAAAAGGAATCATCGGCAATGCATTGGTTGAATAACTGGTCGCTAACGCGATCCAAGCACTCATCGCGCCCGCTTCATTGATGCCTTCTTCCAGCATGTGACCGTCTTTGGCTTCTTTATAACCCATTAAGGCTTCATGGTCTTCAGGGGTATAATTTTGACCCGATGCCGAGTAGATACCCAATTGGCGGAACATACCTTCAAGACCAAAAGTACGGGCTTCATCAGGCACAATCGGCACCACACGCTCTTGCAGCGCTTTATTTTTTAGCAGTGCCGCTAGCAGGCGTACAAACACCATGGTAGTAGATTGTTCTTTACCTGCACTACCTTGAAGTAATTTGTCAAAAATCTCCAACCCTGGGACATCGAGTGGAATATGACCACTACGGCGATTGGGCAAATGTCCGCCCAGTGCTTGACGGCGACCTTTGAGGTATTGGATTTCAGCAGAATTTTCATCAGGACGATAAAACGGCAATTCTTCGAGCTGCGTATCGGTAAATGGCAAATCAAAACGGTCACGGAAGTATTTTAACGAATCAATTTCGAGTTTTTTGATTTGGTGGGTTTTGTTGACCGCTTGGCTTTGGTTAGATAAGCCATAACCTTTGACGGTTTTAACCAAAATCACTGTGGGCTGACCTTTGGCTTTCATGGCTTCGCTAAATGCGGCATATACCTTCATCGGGTCGTGACCACCACGGTCTAAATTTTGAATTTCTTCGTCGGTCCAATCTTTGACCATTTCGGCAAGCTCTGGGTATTTACCAAAGAAATAGTCACGGACAAATTTACCATCACGCGCTTTATACACTTGGTATTCACCATCGAGGGTCTCAAGCATACGGTGTTTGAGTGCGCCCGTATGGTCTTTGTCTAGTAGCGTATCCCATTTACCGCCCCAGATCACTTTAATCACTCGCCAGCCTGCACCGCGAAACACGGACTCAAGCTCTTGGATGATTTTACCGTTACCACGCACCGGACCATCTAGACGCTGTAAGTTACAGTTAATCACCCAAATCAGATTTTCTAAATTCTCACGACCGGCTAGTGAGATAGCACCTAAGCTCTCTGGCTCATCGGTTTCACCATCACCCAAGAATGCCCAAATCTTGCGACCTTCTTTTGGAATCAAGCCGCGATTTTCAAGATATTGGTGCACATGTGCATGATAAATCGACATGATTGGGCCTAAACCCATCGATACGGTTGGGAACTGCCAATAGTCAGGCATCAAATAAGGGTGTGGGTAGCTAGATAGCCCTTTGCCGCCTACTTCACGGCGAAAATTCGTTAGCTGCTCTTCAGTCAATCGACCTTCTAAAAATGAGCGAGCATACATCCCTGGCGAACCGTGACCTTGATAATAAATCATATCACCGCCAAAGCTCTCACTCGCTGCGCGCCAAAAATGGTTAAAACCTGTTTCGTATAACGTCGCGCTTGAGGCAAACGTCGCTAAGTGACCGCCCAAGTCATCGTCATTTTTGTTGGCACGCATCACCATCGCCACCGCATTGTAACGAATGATAGCGCGAATTTTACGCTCTAGGGTTAAATCACCGGGATACGAGGGTTGATCTTCTACAGGAATAGTGTTGATGTAAGCGGTGTCAAGACGGTTAACGCGTAACCCTTCTTGTACCGCCTTATCATAGATGGCCTTTAGTAAAAAAGTGGCACGTTTTTTTCCCACTGACTTGATCACCGAATCAAAGGCGTCAAGCCATTCTTGGGTTTCTTGACTATCAGGGTCTTTAAAATACTGATATTGCATTTTTCGTTCCTTCTGGCAATGGCATCCATCCATGGAAATAACCTAGAATGGAGCTAGGTTGTAAACGACTCAAAGTATTCAACTATTAGGCACAAAACATTGTTATAAATAGCGATAGCAATATTTTACATGAAAACAATATTTATGTATTTTCGCTAATTTTTAATAGGTATTTAGCTATGAAATAAAGGTGAAAAAAACAACTGTTTTTTCTGACCGAATAGTAAATTTATTGACAAAGTAAAGCAATAAAAGCGTTAAATCGCTTGACAGTCAACTATCAACATTTATCAACCGCTTTTTGATAAGCTGGGCGAGCTTGGCATTTTTTTAGCCAATTGTGAATATTGGCGTATTTTGCCTCTAAACTATGGGTTTCTACCATGGCGTTTATGCCAAATTCAAGCTGTATATCAGCGCCGCTAAATTGGTTGCCAGCAAGCCATTCATTGCTACCCAAATGCTTATCTAACATTTTGAGCTGTTCAGTTAATGAAGGATTCAGATAAGATTTGTCTATCCCTGATTTGAGTAATTTTGCCACTTGCTTGATACCTATCGGTGACTTTTTTATCATGGTAGCAAATACCAGTCGGATAATAAGCAAGGGCATCAACGAGCTTTCGGTAAAATGCAGCCAATATCGATACTGTTCATACGCCTCACTGCCATAATCCGGGCGAAAATTCTTATTCAGCACTAGTTGTAAGATTGATGGTGCATCTTGCTGGTCGCTTAACTGATCATAGTTATCAATCAAATACTCAATGATATTGGCAGATTCAATCAGCGTTTTTCCATTGTCTTGCAGGATAGGCGCCTTACCCATCGGGTGAATTTTTTGCAAAGACTTGGGCGCCAAACCATGATGGCGTTCGTACTTGGTTAACTGATAAGGCAGTTCTAACTCTTCTAATAGCCAAAGAATTCGGAATGAACGTGATTTTTCAAGGTGGTGTAGATGCAGTTTTGACATGGGTATACTCGTCTTTTAATGTAATAGGATTGTTGGAACAAGCTAACTTTAAATTCTATAAGGCTTTAAACTTGTTGGCTGTTGCGAAATTGTAGAATTCAGCGAAAAAAACCAGCTTATTGATTGATAAGCTGGTTTGATAAAGCGAGGTTACAAATAGCAAGGCTACAAATTAGTCATCTAGCTGTTGTGCATCGGCTTCTAGTAAACCATCTTGCTGCAGCGCTTCAGACAACTCGATGTCTTGCAAACCCGCACTGTCTGATAAATCAGTACCATCTTGCGCCATATTGTCAGCCAATGCTGCCTCTAAACTATCTTCGTCCAGCTCGTCTTCACTACCGCCTTCAACCAAAGCAATAGATACCAATGATTCATCTTGTGAAATACGAATCAGGGTGACCCCTTGCGCATTACGACCTGTTTGCGCGATTTGCCCGACAGGTGTACGCACCAGCGTGCCTGCATCAGAAATCAGCACAATATCATCGGCATCGGTTACCGCTAATGCCTGCACCAGCTCGCCATTACGCGCCGTGGTTTTGATGGCGATAATGCCTTTACCACCCCGACCTTTGACAGGGAAATCAGAGACAGGGGTACGTTTGCCAAAGCCCCGCTCACAAGCACATAAAATCTCGCCCTGCTGTGGGGCAACAACCAACGACACCACACGGCTAACCGCAACGACACTGTCATTGTCTTGGTCATCGTGACTATCGTCTTCAAGCTCAGCGTCCTCGTCTTCAATACCTTGATTGGCCAGTAGCGTCACCCGCATACCGCGTACCCCTTTTGCGGTACGACCCATCGCACGGATTTTACTTTCATTAAAGCGAATGGCTTTACCTTCATTGGAAAATAACATGATGTCTTGCTCGCCATCGGTAATGGCAACGCCAATCAAGTTATCGCCGTCATTGAGTTCCACAGCGCGAAGTCCGTTGGCACGAAGGTTTTTAAATTGTGACAATTGGACGCGTTTTACCATGCCCGATGCGGTTGCAAAAAACACATAGCTATTGTCATTTTGCTTGTTGTCTTCGGTCACAGGCAAGATAGCGGTGACTTTTTCATCGGCATCAAGCGCAATCAAATTGACCATCGGACGGCCACGCGAACCACGGCTGGCAATAGGCACTTCAAACACTTGTAACCCAAACACACGACCCCGATCGGTAAAAATCATCACGTTGTTGTGTGTGGACGTGACCACCATATGGTCAATGACATCGTCTGCCTTCATGGCAGTGGCTGACTTGCCTTTACCACCGCGTTTTTGGGCGATATAGTCGCTAATAGGCTGGGTTTTGGCATAACCGGTACGTGAAACTGTCAACACAACGGTTTGTTCAGGAATCAAATCAGCACGGCTAAAGTCACTGCGGCTATCGACGATTTGGGTTTTGCGTGCATCGCCAAAATCATCACGAATTTGGATTAATTCGTCTTTGATTACTTGCATTAATTGGTCAAAGTTATCCAAAATGCTTTGCAATTGCGCAATGACTGCCAAGATTTCTTTGAATTCTTGCTGTAGCTTGTCTTGCTCTAGCCCTGTTAAACGGTGCAGCTGCATATCCAAAATAGCATTGACTTGGTCGGGCGATAGACGATAATTTTGGTTGTCATCAATCAGTCCATATGGGGCGTTTAGGTCTTCGCCTTCAATCACATCAGGGCGAATCGAATGACTGCCTGCTGCCTCTAACATGGCAATCACGCCACCTGACTGCCAAGTATTGGTCAGTAAGTTATCGCGGGCTTCTTGGCGGTTTGCCGATGCCTTGATAGTGTCAATAATGCGATCAATGTTGGCAAGGGCAATGGTAAGTCCTTCGAGTAAATGACCACGCGCCTGCGCTTTTTTGAGTTCAAAAATAGTACGGCGAGTCACAACTTCTTGGCGGTGACGTACAAAGGCGGCAATTAAATCACGCAATGTCATGATTTTAGGTTGACCTTCATCTAAGGCAACCATGTTGATACTAAAACTTGATTCCAAAGGCGTTTGGATAAATAGATTGTTAACGATGACTTCCGCGTTTTCACCGCGTCTTAAGTCAATGGCGATACGCATGCCGTCTTTATCTGACTCATCACGAATCTCGCTAATGCCTTCAAGTTTTTTATCGCGTACCAATTCTGCGATTTTTTCAATCAGTTTTGCTTTATTGGTTTGGTATGGAATCTCGGTAAATACAATACGTTCACGCTCTTTATTGGCGCCCGTTTCACTCATCGGTTCGATGTGATATTTACCGCGCAAATGCAGGCGACCTTTACCGGTGCGATAAGCATCGACAATGCCTGAGCGACCATAAATAATACCGCCTGTTGGGAAATCAGGACCGGTGATGTACTGCATGAGCATTTCACCAGAGATGTGCGGGTCATCGGCATAGGCCAAACACGCATTAATCACTTCCGTCAGATTATGTGGCGCCATATTGGTCGCCATACCCACCGCAATCCCTGTGGCACCATTGACCAGCAAATTTGGAATACGCGCTGGCATGACGCTTGGCATTTGCTCCGAGCCATCATAGTTTGGCTCCCAATCCACGGTATCTTTATCCAAATCACCCAGCATTTGGTGGGTAAGTTTTTGCATGCGCACTTCGGTATAACGCATCGCTGCGGCAGGGTCATCATCCACTGAGCCAAAATTACCTTGGCCATCGATAAGCATATAGCGCATTGAGAAAGGCTGCGCCAAACGTACAATCGCGTCATAAACTGCCGTATCGCCATGCGGGTGATATTTACCGATAACATCACCGACCACACGCGCCGATTTTTTGTAAGGTTTGTTAAAGTCGTTCGATAATTCATGCATCGCGTATAACACACGGCGATGAACAGGTTTGAGCCCATCACGCACATCAGGTAAAGCACGGGAGACAATTACGCTCATGGCATAGTCGAGATAAGATTGTTTTAATTCATCGACGATGCCAATGGGGCTAACGGAATCGGTGGACATGCACCCTCCTTTTATCAAGCTACTTATATATGAGTCATCTTATTTATTTTACTTTTCAACGCGATGGCTAACTTAAAAGCGCTGCGCAATGTAAAGGCGACGCGCAATTTTGACCAAAATTTGCAAAAAACCCCAATCAAAACCTTTAGAAAAGTAACACAGATGACGTAATATTTTTAGGATAGTAAAAGGAATAATTATAGCATAAAACGCATGATTTAGCAGTTAACTCACCGCCAAATGTCGACGGTAATATCAAAATATCATGCTTTGACCGGTGTTATTTTACCCCCATAGTAAACTGCCCAAACTTTACCAGCTATCTTAATCAACTATTGTAATAATCTATAAAATAAACTGTCTAATGACAAAGCCTGTTGATAAACAGGCTTTGTTAAATGGGTATCAGTTAAGTGCGTGTTGGTTAATTGGCTATAGTTTCAGGCTATCGCAAATTTAGAACTGACTAAACTTAGAACTGGCTAAACAATGTCTGTGCCACACCCATACAATACGGCGTGACTAAACCATGATATTGCATAGCAACGGCTTGTGATGGATTGCCCCCGTTGGCGGCAGCATTCGCTGCAATATTTTGCACTTTCCTAGCAAATCCTGCCTGCATTTTTTCTGATTGAGACTGGATGCTATTATTGTTGACGGTATCAAAACCTAACGTTTGATAAACCGGTTTTTGACGCGTGGCACGATTGGTGATATCAATATCAATAATACCTAACTTGGTCGCGCTAGTTTTATTAGTATCTGTGTCCCATAGCGTTTTCATCAAGCTACTATTGACGTCAAAGAAAACCATCGGATCTTGGTTACCACCACACATAATAACAGGCATTGTGGGTAAATAGCCGCGTAAGTCATTGGCTTTTAACGCTTTACGTAGGGGATGTTCAGGCAGTGTGGCAGGCACTGGGCTATAGTTGGTATAACCTTGTAAATAAGGCACTGCCCAATCGACATTTTTTTGGGCATCTGCCAAGTACCCTAATCGGTAGTCATTTTTTACTAAATAATGCGTCGTGTCAAAGCCAAAGCTAAATGCTGGGTCAGACGGTGATAACGCATCGAGCATTGCATTGCCCGTTGGGGCTTTTTGAAACATCGCTGAGGCAGGCAATTTGCCACTTAAAATGAGCTGCATATCAGTCATACTGGTGCTAGGCAGTAGCGAGGCGATCTCATCAGCATTGGCTGGCGCAAACATGTCACTGGGTTTGGCATAAATATTGCCATACTGCTCTTGATAGTTGCGAGCCATCAGCGGGGCAAAAAACGTCGCACCGAGCATGACTTTGCCACCAAATACCACATCACCAAAGGCTTCCATGGCATAGGGTCCAGAAATTGGTAGCGCGGCTGTCACAGGTTCTTTGAGCGTTTCAAGATAGCGTGTGGTTGCCATGGTGACATAGCCACCTTGAGAATAACCTGTGATAAACAATTTACCATTGTCAGCGACATTGGTTGCACTGCCGGTGCGGCGTACCACTTCCCTGCCTGCTTTTAACGCATCTGCCATTTCGTGTGACTGCTGCTGGGCATTGAGGTACGGATGATAAGCTAGGCTTGATTTGTCATACCCTGCATAATTGGGTGAGATAACCACATAGCCTTGCCCTGCAAACAAAGCCGCTAACAATGTCGCGGCTGGACCTGCTTCATTATTGGCATTACCGACTTCTGCAAAATTATAGGCTTTGGTCGTTGCCGTACCGTGGGCATTGAGTACAATGGGTCGATTGCCACTACAGCTTGCATCTGTGCCTGTTGGAATAAACACAGCACCTGTCGCATCGGTCTTATTACCTTTGACATCAACGGTATCATATTGCATGTATTCAACACGTACACCGCACTTGGGCGTGGCTGCAACTTTGCTAAAATCGGGGTCTGTGGTATTAAATAACTGGGTTAAGGCGCTGGCGGTGAGATTTTTGGTCGTTAATGGATCTTTGATTAAATTACCTGTGGGCAGTGAGGCAACGCCTGTTTTGGTAGGTGGCGTTGTAGCAGAATCATTGTCGCTACCACAAGCGGCTAAAGTTGAAGCCAGCCACACCGAGATAAAAATTTTGGTTAGGCTAAAAGCAGGGTGGATTAAATCAGACTGACGGTGCATCTCATACTCCTTATGAGGAAATTAATGGTTCATATCCTTGAACAACGCATCATGTTACCCAAAAAAAACGGGCATGAAAGCGATAGACTCATCATGCCAGTTTTTATACTATTTGAACATCCGTTTCTAAAAAAATTTGCTACTGAAACAAAAAAACCTAAAGTAGCGCTAAACAGGTTCGCGTTTAAGCTTGCTCCAAACCGCAGTTACTGGGCCCGATAAGGCGTAAATCACGCTAATCGCGAGCAATCCTGCAGGAATATTATACAGCACGATACCGAGCGCAAACACAATCAAAATCAATGCCACAAACGGGACACGCTTTTTATCAAACTCTTTAAAGCTATAGTATTTTAAATTACTTACCATCAAAAAGCCGGCAATGACCACCCAAATGGCTGCCAAGATTTGAAAAGCGGGACTGGTCGCCGGCAATTCAACTTGCCAATCCATATGGACCATCACAAACGTCGTGACTAAAATAGCGGCTAACGGACTTGCTACCCCGACAAAGTATTTTTTATCAACGACACCAATTTGTACATTAAAACGCGCCAGTCTCAGCGCGGCACAGGCAGCATACACAAAGGCGCAAGCGATACCTATACGCCCCAATGGCTCTAACGCATAATGATAAATCAATAACGCAGGCGCCAGTCCAAACGCGATACAGTCGGCTAGCGAGTCTAGCTGCTCGCCAAAGGGACTTTGTGCATTGAACAGCCTTGCCGCCCGACCATCTAACCCATCTAGCAATGCCGAGATAAAAATCGCCACACAGGCACGCATATAATGCCCTTCCCCCAACGCGCTTTGGGTAATCGAATAAAATGCCGCAAGCAGCGACAATAGCGTAAATGAATTGGGAATTAAATAAACGCCTTTTTGCGCAATCGTTTTATCAGCGACACGCGCATTTTCAATGACTTCAAAGGTGAGCCCATCATAGTCATCAGTTTCTGCCAATTCACGGTTTCGCTGATGCTCAAGCTGAATTGGATTGATATCTTTAGTGTGCTGTTGCGGCTGTTGTAATGCGTCGATGGGCGTCTTGATAAGGGTTGGTTGGTTATTATCGTTATTCATTGATTATCCTTGCAGGTTGTCTCTTGCAGGTCGTCTGTAATAAATCGTCTGTTGCTAGGTGCATCGAGCTCGGTAACAAATTGCGAAATTTGGCGGGTTTGATGACTACTTAACCCGCCAAGTGTGAAATTATTCGCCAACCAACCATTGTACTTTGGTGCGCTGCTCCACGCTCATTTGTGGGCTTTCAGGATGCTGCAAAATTGGCTGTAGATATTGCAAAATCTCTTCGGCTTTAGCATCAAATTGCCACGGTGGGTTAATCACCAACATGCCCGTCCCATTTAAACCCATCGGCAAATCGGGTGGGAAAATATTCAGCTCAAGCACCAACTGACGGCGGATTTCAGTACGTTTCATTTTTTTATAAAACAGCTCAACCGCATCGTTGTTTTTGATGGGGTACCAAAGAGCCAACACCCCGGTTGACCATTTTTTATGCGCTTTAACCAACAAATCTACCAATGCGCTAAAATCACGGTGTTCCTGTTCAAAGGGAGGATCGATTAGAATCAACCCGCGTTTTTCTTGCGGTGGTAGCACCGCCAAAATCCCTTCATAGGCGTTGCGATGTTGCACGCCAATGGGCAATTGGTGCAGTTGGTAGTTGAGCGCATCAAACTCGCTTGCTTTCCATTCAAACGCTTCAGCGCGATTGTTAATCTCTGGGTGAGCGTCTTGTTGTTTTTCGATGTGATGGGCAATAAACCAAGGCGAACCTGGATACACATGCTTATCATAGAATTTTTTGGCGTAGCCAATATCTTGTAGATAAGTTTGCACCGCCTGTGGCGCTTGGCTATTGTCTTGCGCTAGCAGTTTGGTAATGCCATGGATGGCTTCACCAGTTTTTTTCGCCTCATCGCTAGCAAGTGAATACAAACCGCGACCACCATACGCATCCAAAATATAATAAGGTTTTGGCTTGGCGCTCATCATCTCAAGTAATTGGAGTAATAAAACGTGTTTTACCACATCAGCGAAGTTGCCTGCGTGGTAGCTGTGTTGATAATTCATAATAAATTTTTCGTAAACAAATTAGCAGGTATGGTAGCATAGCTATCAAAAATTGGCGAAGTTTTTGCTAGAAGTTTTTGCTAAAAATTGCCCAGTTAAATGTTTAAACAATGCTGGAGGAAACACAGCGCATATGCCAGAGTTGAATTTTATCCTGCCCAACTGGTTTGAAAAAATAAATGACGCACAGCTTGACGGTCTGGTTGATGACGGATTTATCATGCTAGATGACTGTTTTGACGTCAATTTTTTTCAGGCGTTACAAAAAGAGAGTGGCCTGATTGATTACCAAGCCGCCAATTTGACGCAGGGTGAGCGAATCACTAGCATTCGCGGAGATAGCACCCGCTGGATTGATGAGCACTGCCCGATTGGTATGCAGTATCTACAAGCGATTAATGAGCTGGCGCAATTTTTTAATCAAACCTTATACACCGGCATTCGCCGTAGTGAAGCCCATTATGCCCGCTACCCTGCAGGGTTTGGTTATCAGTGGCATTCAGACAACCCGCAAGGGCGTGATGAACGTGTGTTATCGGCAGTTTTTTATCTCAATGAAGGTTGGGGCGCGCACGATGGCGGTGAAATTGTCGTCATCGACCAGCATGACAGACAACAACAATTACAGCCCCAAGGTAACAGATTGGTGATTTTTAATAGTAACTTAGTCCATCAAGTCGCAATTACCCATCGTGAACGCTTCTCCATTGCCACTTGGATGAGAAAAGATGGGCTAATTAGCCAGTAATAAACTTGCCGCAATCCCCCACATCACAATCCCGATGAGAATATCAAGAATTTTCCAAGACAGTGGTTTGGCAAATAGCGGCTGCAGCACACGCGCACCATAACCCAAACTAAAAAAGAAGATAAACGAAGATAAAATTGCGCCCAACGCAAACGCCAGTTTATCGGTAACCTGTGACGCAATCGTCCCAAGCAAAATCACTGTATCTAAATACACATGGGGATTGAGCCAAGTAAACGCCAAGCACATGGCAATCACTTGTTTTAAATTACCCACCTCTTCACCCTGCGCCACGAGCGATTGGTCTGATTGATAAGCCGCAATAAAACTTCGGGCACCATACACAATTAAAAACAACGCCCCTGCGTACTTGGCAATGGAGATAATGAGCGGAAATTGCGAAATCAGCTTGCCAAAACCAAACACGCCACCCGTAATCAACACCGCATCGGATAACGCGCAAATCAAACACACGATAAACACAAATTGTTGTTTTAGCCCTTGTTTAAGCACAAATGCATTCTGCGCCCCAATCGCCAAAATTAACGAAAAGCACACGCTCATGCCCATTAAAAAAGTAGAGATATTCATCGGTATCACACGTCCCCAGTAACATTCGCAAAAAACACAAAAAAGCACAATAAGAAAAAAGCATAGCGAGAAAAAAAGCGTATTGTAGCCAAAATCCTGAGCGATTGCGAACAATGCGACCCGCTAAGGCGCTAATTTATGCTAATATGCAGCGCAAATAAGCGAGCTTTTTGAGAGATTTTGAGGAAACGACGATGACTGATTATGCCAGTAACGCCACTGATTTAGACCACCTTCAAGCGCAAACCTTAGCACTAAGTTTACAGCTGATGCGCGAGCCATCAGTGACGCCAACTGACCTTGACTGCCAAAATATACTGGCTGAGCGGCTTAACCACCTCGGCTTTGATTGTGAGTTTTTATACTTTGGTGAAAAAGGCGCAACAGGACGCGAAGCAGAAGTCAAAAATTTATGGGCAATCCGTCAAGGTCGTGGGCAGGCACAGGCGCCCGTATTATGTTTTGCAGGACATACCGATGTCGTGCCCACGGGCGATGTCAGCCAATGGACTTATCCGCCATTTGAACCTACTATCAAAGATGGCATACTGTATGGGCGTGGTGCTGCAGACATGAAAACAGCGATTGCGGCATTTACTGTCGCTGTTGAAAACTTTGTCGCCAAGCACCCCAATCATCACGGTTCAATTGCCTTTCTAATCACCGCTGATGAAGAAGGTCCTTCGGTCAACGGTACAGTCAAAGTGGTGGAAACATTGCAATCGCGCAACCAGCCAATAACTTATTGCTTGATTGGCGAACCCTCTAGTACTCACACCTTGGGCGATATCATCAAAAATGGTCGCCGTGGCTCGCTTGGCGCCGTTTTGACTGTGACAGGCAAACAAGGCCATGTTGCCTACCCGCATTTGGCAGTAAACCCCATTCATTACGCTTTGCCAGCCTTATCCGAGCTTTGTAGCCAAACTTGGGACAATGGCAATGCGTATTTTCCCGCGACCACCCTGCAAATCTCAAACCTTCATGCAGGCACTGGGGCTAACAATGTGATTCCTGCAACTTTAAGCGCCGAGTTTAATTTTCGTTTTTCAACTGAGACCAACGATGAGAAACTTAAAGCGACCACCCATGCGATTTTTGACAAGCATTTTCAAGACGGTGCAGCCAGTTATCACATCAATTGGAAATTATCGGGCAACCCATTTTTGACGCCGCAAGGCAAACTCGTCGGCGCCTGTCAATCCGCGATTAAAGCCGTGACGGGGACAGATACAGAGCTTTCAACCACAGGCGGCACCTCAGATGGTCGTTTTATCGCAACCTTGAATGTTGAAAATAGGTCGCCTGAAGTGGTTGAGCTTGGCGTGCGTAATGCCACCATCCACCAGATTGATGAGTGTGTAGAAGTTGAAGACTTGGGCAAACTTGCCGCAATTTATGAGCAAATATTACAAAACTTATTGTTAAACTAAATACTGTTAACCCAAATACTGCATGCTAATAACCCAGCGATACGGCTAATTTTGCTGGGCTAGCAATCTTTGTTGGGCTGGCAAATGATTATTTAACCAAGCCAAATGGTTATTTACCCAAGTCAAATGATGTCAAAAACCGTTATTTTTTGGCTGACGCGTTAAGCAAACGCGGGTCATTTTTCATGGGTAAATTAATTTGGCTGCTGCTCATTTAACAATCTAGCATGCTAGCATGAAGAAGAATCTAGCATTCAGCTTAATCTAGTTCGTCTAGCCAAGCCATTTGAATCGCTTCTAGTTGCTTTTCGGTCGATTTGGTTGGGTCATCGCTAAATTCTTCTAACTGTGTCACATACCGATGCAAATCGGTAAAACGAATATATTGTACGTCTTCATTAGGGTATTTTTCAGAAAGTTGAATGGCAATTTCCAACGTGTCGTTCCATTTGAGGGACATATTTTTTCTCCAGTTACTTGATGGCGGTGAGTTTTTTGATTTCGTTAAGATTGTCTTGCCAGGTTTTGATGACAGGATGAGTTTGTTCATCTTGCTGTACAATGACGCTGGTCGGTTGCACTTGCCCATCTAGCATCAATACAATTTTGGTCAATGCCACCACATTTAAGTCATTTTTCACCCAAAACTCGTGGCGAAAATACAGGTATTTTTTATCCCAAGCCAATAATTGACTGCGAAGCGTCAATTTATCAAACAAAAAGCTTTCTTTGATGTAAGTTAATTGTTGCGATGCAATCACCCAACCTAGCTTGTCCGTTGGGCGTTGCTGCATTAACCACTGTTGGATATTGAGCTCAATAAAGCTTAAGTAGCGATAATTAGGCACATGGTGACGAAACCCCATATCATGTGGCAAAATCCGATAATGGCGGACGATCGCATCGCTATAGCTTGGTTTAGATGACTTTGCTTTATCGGATTTTAGCATCAAACATAAGATAAGATAACGAAGTAATAAATTCATGAATTTTCCTTGTGATATCCGCCTGATTATAGCAAATAAAAAACCCTGACTAAACTGATTAGTCAGGGTTGATTGAAGTTAGAAAAACTTAGTGACCTGTGCCATTGATATGACGAATCATGTCTTCTACCACTTTTTTGGCATCGCCAAAGATCATCATGGTTTTGTCCATGTAGAATAAGCTATTGTCAAGACCTGCGTAGCCGGCACTCATCGAGCGTTTGATGACCATCACGGTTTGCGCTTTGTTTGCTTCAAGAATTGGCATACCAAAGATCGGTGAGTTTGGATCGTCTTTTGCCGCTGGGTTGACCACGTCATTGGCACCGATAATCAGCACAACGTCTGTACCCGCAAAATCCGAGTTGATTTCATCCATTTCTAGAATGTCTTCATACGGCACATCTGCTTCAGCCAATAGTACGTTCATATGACCTGGCATACGACCTGCCACAGGGTGAATCGCAAAACGTACGTCCACGCCTTCTTCTTTAAGCATTTCATAAAGCTCTTTTACCGCATTTTGGGCACGGCCTTGCGCCATACCATACCCTGGCACAATGACGACACTGCTAGAGTTTTCCATCATAAAGGCGGCATCTTCAGGTGAGCCTGTACGGTAAGTTTTGGGTCCCGTATCTTCTTCTGTCGCGGCGGCTGAGCTGCTTGACATACCGCCAAACAATACGTTGAGCAGTGAACGGTTCATGGCTTTACACATAATGTAGGACAAAATCGCCCCAGATGAACCCACCAGCGACCCTGCGATAATCAGCATTGAATTGCCAAGGGTAAAACCGATACCGGCTGCTGCCCACCCAGAGAATGAGTTGAGTAGCGATACCACCACAGGCATATCACCGCCACCAATCGGCGCAATCCACATCCAGCCAAAAATAATAGCCAGAATGGTCATGGCATAAAACGCTGGCATGGATTGGGTGGTAAAATACATAATACCAAATGCTAACATCGCGATGAACAATAACGCTTGGACAGGTTTTACCCAAGTGCCTTTAAGCGTCTTTGCCCAGCTTTTTGCCGCCAATTTACCAAAAGCAAACATTGACGCTGAGAAGGTAATTGCACCAATAAAACAGCCCACAAACAACTCAAACCGCGCGATGGTGCTATGCTCGACGCCTGTATGCAACACGCTCGCTAGTGCAATGGCAACTGCCGATAGACCCACTAAAGAGTGCATCAAAGCCACGGTTTCTGGCATTTGCGTCATGGCAACAGTACGTGCTTTCCAAGTGCCGACCACAGCGCCTAGCACCATCGCGCCAACAATTAAGACAAATACCGGACTGGGTGCCAAGAAAAAGGTAGTGATAATGGCAATCGCCATACCTATCATACCGAATCGGTTACCACGGATGGCTGTTTTTGGGCTTGATAAACCCCGTAAGGTTAAAATAAATAGCACCGCACCAATCAAATAAAACCAATCAGCATGTTGGGCGACCCAATTCAAATTCTCATTCATCAAGCATTTCCTTCTTTGTTTGGCTCAGCTTTGGCTTTTTTATCTTTTGATTTAAACATCGCTAGCATACGTTCCGTCACCGAAAAACCACCAAAAATATTGATGCTGGCTAAAAATACCGCAAACGCCCCCAAAAGACTTGTTGGGGTAAACATATCGCCATCGATGCTGACGGTCTGCAGCATAGCACCGACGATGACAATACTGGATAATGCATTGGTCACTGCCATGAGTGGGGTATGCAGTGCAGGCGTTACCCCCCAAACCACGTAATAACCCACAAAAATAGCCAAAACAAAGATACTAAAGATTGCCACAAATGGGGTGGCAGATGTCGCAGACGCTAATAGGGTCAATAACATAAAACCTCCTAACCTCGATAGGTAAAATTAAATGAAAATTAGGTTAGCGACTGGCTAACAATACTTGACCTTGGCTAGTAACCAGCAAGGCTTTTTGGATTTCATCTTCTGGATTGAGCGCAAACACTTTATTGTCATCCATCAAGGTTGCAAAAAAGTTATATAAATTATTGGCATACAATGCCGATGACTGCGCCGCCAAGGTTGATGGAATATTGGGCACACCCATGATAGTGACACCGTTTGGGGTGATGATATTTTGTCCGACCACTGAGCCTTCTACGTTACCGCCTGTTTCCACTGCCATATCCAGTAAAATTGAGCCAGATTTCATTTTATCGATGGTAGCTTGGTGTATCAAACGCGGGGCATTGCGACCCGGAATTTGAGCCGTGGTAATCACGATATCTGCTTGGCTGACCGCTTTATCGACAACCGCGGCTTGGTCTTTGATATATTGCTCAGACGGTGTCCAGGCATAGCCGCCTGTGTCTTTGGCTTTGGCTTTTTCCTCGTCACTCATGGGGACATCGAGCCATTTACCACCGACTGACTCCACTTGATCACGCACGGTGGGACGTAAGTCACTGGCTTCTACAACGGCACCCAAACGACGCGCGGTGGCAATCGCTTGCAGACCCGCAACGCCCACGCCTAGGATGACAATACGCGCAGGTTTCACCGTACCTGCCGATGTCATAAACATGGGGAAAGGACGACCAAACTGGTTGGCAGCCAAAATCACCGCTTTATAACCTGCCAAGTTAGCTTGAGATGACAGCACGTCCATGTTCTGTGCCCGCGACAAAGTTCGGGGCAATAGCTCCATGGCATATACTTTGGCGTGGCGATTGGCATAGTCCTGCAAATTGGCATTGCGATACGGATTCATCATGCCGATGACAATCGCTTCTTGTTTTAGCTGGTTGATTTTTTCAATCGGCAAGCTATTGACCGTGAGCACCACATCACTTGTTGAGATCGCATCCTCAACAATTTGTGCCCCTGCTTGTTCCAACGCATCATTGGTAATAAACGAACCTTTACCTGCATCGCGTTCGACCACAATACTGTGACCCAACTTGATGAACTTTTTAATGGTATCGGGGGTAATCGCAATCCGATTTTCATATAATGCAGTTTCTTTTGGTACACCAATTTGCATACACTCTCCTCAAGCGGTTCGGTGGGATTTTTAACCCACAACTGACGATTAGCTTAGACAGTTATAAATTAAAAAAATGATAATTAAATTACCATAAATATAATTAATTATGCAAAACAATTCTAGGCGGAATAACAAGTAAATTTGACTGGTGCGTATAAAAAAAAGTTATCAATAAAAAATTTTACAAAATTTTCTTTTAACAAGATAGCTTTCTGAGGATTAGTTTATTTGCGTATTTCGTTTTTTAACCTTGCCATTGTCGATTTCAAATTCATCAAAATCTTGCGCAAGCCAAAAATTACCTTGATAATTGGCAGCCACTTCTGCCCGAATATGTGACATATTCAAAGTTTTACTGCTAGGTTTATCAAAAGGTTGAAAACGCGCGCTAAAATGGGTCAAAATTAGGTTTTTTAACTGTGACAACTGCCCAAACTCAGCTACTTGCTTGGCGGTTGAATGCATGGGGTCAAAATAGTTAGGGGCTACTTTTCGTTTTTCAGCGATTGCTTGGGTATAGGTCGCCTCGTGTACTAGCACATCGGTATCTGATATGGCATCGGCTAATAGCTCAGGTGAGTCATTGTCGCCTGCGACTATCAGCACAGTTTTATGCAGCGTGGTGGTGACAAAATCCGCGGATTTTAGCAAGGTGTTATCATCTAGATTGACGTCAATACCGTATTTAAGTTTGCCCCATAGCCGTTTATCTACCACGTTAAGCTCGGTGAGTTTTTGGGTCAATAAGGTTTTTTTGGATAGTCGCTGGGTGAATTTAAAGGCATGGCTAGGGATACGGTGTGATAGCGCAATCACGTCAATTTGTAGCTGATGGTCGTCTGTCAAATCCAGCATGATGGGTGGGTAACTATCCCCCTGCACTCTATTTTCAATGGCGATAAAATTAATGTCAAAACTTATCATCAGCGCTGTCGTGGCTTGCACGGCGGCAAGATAATCAGCAATGGCTTGCGGGGCGATGACGGTTAATGGGTGTTTGCGACCACTCATCGCCATACTTGCCAGTAAACCTGGCAAGCCATAACAGTGGTCGCCATGCACATGGGTGATACAAATCAATTCTAGCTGCATCACGGACAATGGGGTTTTGAGTAATTGATGCTGCGTGGCTTCCCCACAGTCCACCAATATCCAAGGGACATTTTTTGCTTTGCTATAAGGATTGATGAGTGATACAGCAAGCGCGGTGACGTTGCGGTGTTGGGTGGGTATCCCTGCTGATGTGCCCAAAAAAGTGAGTGTTAACATGATTGCCTCATT
>NZ_DAMBOA010000013.1:0-48619 GCF_032064105.1 Moraxella sp. CTOTU49097 | reverse complement strand
TTATGGGGCAATATACCCAATCTTGCCAACTGATTGTGGATCAGTTAAAACAAGCCGGTGCATTGGCGCAAGTCAATGGTAGTGATGAATTAACGCAGCAACTGGCTCACTGGCTTGCCAACCCAAAATCTGCCCAAACCGCGGGTCACGTCGGGCAAATCTTAGCAGAAAAATATCAAGATGCGACCAAGCAACAACTTGCCATGATCATGCAATGTATCGCTGATAACAATGAACAGCTTATAAAATCAGAGATTCGAAAAATTGACCATGAACCTGTGGCGAGTGATGGTCGAAAGTTCATTGACGATCTGTAACTTATGAATTAACCATTTATATATAGTGAAAACTCAATTATATTGAACAGGGTCGTTCGTGGTGAGACCGTCGAACCATAACGCCCGTCACCCTTGGATAAGATCATGGCAAACGTTGCTTAATATAATTTAGGATTGACTATATTTTGGCTATTATTCTGTCTGTTAGGTAAAAATAATATACTGCTTTAGGGTTAAAACGATTTAATTAAATTCAAAGGATAATCATTTTGAAGGCAAGCCAATTTCTAAATGAATTTAAACATATTGATAGCTTCATTTTATCTTGTCCAAGTTGTCACAATCAGACACTGAAAGGTGATAAAAATAGGTTTCTCGTAGAAGAAACTAATCAAAGCAAATTGATGCAACAACATCCCGATTTTGAACCTGAGTGGTTGTCAGGAGTTGAAACGTATGTCTTTTCTTGTATCCTAAAATGCGTGAAGCCAAGCTGCTCTCAAGTTGTAACATGTAGTGGTATAGGTATATGTGATTGGGACTATGAAGAAGATGAAGACGGTTTTGTCAGACAGGTATTTACTAATTTTTATAAAGCTCAATTTTTCACCCCAAGTTTAAGTTTTTTTCCTATTCCAGAAAATTGCCCAGTAGAAGTTAGTAATATGCTCAATGAAGCATTTCGTTTAACCTTTATTTCACCCAGCTCTGCTTCTAATAAAGTAAGAATTGCTATTGAAATATTATCGACTTTGAAAATTCCAAAAACAAAAATTATAAAAGGAAAACGTACAAGAATAAGTCTGCATAATAGAATCAAAGAAGCTAAAAATAAGAAACCAAAGCTTGGAAAACTTGAAGACATCTTAACAGCACTAAAATGGATAGGTAATAGTGGCAGTCATGAGGATAGTAGTGAATTAACATTAGATGATATTTTCAATGCTTACGACCTAATGGAATATGTTTTATCAGAAATTTATTCACCAAATGATAAGTTATTAAAATTAGCAAAATCCATAAACAAAAATAAAGGTTTGAATAAGAAAAAATAAAAACTGAAGGCATAAAAAACCACGAATAGTCAGGCTGGGGGAGGATGACCTATTCGTGGAACCTGGAAAAACCGTTTTTTAAACTGCTTATGTAAAGGCGTATGCGATACCACCCACCACTATTGCTAAAGTTTGTTTGTGCGGTGCAGTGATGAATATACTATAAATCACAAATGCAAAAATAAAAAGGACTAGCCAAGCTAGTCCTTTTTTATCAGTCAGTTTTGTAGTTTATTTTTGTACTTTAGTTTTATAAGCGAATAGTCAGCTATTTCATAAACCAGCCGTGACTTGCGATAAATGATTGACCGGTCATCGCATTGGTTGGGAAAGCGGTTAAGAATAAGGTTAATTGAGCAATATCATCGGTTGTGGTAAATTCACCGTCAACGGTTTGACCCAGCATCACATTTTTTACCACTTCTTCTTCAGAAATGCCTTTTTCTTTGGCTTGCTCTGGGATTTGTTTTTCAACCAGTGGGGTTTTGACAAAGCCTGGGCATACCACATATGAGCGCACGTTGTGGGCTGCACCTTCTTTAGCCAATACGCGGGCTAGACCTAATAGCGCGTGTTTGGCGGAGACGTACGGTGCTTTTAGGGCTGATGCTTCATGCGAGTGGACTGAGCCCATATAAATGACTGTACTTGCTTTATCATTTTGATACATGTATTTAAGTGCTGCTTTGGTAGTCAAAAAAGCACCGTCTAGATGAATGGCAATCATTTTTTTCCAATCCGCGTAGCTAAATTGGTCGATGGGATTGATGATTTGGATACCGGCATTGGATACCAAAATATCAATATCCCCAAATTCTTGTACCAGCTTATCCACGCCAGCATTTACCGCGTCTTCATTGGTTACATCCATGGCAATGGCAACCGCTTTACCGCCTGCAGCTTTGATTGCATCCACGGTTGCTTGCGCCGCATCTGGGTTGATATCTGCAATACCTACCGCAGCGCCTGCTTTGGCATAGGTTTCTGCGATATCGCGACCGATACCACTTGCAGAGCCAGTGACGAGTGCGACTTTACCGGTTAAATCGGTAGTGAGTTGGGTAGCCATGTTTTTCTCCTTAATTTTTTATGACAAAGTAGTTTTATTATGACGGTTTTAATTATTGAAAGTTACTATCGGGACGGGCTTGCGCATCGGCAATATAGTCTACTGCTACTTCACCCAACGCAAGGGTGAGATTAGCAATAATATGAGAGGTTTTGACGATTTCTAGCACAGGTAATTTTGACACGGGTGCCATCACATGGTCAAATAACTGTAAGGTAGCAGGTCCTGTATAGGCTGCTTTAACTTCTACATCGGTCAAATAATAGCGCACCAACTCGCAAATACGCGGCGTGCCATCGACATGGGGAATGAGTTTTAACAAATAATTGGGTGTTTTTTCCATATTGGCTTTGACAGTGGCTTTGTCCAGTTCATCATATTTATATGCCATAGTACCTGTGGCCACACGCACACTACCATAGTCGAGGGTACCAAGTAGAGTGTCGGTGTTGTCAACGGTTAGTACAGGCGACGCCATTTTTTTTGGAAAACCCCACAGCTCACGCCCGCCCGCGGTAGGTCCAAAGTCATCTAAAAACATACAATGGGTATAATTGGCATGACGACCTTCGGCATCAATCACTTCAATCACTTGTCCCGATTCGGTATAGTTGCCAAAACCTGTGCTGTTGGGCATACGGATAAACTCGTAACTCACCAGCGCGTTATCAGTGATTTGGAGTGGCTCGGGTACGATAGCACGCAGTTTTTCGGGATCTGTGCGGTAGGTGATGATAAAGTATTCGCGGTCAAAAAATTCGTAAGGACCATTCGAACAAGGTGGGGCAGTAAAAGGCATAAACGTCGCGTTATCTAAGATCTCACTCGCTTTCATGAGCTTTCCTTTTTATCTCGTTATATTATCTAGTCATGTTGTTTAGTTATGAAATATTATTTAATTTTATCGTTATGACATGAAGCAGGAAATATTATACACCCTTATGCAAAATCAATCCCAAGACAAAATTGTTATGATGTTGTAATGATTTTTTCACACCTGCATCCGCTTAACTTTGGCGATAGTAGGTTATCTGACGGCAAGGTATCGCTGTTCTTATGGGCTATTTTATTGGCTAGTTAACAGTGCATGACCGCAGAGCACACTCACGGCATTCTCAGTGCGTAAGATGCGATTGCCAATATGCGCCACTTGGCAGCCAGCGGTTTTGAATAATTCGACTTCATAATCGATCCAGCCCCCTTCCGCCCCAATCACTAGCACATGTGGCAGGGCATTGTCCCACACTTGGGTAAACTGCTCATTGGCATAAGGATGTGCCAAAATCGCCTGTTTACCTGCGATTAAAGCAGGGAGTTCATCTTCAACAAAAGGTTTTAAGCGTTTTTTGAGGCTTACGGTCGGGCTTACGGTATCGCAGGCTTGTTGTAGGCCTTCATGGATATAGTTATCGAGCTGAGTTAAAAAAGGGGTCTGCCAGTAGCTTTTTTCACTACGGTAACTATTGACCAAGATAATATGCTGGGCACCCATCGCCGTCATGTCCAAAAATAGACGACGCAATACCTTGGGGCGGGGAATTGCCAAAATAACAGTCAGTGGCAGTTTGGCAGGTGGCGCAATAGTACAATGGATTTGCGATAATTCGATACTTGAATCGTGGATATTGCTGACAACCGCTGTGCCTAAATGACCATTTTTGATACCGACTTTCACCGTATCGCCCAGTGTCACTTTAAGCACCTGTTTTAAGTGCATAACGCTCGTTTTATCATCAATAATAGCGGTCGATGAGGTATTTTGCGGTAAAAGAATGATATTCATAAGGATAAATCTTAGACAATAAAAAACCCCAAAACTTAATTAAGTCAGGGGTTTTTTTAATATGGCGGAAGCTGAGAGATTCGAACTCTCGAAGGGCTCGCACCCTTGCCGGTTTTCAAGACCGGTGCATTCAACCGCTCTGCCAAGCTTCCAAATTGTGGTGGCTATTATATACAAGTGAAATAACAATGCAAGCATTATTTTACGTTAATGCAAAAAATATTAGCGAAAGAAAGCTAAATAGAAAGTTAGATAATTATACTGAATACCTTGGCTTAACACCTGGGCTTCATACCATGCGCTGATGTTAAGCCAAATACTGAAGCGAAAAATACTCAAAAACCCACCAATCCTGCGTCTAAAAATATTGATACAACGGGTTGTTTCAGTGCCTTCATGTGATCCATTGCAGCTTAACAATAATGTTGAAAATTACCTTGCTGATACGTTATCACATTGTTAATATACGCAGCACTGCAATCCATTAGATTTTCTAATGATTGTTGATAAAATTCTAAAGGTTGTGCGACTATTTGGCTAAATTTGTTCCACAATTTTTATCGCAAATGTAACCTTATCCCAGTTTTAGGGTTCATCAGATAAAAGGAGTGTATCTGTCATGATACCTATCGATACCACCACACTCGTGGAACCCCCCAAACCCCGTAAATGGTACCAAATTCTGTATGTACAAGTGATTATCGCCATTGTACTGGGTATTTTGCTTGGTGTATTTGCCCCAGACGTGGGTGAGGCAATGAAACCACTGGGTGATGCATTTATTAAATTGGTTAAAATGATTATCGCCCCCGTTATTTTCTTGACAGTGGTGACGGGTATTGCTGGTATGAGCAATATGAAGCGAGTCGGTCGTGTTGCTGGTAAAGCGATGCTGTATTTCATTACCTTTTCAACCTTGGCATTAATTATCGGCCTTGTGGTTGCCAATGTGCTGCAACCTGGCGCGGGTCTCAATATCGACCCCGCTACTCTGGCAACAGGGAAAGATGCGGCTAAAGTCTCTGAGTATGTTAGTAAAGCGCACGATAGTACCGTTACCGGTTTTTTGATGAATATCATTCCGGAAACCATGGTAAGTCCACTGACAGAAGGGAATATTCTGCAAGTGTTATTTGTTTCAGTGCTGTTTGGTGTTTCCTTAGCATCTGTGGGTGATCGGGCTCGTCCCGTGTTAAACTTCTTTCAAGAGTTATCTGCGCCTGTGTTTAAAGCGGTTGAAATCTTGATGAAAGCTGCGCCGATTGGGGCGTTTGGTGCGATGGCATTTACTATTGGTAAGTATGGCGTGCACTCACTGGGCAACTTAGCCTTTTTGCTAGCCTGTTTTTATATCACTTCATTGCTATTTGTGCTGGTGGTACTCGGTGCTGTGGCACGTTATAACGGCTTTTCAATCATCAAGATGATTAAATACATCAAAGATGAATTGCTATTGGTGTTAGGCACCAGTTCATCAGAAGCGGCACTACCGACCTTGATGCAAAAACTTGAACGCGCAGGCTGCGAAAAATCAGTGGTCGGTTTGGTGATTCCAACAGGGTATTCATTTAACTTAGATGGTACCAACATCTATATGACCATGGCAGCGTTATTCATCGCGCAAGCCTGTAATATTGATTTGACGTTGACCCAAGAGATTACGTTATTATTGGTCGCAATGTTAAGCTCAAAAGGCGCGGCAGGTATCACGGGCGCTGGCTTTATTACCTTGGCAGCTACTTTGGCGGTGGTACCAACTGTGCCAATCGAAGGGATGGCGCTTATCTTAGGGATTGACCGCTTTATGTCAGAGTGCCGTGCATTGACCAACTTAACCGGTAATGCCTGTGCGACGATTGTGGTGTCACGTTGGGAAAATGCGCTAGACAAACAGCGCTTGGACGCAGCGCTCAATGGTCAGCCATTACCACCTATTGAGCATCATCCCACTGTATAATTGTAGAAAGAATAAGCCTAGAAAAGATAAACGTATAAAAGCGTTGATGAATCGTAAAAAACCCAAAACATATGCGTTTTGGGTTTTTTTATGGGGCTATAAATGCTTAAGGTTTTGCCGTACCGTTTGCTTTGGCTTCTGGCTCATTGGCTGTGTCCTCAATCGCTTCAAAAATCACCTCATCGGACACCCCTTGACGCTTCAGCTTTTCGATAAAACGGCTGTCTTTGGCGAGTGAGTAGCCGACATTCTCGGCATCAAGTCCCCGGCGAATATATAAGCGAATCAAGCCTTGAATACGTGGAAACCCATGATTTTTGGCGACTTGGGTCAACAAATCCCGCATTTCTTCAGTGATTTTGATATGGATAGGAACCATGACTTGTTGATTTTTTTTGACTTTAGTAATCATTTGCATGCCTCGCGTGTGATCAATTTTTAGCAATCAAGCTAGATGTAACCAATTTATCAATTAGACGGAAAATTTAGCGCAATTAGATATCTTTAACCTAGTGTAATTATTTCATTGGCGAGAAACAAGCAAGGCAAACGTAAAATTCCTACAAAAATCTTAGCCAAATGTTGGATTAGCTTAACGCTCGATGCAACAATCAAGCGAAATTTCTTTACAAAATTTGTTGTTCCCAATAGGTCTGTACTGATTTGTCACATTGATAAACCTTCTCAACGATGCGATCGGCAGGGGCATTATTCACTTTTTTTACCAATTCAACCCACAGTTCAGGCGTACCGAATTCAATAATCACATTGAACAGGGGCGTCATATTGCGCTGCAACAGCGATTGGTCAATCATATATGCCGCAAACACACACGCTTTTGGGTTTTTATCAGCCACGGCGCGATAAGCCATGCCATCAAGCAAGGCTGGCACGGTGATTTTGAATTCTGGTAAAAGCTGCATGGCCAAATGCGCGCTATCAGGCAGCTTGATTAGCTCGATAAATTGGGTGATTAAGCTTTCATAGTAAGATTTATCATCTGACGACAGCTTACCTTGCTGATGATCGCTTACTAGCTGGGTGATGCGGTCTTTATTAATCGCTTGTTGCAGGGTCAAAAATTGAGATTGGGTAGGGGAAAACGACAGCGTCATAACTAGTACCTTATCAATAGTATCTTAAGTACTTTAGCAGGTGAGATAATAGGGTAGCAAACAAAGGCGTAGTAAACAGCAAATTGCTAAACTTTGCTCATAAAAAAACCCATTCACAAGGGAACGGGTTCAAAATATACAACAGAATTTGGCTTGATTGGCTCTCCAACCTGGGCTCGAACCAGGGACACATGGATTAACAGTCCATTGCTCTACCGACTGAGCTATTGGAGAACAGATAATCAAGTGGTGCGTATATTACTGAGATTTAAAAAATGAGTCAAGCATTTTTTAGCAAAAAATATTAATAAAATTCATGATGCAAAATGACCCCTAGCAATAACGATAGATAAAAAATACCACATAAAAAAAGACCTTTAACAAGCGTTGTTAAAGGTCTTTTTGATATGGCTCTCCAACCTGGGCTCGAACCAGGGACACATGGATTAACAGTCCATTGCTCTACCGACTGAGCTATTGGAGAATAAGCGGTAGAATTTTTTGTTAAACCTGCAAAAATCATCACAGCGTTTAAGTGGTGCGTATTTTAGCAAATTAACCGTGGCTGTCAAGCACTATATCAAAAAATCTTCGGATTTTTTTATTATTCAACCAGATTGTGGCTAGTAATCAGCCAGTTACTGATTGGCTATTGTGATGATAAGGCGAATTTGCTAGTTTAGCGATTAAGGCATCACTCTATGGGTCAAGTTGATTCACAGCATTGATTAAAAGCTGCGTTGATTTAAAGCTATGTTAATTCACAGCTAGGATGCCGAGATTAATAATTTTTTATGATAATTGTTATATGAATTAAGAAGGATCGTCATTGTGCCCAACGCCATTGAATCAAACCAAAATTTGCAAGTTGCCCCTTTACAAAATGAACTTACCATGTCTGTGCTGATGACGCCTGATTTGGCAAATTTCACTGGCAATGTGCATGGCGGCGATTTATTAAAGATGCTTGACCAAGTGGCTTATGCTTGTGCCAGTCGCTATAGTGGTGGTTACGTGGTGACGCTATCGGTGGATCAGGTGATTTTTCGTGAGCCGATTCATGTAGGGGAGTTAGTCACTTTTTTGGCAAGCGTCAATTATGTGGGTAAAACTTCGATGGAAGTGGGTATTCGAGTGCAAGCAGAAAATATCCAAAACCGTACAATACGCCATACCAACAGTTGTTATTTCACCATGGTAGCGGTAGATCAACATGGCAAGCCCACCCGTGTGCCACCCCTTGAAATCAAAGATAGTTTGCAAGAATGTCGCCAAAAAGCCGCACAGATGCGTAAAGCATTGCGTTTTCAAAGTAACAATATTTCCCAATGTGATATCAAATAGGCAAAAGAATGCGTCATCAATATCCCGCTAAAAAAACCAACACACCGTTAATTCTATCAGGCTCATTAAATGCTAAAAAATTAGCCTTGCTAACTTTATTAACCTCGACTGGTATGACTATGCTGGTTCATCCTGCTTACGCCGAATTAATCATTCAAAACAACCCAGTCAATGCAGTCAATGCTCAAACGCCAATTGCAACTCTCAATGAATTGCAAACCCAACCCACGGATGCATCGCTTGACAAGCTTATCAAAGTGCTACATATCGATAAAATGATTGATGAAATGCTTGCCCAACGTCAGCAGGCTGCCAATATGATGAAAGGGCTACCCCAAGAATTACCTACGGATGAAAACGCAGGCATTTTTAGCCGTCATGCGCAAAAACAACTTAAAAATATCTTTGTCAAATATAGCACCGTCTTGGGACAGCAATTAGACCAACCCATCTCTAAACAGCAACTGCAACAAGCTTATCAAGCAATTGCCAAAAAAACCTATACCCAAGCTGAGGTCGATTCCCTCAACCAATTTTATGAGACCCCAATGGGACAACGCATTTTAAGTAAACAATCGCAAGTTTCCAGTGAGTTTGTGCAGGTGATGATGCCGACTTTGATAGGTGACACAAGCCAATTTGAAAAAGCGATGCCAAGCTTGCAAAAAGATATCGAAAAAATCTTTAAATAACTAGTTGACAATCCATGACAAGTCTATATAATACGCGTCACTTCGATGATATTGAAGCAACTTGATTGGCTTATAGATTGCCTATCAGGGTCGTTAGCTCAGTTGGTAGAGCGTCTGCCTTACACGCAGAATGTCGGCGGTTCGAATCCGTCACGACCCACCAACCTATATCATCGCTATCAGCTACCGTGCAGTGGTAGTTCAGTTGGTTAGAATACCGGCCTGTCACGCCGGGGGTCGCGGGTTCGAGTCCCGTCCGCTGCGCCACTTATTTTAGTGGAACTAAAAACGAAATTTTTAAAGTTTTATGCCTCAAATCTCCCCTGATTTGAGGTTTTTTTTGGCTTAAATTTTATATTAAGTTATTGATTTTAAAAAATATATTATTTTATACATTTTTCTCTTGATGTGATTAAGAAAATTGATTTTGATTGTTAAGTTGAAAAGATATCTATTTTTAATATTTAAGTAAAACTAACGTGACCAAACGCTTGTGACCAAAACGTGAGCATTTTGTGACCGAAAATTTTGTCTGACAGCTTGCAAGGTCACAAGCCGTTGTTAAAACACAAGAAACCTAGTGAAAATCAAAAAATTAGCCACAACGACTAAATGCTTGGATTGTGCTAATGTTATGAATTCTGGGAGGCGTGCATATACTTGAACAGCCGTCTTAAGTCATTGGTTTCCCCAAATAATACTAAAACCGTATCAGGCTCAATGACAAAATCTGGATGCACAATGCCATCAATTTTGGATTTAGTTTGATTTCGACCAAAACCAAATTGGTTTTGGTGAAATGAAATGGTGGTTAACAGCATCACATTAAATTGATTGATTAAATCAAGCGCGTGAACTGTTTTACCGTAAAATGTAGGCGGTGTCTGTATTTGAACGATACTATAATCGTTATCAAGTTCAAACGAATCAATTAAGCCAGTGAGCGAGAGTTTCTTTGCCCAGTGCGTTGCCGCTTCGTTTTCAGGTTGGATGATATCATCCACCCCCAATGCTTGTAGCACTTTTTCATGCAGTGGGTTAATCGCTCGGCTAATGATGTATTTGGCATTGAGATTTTTGAATAGGGCAGTGACCATCACGTTTTGTCCTTGGTCTTCGCCAATGGTAATGAGAACCACATCTGTCTGGGCAATGGGTAACCCCGAGACGGCGTTTTCACTGGTAGAATCGATACAAATCGTGTGCGAAATGGATTCTTTGTAGCGCTCAACTTTATCCATGTCGATATCAATACCAATGACCTCATGCCCTTGACTGGTGAGTTTGGTGGCAAGTGATGAGCCAAAATTGCCTAGACCGACGATGATGTATTTCATATCTATACCTTATCAATTTATCTTTAGGTGATAATAATCTCTTCGCTGGGATAGCGATAGCTTTGATGCCTTGGGCGATTTAATAAGGCAATTAAGATGGTCAATGCCCCAACCCGTCCACAAAACATCAGCCCAATCAGTACGGATTTGCTAAACGCACTTAAATGTGGGGTAATGCCTAAGCTTAACCCTGTGGTGGTGTAAGCAGAAACACTTTCAAATAACACTTCTGTCATACTCATGTTGGGCTCTGCCCAGCGTATTAACGTACAACCAAACGCAATAATAATCACTGACAAACAGATAATCGCAAATGCCCGCTTCACTGAGATATCCGCAATTTCACGACGGAATATTTCGATACGAGAATAGCCGCGTGCCAGTGACACAATATTGAGCACAGCGACGGCAAAAGTCGTGGTTTTGATACCACCGCCTGTAGAGTTTGGGGCTGCCCCAACCCACATCAGTGCAATGGTAAGCATCACGGTCGGTGGCGCTAGCTGTGCCATGTCTACCACGTTGATTCCTGATGAGCGCGGTGCAGCTGCCACAAAAAACCCTGTCACAAGTTTGCCTATGACACTGGTATGCTCAGTTAAGGTGCCATGCCACTCAAATACAAGCACACTGACAAAGGCAAGCACTAGCAAGGACAAGGTCGTCACTAGACTAATGCGACTATTGATACTCAGTAACCACGGCTTGGCACCATATCGTGAGCGGTTAGGAAACAGCAGGCGCATCAGCTGATGGCGCAAATATTCCACGATATTGGCAACTATCGCAAACCCCAACCCCCCAAACAAAAACGTCACCGCCACAACCATTTGTAACGGATAATTAAAGCGCAGTTGTAACTCATATAAGCTATCACTCATCGTTGAAAAACCTGCATTACAAAATGCAGAGATGGCATGAAAAACCGAAAAAAAGATGCGACGATGGATACTCATAGGGACATCAAGCATACTGAGATAAATCGCTATGGCTGCCACAGACTCCACCGCAAAAGTAACCGCAAAAATTACTTTGAGCGTCTTTAGCACATCACTCATACGATTGGCTGAGGTCACATGCCCAATCTGTAGCTGTGTCTGGTAACTGATGCGTCCTCGAAAAAAATAACTAAAATAAGTGGCAAAAGTTAAAATCCCTAAGCCGCCCAATTGAAACAAACACATGATAATGATTTGACCCAATGGCGTAAAAAAAGCGCCGGTATCTTTTACCGCTAGACCTGTAATACACACCGCACTCGTGGCAGTAAATAAAGCATCAACAAACGCAATATGACCATAGGTGGCATTTGGCATCATCAGCAAAAACGTGCCGAGCAAAATAAGCAATAAAAAACTTAAAATAAACAACTGGGCAGGGTGCGCAACGACTATCTTAAAGCTAAACTCCATCACCAATAACTGACGAATAAAAGAAACCAACAACGCAATTTTTATCAGCGATTTTTCAAACAAGAATTTGTATAAAAAAGAACTATTATCGGCAAAAAAATGTGTCACCAATAGCGCAATAACTAATAAAGCAATGGACAAATCAAACGTTAGCACAAGCTTTGAGCGTATACCTTTTTGCACATATTGACTCAATAATTCAATAAAGTTAAGCCCAAGCACGATTAAATAAAACGTCGAAGCCACGCCATGCAACCAAACTTTAAAATCAAACCCTGTCTCAATAATCGCAAGCAATACAGCGAATAAACCGCTATAAAATACCAGTTTATTAAACACACCTGATGGCTTGTCATGCATTGAGTCGAGCGCATTTTTTTTATTTTTTTTCAATATAAAATCAAACATCGTAAAGTTGACTTCCGTTTTACCCAAGCATAGTTGTTGTACTTTATACCGCAATTATGCGTTTGAGAAAACTAGATTGAACAATGATTTAAAAAAAGTAGCGATGATTTGACAAAATTACGTTGTTTTTGAGGCAGGCTAAAACACCAAAGTTACGGTTAAGCCTTGGGTGGTGGCAGTGGTTTGGGCGTTATTCTCAACCAGTTGCGTAGGACTGAGATAAATATCGATATTGGCTTGTTGGCAGATTTGATAAACAATCGATAAACCCAAGCCGGTACCGCCAATCACCGTCAAACCTGAATGGGTACTTGTGTCTTTGGAGGAAAAAGATTTTTTGGCAGTATCGCTATGGGTTTGTGTACTACTTGTTTGTCCTTGTCCTTGTGCTAGGGCTAGGGCTGTGCTTGACGCATTTTGATGGACGCGGTAAAAGGGTTGAAAGACGTCTTGATAATGGGCTGCATCAATGCCAATGCCGGTATCGGCAACTTGGACGATGAGTCGTTTTGCGCCGTGATTGAGTGCGTTGCTAGCGTTGTTCACCAATACAGGGATCGGGGTCAATGGGTTGGTTAAGTTGGTATGGGTGGCATGGGTGTCTTGGGTGGCATGGGTCGAATCGGTGCTGCTTGACGTCTGCGTTAGATCTTCGATAGCCATCTGGTCAATGACAACAGCGATATTGCCTGTGGTTGGGGTGTATAAAATAGCATTTTGCAGTAAATTTTTGAGGAGGATAAACAAGGCGGTTTCATCTAGACTGACCTGCGTCGCTGACGTACCCAACGCGGCGAGATGATTGTCAACCGACAGGGTTTGGTCTTTGTTATCGGCAATCGGAAATAGCAGTTTGATGGCTTCTCGTAGCACTGCAATTAAATCGGTGGGCGGGTTGGTGCGCTCGGTCAGCTGTGATTGCTGGGCGTCCATACGGGCAAGGGTAAGTAGCTGTTCCACCAGATGTTGATTGTGTTCCACTCTGACAGCGAGCTTATGAATGTTTTGTTTGAATTTGGCTTGCCTTGCAGGGTCGCTATACATCGCCGCATCTTGACTGTATTTTTGCAGTTGTTGTACTTGCAGCGAGATGGCGGTCAATGGCGAGCGTAGCTCATGCGCTGCATCGGCGATAAAGCGATTTTGGTTTTGGATATGCGTGTCAACCCGCTGTAACAACGCATTGATTTCAATGACCAAGGGCATGAGCTCGCTGGGCAGAATCGAGCGATGTTGGCTGTCAGTGGGTAGCTCGATCAAGCTGAGATCTTGACCATGACGTTTTGCCATTTGCTTAGCTAATGACTGGATAGGACGCAATACGCGCTTTAATACCCAAGGCAATAGTGCAAGCAGCAACAGAGTAGTCAGTAAAATCGGAATAATGGATTGCCAAGCCGATTTTAGGGCAATTTTTTTCTGCCATTCAACAGGTTGACGCACAAAAATCACCCGCCTTGGGGTGTCTTTACGAAAGACTTTCCAGATTTCACCATCGAGGGTTAATTCACTAAAACCAATAGGGGTATTAATCAATTGCGGGTGAGCCATTGGCTCAATAAAATTGGTGTCAATTTTGCCAAAACGGGCAGGGAAGATATCAACTTGCACACCGTCTTTAACGCCTTGATACTGTAGGACGTTGCTTTCATCATTGGGCGAGAAAACAGTGGTCGGCGTGCTACTGCTAGGGGCAGAAGCTATCATAGCTGGTATAGGTGGTCTAGGCGGTGGTAAGTCATGCGGTAAAAGATTATTATCTAGGTTGCGCCTATTGGGATTTAGTTCATGCGGGGGTGGTCGCACCGTTGAGCGCGAGCTGACCAGCTCAGCAAGATAGCTAAGATTGGTTTCTTGTGAGGTATTAAACTCTTGATAGGTATAGCAAAATACCGCAATCTGTACCAAAATGCCAATCGATAGTAACGTGCCAAGTATCCAAACCAGCAACTGTTTTTGCAGTGATTTTTGCAACGATTTTTGCAAGGAAAGAGCGGTTTTTGTAGGGGTAGTCATGGTCATTTTTGCGGCTATTTGGCGGTCATTGTCTGGATTTTTTTTGAGCCTTTTTTCTATCGCTTTTTGTTAGTCTTGGGCTTCGGCACTGATATACCAGCCTAAACCACGGATGTTTTTAATCCGTTTTTGACCAATTTTTTTGCGCAGTCCATAGATTAAAAATTCAATGGCATTGCTCTCTATCCCAGCTTCCCAATTGTAGATAGAATTTTCCAATTCACTTTTTGAAAACACTTTATCGGGCGCGGTCATAAAAGTGGTGAGCAGCATGTATTCTTTGGCGGTAATATCGATTTCTATGCCGTCACGTTTAAGGCGTTTGGCATTGATATCGAGGGTTAAGTCGCCGACTTGTAGGGTGTTTTGGCTATTGCCTTGTGAGCGGCGCACCAATACACGCATACGAGCCAGTAACTCACTCATCGCAAACGGCTTAGTCATATAGTCATCTGCCCCAGCGTCCAGCCCTTTCACGCGGTCTTTGATTTGGTCTCGGGCGGTCAGCACCAGTACAGGCGTATCGATTTTGGCACTGCGAAGCGTCTCTAACACGCTCATTCCGTCAATTTCTGGCAAGCCCAAATCCAGCAAAATCACGTCATACGATTCGACTTTGAGGGTCAAAATCGCTTCTCGCCCATCTTTTGCCCAGTCTACCGCATACGCTTCTTCTTCTAGACTATCAATCAGACTGTCCGCAATGAAGACGTCATCTTCGACGAGTAATACTCTCATTGGGTTACCTTTATACACGAATACTGTTCAATAAATAGACTATAACACAAAAAACCGCCATTCTAAGAATGACGGTGTTGCTCATAAGCAAGGTTGCCATTTAGCACTCAATTATGGCTGAGTAGGCGCACGACGTTTGAAGTCGTTAAATGATTTGACATCGCTCACGGCACCTGTTTGGGCATCAACTTTGACATGATAGACTTCTTTACCTTTTACCACCTCAATCTGATAGCTTGGGGTTCTAGGTGATTGATTTTGGGCAGGGTTTGGTGCAGGCGGCATGCCTGTATTGCCCGTTTGTGGGTCTCTGTTAAAGCGGCGGTGACTGTCACGAGGACCATGACCCATTTTACCCCCTTTATCTCCACCCAAATGGGCGCCAATGGCTTCACCACCCACTTGGCTCGCTGCCAATTGCATGGCGCGCTCTAGGCTGATATTGATGGCAGGGGGCGCAGGTGGTTGATTGTTGGGGTTGCCCATGTTGTTGGGGCTATTAGGGTTATTGGGGGTATTGGGTTGTGGCGGACGCGCTGGGCGTGATGGCCGTGATGGCATAGTTGCTTGGCTCACTTGACCATTAGACGCATTGACGATATAGAGTTGTGGTTGACCATTCGCACTAAGGGTCATGACTCGGTAGCCGACAATGTTGTCATCGGCGTTGTTGCCGCTACGGGCAGGATTTGGGTTGGGTCGGTTGCTATTGTCATGATAGTGTACACCAACAATGCGTGTGTTCGCGGCTTGTTTTTGTACCAAGGCGACTGCTTGAGAGGCACTGATGCTGGCATTGGCGGCTGCTTGGGCGTTGGCTTGCATGGCTTGTAAGTGTTGCTCAAAGTTCTTGGCATTGGCTGGATGGCGTTTTTGCATGTTTTGCGCTTGTGGTGCCGCTGAGGTACTAGCACAGGCGGTGAGAGTCGCACCTGTAATGACGCTAAGCAAGGCTACACTAAGCCCAGTGGCTAAAAATGAGGGGTTAAATTTTGCTAAGTTCATAGGTTTTCCTGCGGTTGTTAATATAGTTGTTGATAACCCTTGATTGGATAGTACTATCATACAAAAATTAAGACAGCAGAAACTTAGCGATAACGCAGAATCAAGCTAGGTAGGTTATAGCAATACAATCAAAAAATTTGCTTTGCATAAACGCCGGCAACAATGTTCAAAAATGTTTTTATCAATTTTTTTGCCTGTCAAATCAAACCTGACCCCTACAGGTTAAATAAAAACATCAGGCTCAGGTAATTGCACAATATTAATTGGTTGGTCAGTTTGCCAAAGATGGTGGGTGACAATGATTAAAATGCCTTGCTGCTGATGCTGTACCAGCATTTGCCACAGTGCTTCACGGCTTTTTTTATCAAGTCCCGCAAACGGCTCATCAAGCAGCAAGATTTTCTTCGGGGCGAGTAATAGCCGTGCCAAGGCAATGCGTCTGGCTTGTCCACCGGAAATGGCTTGCCCGTATTCCCCTAGCGGCGTCTGTAATTGTAACGGCTGACTGCGCGCCCAGTCTTTGAGTCCAACCTTACCGAGCACTTGCCAAAGCTGTTCATCACTGGCATCGGCGTTGCCCAATCTTAAATTGGTCGCCAAAGTCTGGTCAAAAATATCAATCTGTTGCCCCAGATAACCTGTGAGCGCGGGCGTATTGTGCAGGGCTAGCCAATCCATCCCATTGAGCTCGATGCTGCCTTGTTGCGGTGCTAGTTCATGGGCTAGCACTTGTAACAGTGTTGATTTTCCCGCGCCCGAGCGCCCAGTAATCAATACAGGGATGCCTTGGGTGGCAGTCAAGCTGATAGCTTTGAAACCGACAATCGCCTGCGGCATTTTGGCAGCGAGCTGATGGATGGTGAGTGTGAGTGGCGCATTTAGGCGCGCAACATCGATGGGTAAAGAGGCTAAATCATGGTTTAAATGATGAGTTAAATCAGGCGTTAAATGATGGCTAGGTTGTAGCGAGGGATTGAGTAATTCATTGAGTTGGTGTTTTGCTGCCAAACTATTGCCAAGGGCTAGCGAATGGGTGACTAACGGTGTTAGCAAGTCAGTCATGCCCATGATACCGAGGGATAGCGCAAGCAACATCGGCACACTGATGACAAGGGGCGTGTGATAAAAACCCACTAACAAGCCGACCAAAACCGCTGCCATCAGCCACTGCATGATTAGCATGACCAACGACTGGGCGCGTTGGATGCGCTTTTGCTGATGCGTATGCTGAGTGTCGAAGCTGTTAAAAGCAGTCAATTCGGATTGCCAGCGCTGCCAAATCAATAAATGGGTAAGCGCCGATAGCGGATTGAGCAAACTGACACGCCTAGACTCTGCCAATGCCTGATGAGCGCGGGCGTGCTTGATACTGCGCCATGTCAGCAAGGCAGGTAGCATCAAACCTGCGATTAAAAATATGGCAATCAGCATGGGGTTAACCTCATACTGATAAAGTAAGGTGGCTACTAGCAAGCTAGCGGTTGTCGCGACTAGCCAAGGCGATACCACGCGCAGTGGCAACTCATTGAGCACCTCAATATCATGGGTTAAACGGTGCATGGCATGGGTAGATTGTAGGGTACTTGATAAATTTGCCAGTGGCAGGCGTGCAAACTGGTTAAAAAACCGCACTCGCAGCCGCTGCAACAAACCAAACACTGCATGGTGGGACACCATCATTTCACCATAGCGTCCTGCGGTACGTACCATCGCCATCACACGGATAATCGCTGCCGGTACCAGATAATTAAAACTGTGTGAGCCCAGCGCCACCATCCCCGCCATTGCTGCCGCAGAAATAAACCACCCTGACGTCATCAATAGCCCAATCACCGATAACGCAGTCATTATGCCTAACAAGGCAGCAATGAGCCATTTATCTAGCTGCGTGCTAAACAGCTGGGTTAAACGAAAGGTTTGATGACTGTTTGCTTTTTTTTGCCGGTGAGTTTTGACAAGGTTATTTTGACTAATAAGCCTATTTTCACTATTGTTTTCACTATTAGGAGCTGTCATACCGTTACGCCTTCGCCAAAGTAGATGCAATATCAAGGCTTATTTGCCGATCCAGCCAAGGCAGGTTTGTGGCATCGTGCGTCACCCATAACACGGTTTTACCCCTCGTCACTTGTTGTAATAACCCATTAATCTCGGCTGCGGTATCACTATCTAAATGCTCAGTGGGTTCATCGAGTAGCCAAAGGTGCGCGTCTTGCAAGAGTAACTGGGCTATTGCCAGTCGTCGCTGCTGCCCCCCCGACAAGCCGCTACCACGTTCACCCAACTGAGTATCTAGCTGACTTGGCAGTGCTTTTATCAAAGGTTTTAACCCCACTTGTGCAAGAATTTGCCATAATTTGTCATCACTGGCGGTTGGGTTTGGCAGGCGTAAATTATCGGCGATACTCATCGGCAGTAGCATGGTTTGCTGCGACAAATAGGCGATTTGGTGGCGAAATTGCGTGGAATTGATGGTGTTAAAATTTTGGTTATCAATAAAAATATCGCCTTGATAGGCACAAAAACCCAAAAAAATTTGCAATAGGGTAGATTTGCCGCTGCCACTTTGACCGACAATCGCTAACCGTTCCCCTGCGGCAATAGCGAAACTTAACGGCGCGAGCCGTGTGCGCTGCTGATGATTGACCCAAATATTATGAGCGTCAATGGCAGGGGGTGCAGTTAATATAAAGGGATTAGCTTTTGTTTTTTCCGCTGACGCAAACGCTAACAACGGTGATAACTCAGCAATGGCGCCTTCCGCTTGCGCTTTGACATGATAATCCGCGCCCAACTGACGTAGCGGGGCATAAAATTCGGGTGCCAACAGCAGTAAAAATAGCGCCGACTGGTAAGGCACAGGCACCGTGTTTTTTTGCCAAGGTAAAATACCGATTAAACCAAAACCCAAATACACGGCAAGTAGCGCAATCGACAGCGCGGCTAACAGTTCTAGCGCGGCGGTGTTTAAAAACGCAATTTTGAGTACCGACATGGTGCGCATACGGTAGGCCTCGGCTGAGGCGTCGATGTCTTGACTGGCGTGCCCGACAGCATCCAGCCGTTGCAGTGTCGCTGTGCCACGTAACCAATCCAAAAATCGCCCGCTCAGCTGTGCCATCGCGGCAAATTGTTGCCGACTTTTACGAGCGGTGGCATGACCAATTAATACCATAAATACAGGAACTAGGGGTGCGGTCAGCAGTAAAATCAGCGTCGCCATCCAGCTTTGGGTCGCAGCGGCGACTAATAGCATGATAGGCGTGCTCACCACAATCAGTCGCTGCAGATAAAAACGGCTGACATAGCCCGTTAAGGCGTCACATTGCTCAATCACCATACTGGCAAGCCCGCCATCACTGCCATACTGGTCGCGCGCTGCACCTACTTGCGCCAGTTTTCCAACTAGCGTTTTTCGCAGGATGCTGGCTACTTGTAACCCCGCCTCTAAAGTCAGCTGGTCTTTGCAAAAATGCAGTAAAGGACGTAGCAATAGACACCCTATGAGCCACGGCAGATAATCAAAAAATACGTCAGTGGCAGGGCGGTGATGGGTAATTTGTGTTAACCAATTTGCAAAGATGACCGCAATCAGCCAAGACTGCACGATCAGTACCAGCGTGGACACAACTGACAGTCCCCATGCCATATAAATCGGTCGCTTTGCCATAGCGGCATAGTGACGAAGGGTTTGGTTGACAGCAGACGTTTCAGACATGGTTGGTTAACAGTAACGATAAAATCAATGGACACATCATAGCGTATCAAGCGCAGGTTAGGTATGACAAATCATGCTCATCCAGGCAATGAGACAAAAAAGTGTAAACACCGTGCCCACCAATGAGGGTTGATAAAACCTTGATAAAGGCATATAACAAGCCATATAAGACACAATTAAATAAGTAAAGCGCTGCACGATCCCGCTACTTTAAACGACTACCCTCAAGAGACCCATAAACTATCACTCATTCGACTATCCCCATCTTTGACAGGGTATGAGAAAATGGTAGCAGCAAGGCAATACTCATCATAGTATTTTGTAGTCAGGTGCGACATTATGCCGCATGACAAATAATTTATAGATTTATATAATGTTTGTAAATAAAAACATTACCCTTTTTTTAAGCACGCATGAGGGTAATTGACATCTGAATTGGTTGTCAAACCAAGGAGTCAACATGATAACAGAACATCTCGTCGATATTTCCCGTCTGCAATTTGCAGTCACGGCGTTATATCATTTTTTATTTGTACCACTCACACTGGGCATGGTGTGGCTGCTGGTCATCATGGAATCCATGTACGTGATGACAGGCAAAGAAGTGTGGAAAGACATGACGCGTTTTTGGGGCAAACTGTTTGGCATCAACTTTGCCTTGGGTGTCACCACCGGCATCACCATGGAATTCCAGTTTGGTACCAACTGGGCGTACTACTCACAATATGTCGGCGATGTTTTTGGGGCGCCGCTTGCCATTGAAGGCTTGATGGCGTTTTTTTTAGAATCCACCATGGTCGGACTGTTTTTCTTTGGTTGGGATAGACTGTCACGCGGACAGCATTTGCTGGTGACTATGTTGATGGCACTGGGTACCAATCTATCCGCGTTGTGGATTTTGATTGCCAATGGGTGGATGCAAAATCCGGTAGGCGCAGAGTTTAGTTACCAAACCATGCGCATGGAAATGACCGATTTTGCGGCCGTATTATTTAACCCTGAGGCGCAGAACAAATTCGTACATACCGTCTCTGCCGGGTATACGGTGGGGGCGACCTTTGTGCTTGCCATCTCAGCGTGGTATTTGCTCAAAAAACGCGATGTCGAATTTGCCAAACGCAGCTTTCAAGTCGCGGCGGCATTTGGTTTTGCGTCGATTTGTAGCACCATTGTGCTGGGTGATGAGTCGGGTTATTCCATTGGCTTGGCACAGCAAACCAAAATGGCGGCGATAGAGGCGATGTGGGAAACCGAGCCTGCGCCTGCCAGTTTTAATTTGATTGCCGATATCAACCAAGCCGAGCAAAAAAACAACTGGGCTGTGCAAATTCCGTATGTGATGGGCTTGATTGGGACGCGCTCACTAGATACCCCGATTTTGGGCATCCATGACATCAAAATCATCAATGAAAAACGCATCGTCAATGGTCAAAAAGCGGTGGTACTACTGGATCAATTACGCAGTGCACCCCCAGGTGCAACCCCAAATCCTGTGACAGTGGCGGAATTTGAAAAGGTAAAAAAAGACTTGGGCTTTGGGTTATTGCTCAAACGCTATTCGCCTGATGTCAGTAAAGCCACGCCGGCAATGATTAAACAGGCCACTGATGCCACCATTCCACCTATTGTCCCGATGTTCTGGTCATTTCGTGCCATGGTAGGTTTGGGCTTTTTATTGTTGGCATTGTTTACGATTAGTCTTTGGTCAAGTGTCAAAGATAACTTTATCCAAAAACCTTGGCTGTTACGTTGGGCATTATTGATGCTGCCTGCACCTTGGCTTGCTGCTGAATTTGGTTGGTTTGTTGCCGAGTATGGGCGTCAACCTTGGACGATTTATGGCATGTTGCCAACGTACTTTTCAACTTCCAACATTAGCGTGGCAAATGTGTATGCCTCGCTGGCGGGATTTGTTGGTTTTTATACGGTGCTGCTGATGATTGAAATGTACTTGATGGTGAAATATGCCCGTAAAGGACCCGCAAGTCTAGGCACGGGCAAATACTACGGCGAAGATACTCACAAGGTTCATGTGAGTCATTCATTAAATTTGCCCCATGATACAGCCGAGGTGAATCATGTTGTTTGATTATGAAACACTCAAAATTATTTGGTGGTTATTGGTCGGTGCGCTGCTCATTGGTTTTGCTATCATGGATGGGCATGATATGGGCGTGTGTTCGTTACTGCCTTTTGTCGGCAAAGATGATGAAGAGCGCCGGGTGATTATCAATACCATAGGTCCGCACTGGGAGGGTAACCAAGTATGGTTTATCACGGCAGGTGGCGCGATTTTTGCGGCATGGCCGATGGTGTACGCCACTGCCTTTAGCGGTTTTTATTGGGCGTTGATGGCAGTATTGTGGGCGTTATTTTTCCGCCCGGTGGGGTTTAAATATCGCAGTATGATACACAATCCAACTTGGCGCAAAGCGTGGGACTGGGGGTTGTTTGTCGGTTCATTTATCCCGGCTGTGGTGTTTGGCGTGGCATTTGGTAATTTGTTTTTAGGCGTGCCCTTTAGTTTTAACAACCATTTGGTATCGACTTATACAGGCTCATTTTGGGCATTGCTTAATCCATTTGCCCTACTGTGTGGATTAATCAGTGCGTCTATGTTGATTATGCAAGGTGGGGCGTATTTGGCGCATCGAACCCTTGATGAGGTACAAAATCGTACCCTTAACTACGCTGCTATCAGTAGTCTGGTGATGGCGGTGTTGTTTGTGCTAGCAGGGGTATGGATACAATCGATTGACGGCTATCATATCACCAGCCACATTGACCCCCAAGCCTTGCCAAATGTGCTCAATAAAGAGGTGACGCGTCAAGCAGGCGCATGGATGGCAAATTATCATCAATATCCGCTGGCATGGGCATTCCCTGCACTTGGTGTCATCATGCCGATTGTCACGGCAATATTGTTAAAAGCACGTAAAACCTTGACTGCATTTATCGCCTCCAGTATTGCTGTGCTTAGTGTGATTATGACCGCAGGGGTGGCGCTGTTTCCGTTTGTCATGCCATCCTCTAGCGACCCACGGTCAAGCTTGACGGTTTGGGACAGTGTATCGAGTCATCTTACCTTGATGATTATGTTGATTGTCGTGGTGGTGTTATTACCGATGATTGTAGGCTACACCAGCTGGGCATATAACGTGATGCGCGGTAAAGTGACCAAGGCTTATGTTCGAGAGCAAGAGCATTCACTTTACTGACCCAAATCAAGGCAATTCAATAGGAGAACACAATGTGGTATTTTGCGTGGATATTAGGATTGGGGTTTGCGGTATTATTGGCGATTTTAAACGCGCTGTGGCTTGAAAATGCCGATGCGCGTAATAAAGCCTTTAATCCAAAAGCAAAGGGCGATAATCCCACCAATGATGGTACGGTGACAGAAGGCAGTCCCACTGAAGATATCCATAAAACAGGCAACACTTCAGATAACGAGTCCTTATAGCCATCAACCTCAACCATTAGCGCTTTAAGTTACCACGGCTTAAAGCGCTTTTTTATGCGTTGTCAAAACCCTCTATTTTTTAATCATTTTCTTATTTGGTACACATTTTGCATTCCCTGTCTTGGCAAAACTGATTAATACTTGAGCGATAATTTTTTATCGAGGGCATAAGGGTAAAAGCTTCATGAGAAAGTTAAACAATACAGTTCAACGGCATACCAGTAAACGGTTTAATAAAGCCTATAAATGGCTATTATCCGTGATGGTTTTTTATCAGCATTCCTCGGTGTACGCTGCGACGCCCACCAATGAGCAGCTTTATGACTACCAAAACGTGATGTGGGTGGTCATTGGCGGTTTGCTGGTGTTCTTTATGCAGGCGGGCTTTGCGCTTATTGAATCAGGCTCAGTGCGCAGTAAAAATACCGTGAATGTGTTGATGAAAAACTACACCGACATGGCGATTGGCGGATTAATTTTTTATATCTTGGGCTATGGTTTGATGGCAGGCAACAACCCCACAGGTTACGTAGGTCAAAGCGAGTTTTTGCCAGAGCAGCTTAGCAATATGCAATGGGCACATTTGTTTTTTCAGATGATGTTTGCTTCCACCGCCGCCACCATTGCCAGTGGTGCGATGGCGGAGCGCATTAAATTTTCAGGGTATCTGATTGGTACGTTGATGACTTGCGGACTGATTTATCCAGTCGCAGCAAGTTGGGCATGGGGTGGTTATTATGGCGGTCAAGGCTGGCTTGCCCAGCTTGGATTTATTGATTTTGCAGGCTCTTCGGTGGTGCACTCTGTCGGTGGGTGGCTAGCGCTCGCGGGTATTATCGTCCTTGGACCGCGTATTGGTCGCTTTGCCCCTGATGGCACGCCGCGTTTGATTGCCGGTCATAATCTCACGCTTGTCACATTGGGCGGCTTTATCCTATGGTTAGCGTGGTTTGGATTTAACGCAGGTTCCACACTGACCAGCTCAGGCAACTTGGGCAAAATTATGCTAAATACCCACCTAGCAGGGGTGAGTGCGGTGACGGCTTATCTGCTGATTTCAGGAGTGATGCGTAAGGCGATTTTATTAAGTGATACGGTCAATATCAGCCTTGCAGGGTTGGTCGCCATTACCGCAGGCTGTGCGACCATGTCGCCTGTGTTTGCGATTGTTACCGGTGTGGGTGCATGTTTGGCATATTTGGCGGTGAAGCGGTTGTTGGATAATGTTCAAATGGATGATGCGGTGTATGCCGTTGCCGTGCATGTGGGCGGCGGTGTGTGGGGTACGCTGGCAGCAGGGCTGTTTTATGAAGGTGATTTATTCGACACCCATCGTATCATCGTACAGCTGATGGGCATCGGGGCAATGTTTATCTGGTCGTTTGGACTGGGTATGGTGGTGTACTTTGTGATAGAAAAAACCATCGGTCTTCGTGTACTTGCACAGCATGAGCAACGCGGGCTCGACTTTACCGAACATGCCGAAGTGGCTTACCCTGAATTCCAAGATAGCTTATTTAGTCAGCAAACGCTAACTGAGCGGCACTAGTTTTAAATTTTGAGGGACCTGTATGCTCTGTCGTCACAGGTACCCGACCCACCACAGTGATTTGCGTCAATTGTAATTTTATTAACTTTAAATATTTGGCACCGTCATGAACAAAGAAGCTACTATCAAATCTGCGTTAACACCGTTTTTAAAAGATGCTGATATACGTAAAGCCATGGACATCTTTCATAAAGATTATGCCGATATTACGCCTTACCAAATCCAGCGTTTTGTCCATGAAATTACGCAAGACAACGAAACCAAAGAATATCGCTCAAATATCCGTCGAAGTTTGATGAAAGCGCTGAGTGATTATCAAATGGGTGCAGCCAACCCCCAACCGATGACCCATGATATCCCTGATTTGGGGCAAAATAGTCCAGTAATTCACCCATCACCCAGTCAAATAGCTATCTCTAACCAACAACCTGACCCAATATCTAGCCAAATAGCCGCCTTTGAGTTACTGATTGATAGTTTTACGGCGCAATTTTCACCATTATTGGGCAGCCAAATTTTAGACAGTGTCAAGCAGACGATTCATCAGCATGATCATTCATCAAAATCCCGTGGTTTTGGGCTATTAGGTCGCAAGGCAGAAACCCATCAGGCTTTAACCTTAACCATGATTCACTTTTTTGATCAGTTTTTTGGTGGCGATAAACAAAGTGCGTTGACAATGTCGTTGAACGATGCGGATACAGCAGGATTTAGAACTATCTTATCGTTATTTTATCAGCAAGCGTGTCAATGGGCGGGGCCTACTGATGCAGATATTGCTTTGGCGCAGGCAAACAAGATTACCAAAGCCAAGTTTGACGTATCTTTGGTTGAAAAATTTATGTAGAATGCCACTTGTATAAAATAATACGGATTGACAGTATCATAGTACAATTTTTATGCAGACCTAAAGATGCTAAATGGCAAGTTCCCAGTCCATTTTATTTCCAAGTCCATTTTAGAGCGTTTAGCACTGTGCTTGATGCTGTATTCTAGCTTAATTTTATGAGCCCAATTCTAGGTGTCATAAGATTAAGCTTTTTTTAACCGATGAAAATTTATTGCAACTGGCTTCCCTCACAAATTTTCGGAAAATGTCATGAATCATCAAATTCAGTATTATGTGTACGCCAGTAAAATAAATTTGACCCAAATTTTTGACCACAATTTATTCACTGATATTCGTGAGCAAGCCCAGTCCAACAATCAAAAACATCATATTACGGGGTTTTTATTGTTTAAGGATGGCAAATTTTTGCAGTATATTGAAGGTCAAAAAGCGCTCTGCGAGCAATTATTTGACAGGATAAAGCAAGACCGACGACATAAAGAGATAGTGGTGTTAGACCAGGGACAGCTAGAAAAACGCTATTATCAGCAATGGTTGATGAATTGTTATAACATGGATGAAAAAACGCAAACCCTTGAACTGCTTAATCTTCCAGATATGGTGTACGACTTTGATATTTATCATTGGAACCAAGCTCACGTACATGAAGTGATGTCACTAATGGCAAAAAACCATTTGCTTGGCATGACGCCCCAAACAGGCAGTTTTTTCTCGGTGGTTTATCGCCGCTTTATGGGACAGAACAAAAAATATTTAATCATTCAACTGCTGATATTAGGTATGTTTTTCATCAGTTTATTGTTTTTAAAAAGCAACCATTAAAATTAACCATTGATTAACGCGATAGGGTATAAACCGACAGTGACGATTACCAAATACCCAATAAAGACGGCGGAAAAATTGAGTTTAAAACCGCGTCGTTACCTTGCGCAACGTTTGATGGTTAGCCTTTTTTACTTCAGATTGGCAAAAATTTACAGCTCAATTAGCAACATAAATATCACCAACCATGGAACCGTGATGACGGTAAGCATGAAAAAAAGGTGTTTTTTGACATGGTGTTTGATGATGGCGCCGATATAGCTTCCGGCTTTGACTTGGTAGGGCGCAATATCAGCATCATCGCGCTCATAGAATGCGACCATATCATTGAGTAATTGCTCGACCTGTTCGGTCTGCCATTGGTAGGTTTCAAACTTTGCTAACAGCTCGCTAATCACTGGGGTTGTATGGGATATGCCCGGTGTCACACATAGCATATCGCATTGCTTAAAGCGTTTAGCGGGGGTCGTACCTTGATGAATAAGATGAATTTTATGGTGGCGTTTATCATGGGTGATAGCGAGGTACAAATTCGCTATATACATTTCACTACCTTCCATAAAATGCAGAAAGCGACCATCTTTGAATAGGATAAAACCCATGATGCCTGTTTTTTGATTATTATCTCTGGCACTTTGATAAATCTGGGTAAATGTGCTGGGCTTTAAAGCGGCTGACCAAGTAAGCGAACTGGTATAAGTCAGGTAGTAAGTAGGGGGAGACATCATCGTAGAACTCCTCAGCCATACTCTTTATATGTTACTTTGAGTGTAGCATAATAATTTTTTAATGTTATTATTAATTTAGCATTTTTATTAAAACTAAAGTATAACCTTTAATTCATACAAAAATAAATTGAAGTTTATAAATTTTTTTAGGGTGAAAAATTTAATTATTTTTATGATGCTGTGTTTGCATATCTGTGATTAGCTCGTTCACTTCCGATGACTGCCAATCGGTGGGGTTAAACGCTTGAAATAGTCGGCTAATGGATAAATTATTCACATCCTTATCAATGTCAATACAGTACATATCCCATTTTTTGAACCGCGGCTGTTCTCGATAATCCTCGGTAATTATTTTTAAATTTTTATGGCGATAATCTTTAAGTAAATCTTGGTACAGGTGAGTGACCAATGCCATATCCCCTTCCAAATATTGAAAAAAATGCCCATGTTTGAATAGCAAAAATCCCGTGATGTGTTGGGTATGATTGTTTTGCCTAGAAATCCCCTCGATAGTTTTGAAAGTAAACGGATTAATCGCGCCTAGTAGGGTGATTGTACTGGTGTAAGTTAAATAATAACTAGCATTACACATAACGATATCCAACATAGGGTTACCGCTGTTACCAATTCACTACAGCAGGCATTTGATTAACGCTTATAAGCGATTATACTTAACAAAAAGCCATTCTGTTACATAAATATTTAATAATTTCAAATTTAACGTCCTGACTTAAAAACATCCTGACTTAAAAACGTAATTGCTTAAAAAAGCAAAAACCTTAAAAAAGAGAAACCTATGCCAAATTCATCTAGCCACGCTACAAAACACCCGTCATCCGCCACCGTCCGCTTGAATAAATACAAACTTGGGGCTGCTGCGGTTATAGCCATTGTGGGGTTAAGTTTGACAGGTTGTCATGCCATGGCGACAAAAAACGCACCCATCGCCGCAAAAGCTGATAGCACTAGCACGGTATCAAATGGTATTAAAACCATCAAAAACATTGCCTATGGCACAGATGCTCGCCAACAACTCGATATTTATACCCCTGCAGACGGTCAGCGTCACCCTGTGTTGATATTTGTATACGGGGGCAGCTGGCAACATGGCAAACGCCAAACCTATGGCTTTGTCGGTAAGCAGTTTGCCAAGTCGGGCTACACCACAGTGGTGGTGGATTATCGCTTAGCCCCTGCAAACGTATTCCCAGATTATGTGCTCGATACAGCCAGCGCCATGGGGTGGGTGTATCGCAATATCACCCAATATGGGGGCAATCCTAATCAGCTGTTTGTCATGGGGCATTCTGCAGGGGCGTTTAATGTGGTATCTGCGGTGGATGATAGCCGCTTTTGGACAACCACCGGCATTCCCAACAAGGCAATATTAGGCGTGATTGGACTAGCAGGTCCGTATGATTATGATTTTCGTAGCGGCACTACTAAAGTTGCCTTTCCAGCCAATAGCACCCGCCAGCAAGTGATGCCTGTGTATCATATCCGCCAAAATGTACCCCCGCATTTGTTGGTCACAGGCAGTAAAGATATGATTGTGTACCCACAAAATGCTGATAGCCTACAAAAAGCGCTGACCCAAGCAGGCGGCAACGTGGAACGGGTGCAAGTTCCTGCCACTCATGCAGGCATCGTCATTGGACTGGCGACACCGTTACAATCGTTTTATCCCACCTTTAACAAGGTCAATGATTTTATGCAGCGGCATTTGCCAACAGCGCAGTGAGAAAAATTTCCAACAAAAATTTTCAAGACAAAATTTAAAGTGGCGGCAAATTTTAGCGACTAACGCAATCTAAGGCATACCGCTGCTAAGACAGTAGCCTCAAATGCGATGAAAGAATCACAACCGAGTTGATGTAACCGACTCGGTTTGTATTTTTATCCAATTTTTTATCCAATGTTTACTGCAATTTTTACTGCCTAGACAGCTGCTGCAACATAATGACGCTATTGCAGGTAGCTGCTATGCGCTTATAATAAACGGCATTGACCTGCTTATCATAAAAAAGTTTTCAATATCCTCATAACAACATAACGAACAGGACATCCTGATGCTACCACTTAAAGACTCCTCATTACTGCAAACCAAATCCCTCATTGACAACCAATGGGTAGATGCAACGGATCGTACTACCATTGATGTCACCAATCCATTTGACAACCAAGTGATTGCCACCATACCTAGCCTAGAAAAATCCCAAGTCATCGACGCTGTTGCCATCGCCCACAAAGCACAAACAGACTGGGCACAAAAAACCGCCAACGAGCGCGCAGCTATTTTAAACAACTGGGCGGATTTAATCGACCAAAATAAAGAAGATTTGGCGACCATCATGACAGCCGAACAAGGCAAACCACTGACCGAATCACGCGGTGAAATCGGCTATGCCAATAGCTTTATCCGTTGGTTTGCCGAAGAAGGCAAGCGCATCTATGGCGACATCATCCCTAGCACCAACAAAGACCTACGCTACGTGGTGTTAAAACAACCCATTGGCGTATGTGCGGCGATTACCCCTTGGAATTTTCCCGCCGCCATGATTACCCGCAAAGTTGCCCCTGCCTTAGCCGCTGGCTGTAGCATAATTGTCAAACCTGCCACTGAAACACCCTTGACCGCATTAGCACTGGGCGAACTTGCCATACGTGCAGGCTTACCTGCAGGCTTGCTACAAATCGTCACCGGTAAATCTTCAGTGATTGGTGAAGTGCTCACCCAAGATGAACGTATCCATAAATTGTCATTTACTGGCTCTACGGAAGTTGGTCGCGTGCTGATGTCACAATGCGCCTCCACGGTCAAAAAACTCTCAATGGAACTTGGTGGCAATGCGCCCTTTATCGTCTTTGATGATGCCGACTTAGAAAAAGCGGCAAGTGGGCTCATTGCATCCAAATACCGTAATGCCGGACAAACCTGCGTGTGTGCCAATCGCGTGTATGTGCAATCAAGCATCAAGGATAAATTTTTAGCCATCTTTAAACAAAAAGTCGAAGCACTAAAAGTCGGTAATGGTATGACAGAGGGCGTGAATATCGGTCCGCTCATCAACCAAGGTGCACTGGACAAAGTCGAGCAGTTACTTGCAGATGCGGTGAACAAAGGCGCGACCGTGGTAACCGGTGGAAAGAAACACAGCGCGTCAGATTTAAGCTTTGAACCAACTGTTATCACGGGAATTACCGATGACATGGACATCGCCAGCCAAGAGATTTTTGGTCCGATTGCGCCCGTGTTTGTGTTTGATAGCGATGATGAAGTGATTGCCCATGCCAACAACACGATTTATGGACTAGCGGCGTATTTTTACACCCAAAGCGTTGCGCGTTCGTGGAAAGTGTGTGAGGGGCTTGAATACGGCATGGTCGCCCAAAACACAGGTCTGTTATCCACGGAGGTCGCACCATTTGGGGGTGTGAAGCAATCAGGCTTTGGGCGTGAAGGCTCAAAGTATGGGATTGAAGACTATGTGACTACCAAATATTGGTGTATTGATGTGCAATAATAGTTAAATCGTCCAAGTTCATGGCATACATTGCCATGATTGGGCGTGAGATTGAACGCGATGGTTCAGCTTATTGGTTTTTGCAATTAGCGCTTTAGAATTTTTACTCAGCGATATCAAATACTTGGCGCAGGTATGCCAAAAAGGTATCGTTATCAGTCATAGTTTTGCCCGGGCTGTCGGATATTTTGGCAACCGATTGCCCGTTACATTCAACCAGTTTAAGGACGATGTTGAGCGGTGTTTGCCCCATATCATTGGTCAAGTGAGTCCCGATACCAAACCCAAGCTGAAAACGGTCGTTAAAATGCAAGTACAGCGCCCACGCCTTCTGCAACGTCAAGCCATCGCTAAAATTTAACATTTTGGTTTTTGGGTTGATTTTGAGTTTTTGGTAGTGCGCGTAGGCTTTTTCGCCCCATGCATACGGGTCACCACTGTCATGACGCAGCCCATCAAATAGTTTGGCAAAATACAAGTCAAAATCGCGTAAAAAAGCGTCCATCCCGACTACGTCTGTCAACGCAATACCTAAGTCACCTCGATATTCTTGAACCCAAGCTTCGAGTGCCGCTTTTTGGAAATTACGCAAGCGCACATCGAGTGCCTGAAACGCTTGCAGAAATTCATGTGCCATTGTGCCAATTGGGGTGATACCGAACTGTTTGGCAAAATACACATTGCTCGTACCGCGAAATATTTCCGGCACTGTCATCAACCGCTCAATCACTTGCTCTTGCCAAGCAACACTATAACGTCGACGCGTACCAAAATCTGATAGCAAAAACGGAACGTCATAAGCCGCCATTTGGCGACGATAGTCTTGTAACAGTATGATTTTATCGTTTAGCCGTTGTTCACCGACTTGCCAAGCCGATTGCTGGTCAAGGTGACTAAAATACAGTTCATTGACAATCGCCAACACAAAGATTTCAAACATCATTGCCTGAATCATCGGACCTTCAATACGAATGTCTAACCGACCTTCGGCATCAAGGGTTGCTTTGATAAAACGCCGTTTGAGTTGAAATAATTCCAGATAATCAACAAAGTCACTTTTGATAAAGCGTAGACCACGAAGGTATTGTAGCTCATCGGCTGTAAAACGCAGTTCACAAAGCGCATCGAGTTCGCTATTGACTTCATCGAGTAGCGTTGATAGGGGATAGGTGGTGTCTTCAAGGTTGCGACAGCGAAACGCATATACGCTATGCGTCTGTGGAAACTTGTGTAGCACCACTTGTAGCATGGTAAATTTGTATAAATCCGTGTCCAACAAAGACTTAATAATCGCCATCACTCATCCTAAATTCTGTAACTATCGATGTGAGTGACTACTTTAGCATTAAATCGTTTAGATTGTACAAAATCTGACTCGGTGCTTGGCATTATGGTTGGCTGGGCGTTTCGACTTTAATTTTATTGACGGCATGGTATTCACGGTTAAAATACACCAAGCCTGTCTGGTCTTTGCCTTGTTGTATGGCTTCGATACGACAAATAAAAATCCCGTGTGTGCCGACTTCTTGGATTTGCTCGATTTGGCAATCAAAGCTCGCCAACGCATTGTCCAAAATCGGTGATTGGGTCATCAAGGTATGCCATGTGCCATGCTCAAAGCGCGCTTGCGCTTCGAGTTTTGATGCAAAAACCGCAGATAATGGTGCATGATGATCAGCCAGCACATTCACCGCCAATACCTTGTTTTGCACGAAATATTCATACGAGCGTGAGGCGGTATTCATGCATACCAGCAAGGTTGGTGGGGTATCGGTTACACTGCACACCGCCGATGCAGTAAAGCCATGACGACCCGCAGGGCCATCGGTAGTGACCACATTGACCGCAGCCGATAACATCGACATGGCATTTCTAAAATCAGTAACTTCAACCATTGTTTTTTCCAAATTACTTTTTAAATTATTAGGTTGTCCAATTGATGCGTGGCTAAATAGTCATTTCGGACGAGCTTGGCGCCTTGTGCTAAGGCAAACAGTTTGCCTTGTGCCACATGACGGGGGAGCGGCGCCATTCCGCAATTGGTACAAGGGTACAAATTTTTAGCATCCACAAACTGCAAGGCTTTATGCAGCGTTGCTGCCACTTGTTCAGGCGTTTCTATCTGATGCGTTGCCACATCAATCGCGCCCACCATCACTTTTTTGCCACGAATCAATTCGATAAGTTCCATCGGTACGCGCGAATTTTGACATTCTAGCGACACCATATCAATCGCCGATTGTTGTAGTTTGGGGAAGATGGCTTCATACTGTCGCCATTCACTGCCCAAGGTTTGTTTCCAATCGGTATTGGCTTTGATACCATAACCATAACAGATATGGACGGCAGTGTCACATTTCAACCCTTCGATAGCACGTTCGAGTGCCGCAATGCCCCAATCATTAACTTCATCAAAAAATACATTAAAGGCAGGCTCATCAAATTGAATAATATCAACCCCTGCCGCCTCGAGTTCTTTGGCTTCTTGGTTGAGTAGGGTGGCAAATTCCCAAGCCAGTTTTTCGCGGCTGCCGTAGTATTGGTCACTTAAGGTATCAATCATGGTCATGGGTCCAGGCAGCGCCCATTTGATAGGTTTGTCTGTGTGCTGACGTAAAAACTTGGCGTCCTCAGCAAATACCGATTGCGGGCGCGACACAGCACCCACCACAGTCGGCACACTGGCTTCATAGCGATTGCGAATTTTTACCGTAGCGCGATTGGCAAAATCAACCCCATCTAGATGCTCAATAAAGGTGGTGACAAAATGTTGGCGGGTTTGCTCACCATCACTCATTATATCAATGCCTGCCGCTAGTTGCTGCTGCAATGATACTAATAACGCGTCTTGTTTGCCTTGGACAAGCGCGCTGTCTGTCAGCTTCCAAGGTGACCAAAGTTGTTCAGGTTCAGCAAGCCAGCTTGGTTTAGGTAGGCTACCTGCCGTTGATGTTGGAAAAAGTGTCGTCATTGTTTTCTCTTTAATTGTTTGGTGTCAGCAAAACTGCTTAAGCGACTTATTAAGCTACTTGGGAATTTAACCAATTTTGTAATAAGGTTTGATAGGGTTTGATAAAGTGGGTTTCTGTGTATTGACCTTGTTGAATCGCCAGCTGGCTACGTTCTTCACGGTCATACTCGATTTTGGTCAGTGAATAATCTTGATGATTTAAACTGGGTTGATAACTTTGACCTGCCACGGTATTGGCGTTATAAATCTCAGGACGATAAATTTTTTGGAACGTTTCCATCGTGCTAATCGCGCTAATAAGCTCAAGGTTGGTGTAGTCGTTGAGCAAATCACCTTTAAAATAAAACGCAAAAGGCGCCACTGATTTTGGCGGCATAAAATAACGCACCGATAACCCCATTTTGCTAAAGTATTCATCCGTTAGCGAATACGCGTCTTGTACATATTCAGTGCCCAGAATCGGATGACAATTGGCAGTTTGGGTATAAGTCTTGGTGGTCGACACACTGAGACAAATCACCGGGGGTTTGTTAAATTGCTCACGATAGGCAGGCGAGTTCAGCACACAATCAAATAACTTGCCATGCAAATCCCCAAACCGCTCGGGCACGCTAAACGATGGCTGGTTTTTGTTATGCGCCAATAACCATACACTAAAGTCATAATCGCGCACATAGGAAGAAAAACTGTTCCCCACAATGCCATCGATTCGCTGCTGGGTCTGGGTGTCAAAGATAACGGTTTTTAAAATCTCAATAGCCGGAAAGCTGTCTCCCGTACCCGCTATCTCAAGATTGGCAGAGACAATCTCAAGCTCGACCTGATAGCGGTCGCCAGTCACATTGTCCCAATTTGCCAAGTCATTAAATCGATGGTTAATCATTTGCAGGGTATTGCGTAAGTTTTGCTCGCGGTGTTCCCCGCGTGCCAGATTGGCAAAGTTGGTAGTCAGCCTAGTATCTTTGGCAGGTTGGTAGTTTTCATCAAATGCAATGGTTTTGATATGACAATCAATCGGTAAAGTCATGTCTATAATCTCCGTAACAGTCGCGCAAAAAATTTTCTTTTAGCACCATACGATTACTAAAAATCGTTACTGCTAAAAGTACAAAGACAGTTATACGCTAAAATAAAGATGAATTAAAACGAATTAAAATTTAAAAATGATGAATTTTATTCATTTTAGGTTTTTTCTTGAATAAAAAACGGCTAGCAGAGTGTCTAATCGTTTTTTATTGGCAGCACTGAGATTTGGTATTAGCGATGTCAAAATTCCCTAACATAGATTTAGCGAAGCTAGTGATACTGTCTATTTTTTGAAGTTGACGAAAATTAACTTTGTTAGAAGTTTTGCACATTCAATAAAAGTTGATAGTTAAAAAATAATTTATGCAACAAAGTAATAAATTTTGTAGGTATAAAACAAGTAATTAGTCATTAGAAAGGTTAACTTACCAATTACCAACATTACGCTACAAGTCTGTAGCATTAAAGGTTGAATAGCCCGCTCTATAATCACGGGAAAATAAGGAGGGTGATATGACAATAAGCAATCATCAAAATATACCCTCGTCAGCAATCAATACGGTAAAACCACCCTATATCACCATGGCGATTTTTGCCATTATAGGCTTTGTATTATTGTTTGGCGGGATTTATCTCATTAGTTTGGGCGGCTCGTGGTACTACTTAGTAGCAGGTCTTTGGATATTAGCTACGGCGGTGTTACTTAAAAAACGCGCTGCATTGGCGCTGTGGCTGTTTGCTGCCTTATTGGTTGTGACAGCGGTATGGTCGTTATGGGAAGTGGGCAGCGATTTTTGGGCACTCGCACCTAGACTTGATATTTTAACCTTTATGGGGATTTGGCTATGGTTACCACATATTACCCGCTATGTTAAATCTCATCAGCCAATTAACTCTGCATATCCATCATCAACGCCTAAAGCAACGTTATTTGATCATACTTGGCTAACCCCGGTTCGACATGGCTTAGGCTTAGTCATTCTATCAATTTTTGCGTTGATGGGTTATGCCGCTTTTCATGACCCCCAAGAAATCAACGGTACTATCACCCGCGCGCAGCCTACGCCAAAACCACTGGCAGGTATTGCTCCTGGCGATTGGACCGATTATGGACGTACGCCTGAAGGTACACGCTATTCACCTTTGACCCAAATTAACGATAGCAATGTCAAAAATCTTAAAGAAGCGTGGACGTTTCGTACTGGCGACTTTAAAACCGCCAATGATTCTGGGGAAACCACCAACGAAGTCACCCCGCTTAAAGTCAATAATACCTTATATTTTTGTACCGCGCATCAGTTTTTGATTGCGCTTGACCCTGCCACAGGTAAACAAAAATGGCGCTTTGATCCGAAACTCAAATCAGACAAAACCTTCCAACATTTGACTTGCCGTGGGGTATCGTATCACGATGACGCCAATGTCAGTAAAAATGCTGCCAGTTTGCAAGCGCGCCAAACCAAATCGGCGCTTTGCCCGCGTAAAATTATTTTGCCGGTCAATGATGGTCGCTTAGTCGCCGTCAATGCCGATACGGGTCAACGTTGTAGCGATTTTGGTACCAATGGTGAAGTCAATCTACAACAAGATATGCCATACCCATATCCCGGTGGCTATAACCCAACGTCACCGCCTGTAGTGACAGGGACGACGATTGTTATTGGTGGGTCTGTGACTGATAACCTCTCTACCAAAGAGCCTTCGGGCGTTATCCGTGGCTATGATGTTAATACCGGTAAATTGATGTGGGTGTTTGACACAGGCGCAGAAGACCCCAACGCTATCCCAGCACCTGGGCAAAAATTTGTACACAACTCGCCAAATGCGTGGGCGCCGCTTGCATATGATAGCCAAGCCGACGTTGTATACGTGCCTGTCGGTGTTGGTACGCCAGATATTTGGGGCGGTAATCGTGACCGACTACAAGAGCGTTTTGCCAACTCGGTTGTCGCGCTCAATGGCACCACAGGTAAAGTGCTTTGGAGCTTCCAGACCACGCATCACGACTTGTGGGATATGGATGTACCGTCGCAGCCAACCATTGCAGAATTGACCGACCAAACGGGCAAAACCACGCCTGTGGTCTATGTCACCACCAAAACGGGCAATGTTTTTGTCCTTGACCGCCGTACTGGTAAACCTGTGGTACCGGTGACAGAACGTGCCGTGCCACAAACGGTCAAACGCGGTAACCAAACCAAAGGTGAAAAATACGCTGCCACTCAGCCATTTTCTGAGTTAAACCTTGCGCCACCAAATCCGCTACAGGATAAAGATATGTGGGGCGCGACCATGTTTGACCAATTATATTGCCGTGCGTATTTTAAATCACTCAATTATGAGGGTATCTATACGCCACCGTCAGAAAACGGTACCTTGGTTTTCCCAGGCAATTTAGGGGTATTTGAATGGGGCGGTATTTCCGTCAATCCCGATCGCCAAGTCGCGGTGATGAATCCTTTAGCGTTACCTTTCGTTAGTACTTTGATCCCACAAGATCCTAACCGTCCACAAAAAGAAAAAGGCGCAGGCACTGAACAAGGCATCCAGCCTATGTATGGTGCGCCTTATGGTGTGGAAATCAAACCTTTCTTATCGCCTGTCGGATTACCTTGTAAACAACCTGGCTGGGGCTATGTGGCAGGGGTGGACTTGACCACGCATCAAATCGTGTGGAAAAAACGTATCGGTACTATCCGCGATAGCTTACCAAAACTGATGCAGTTACCGCCATTAAAAATCGGTGTACCCGGACTGGGTGGTTCGATTTCGACCGCAGGAAATGTGATGTTTGTCGCGGCGACCCAAGATAATTATATCCGTGCCTTTAATGTCAGCAACGGCAATAAACTCTGGGAAGCACGTTTGCCGGCTGGTGGGCAAGCCACGCCAATGACTTATGAGATTAATGGCAAACAGTATGTGGTCATCATGGCAGGCGGGCATGGCTCGTTTGGCACCAAGATGGGTGACTACATGGTTGCCTATGCGTTACCCGATTAGTCATAAATGTTTTAAAAAAACCACGTTAACACTTTAACGTGGTTTTTTTATGATCCTAGATTAAGTGGGCAGTGTATTTAGTCATAATTTATATCAGCAATTAAACAACACTTAACGATAGCAATTACTCAACTGGTTTTTTAAACGCCTCAATTGCTATCGCTCGTGAAACTTTTGTTGGTGTGGCAAGCTTTGGATAGGCGATGTGAGGATGTTGTGTTAGGTAAGTTTGTAGTTTTTGCTCATCGTTGATGATGTTAGCTGGCACTGTTGCAAGCTCGGGTAACCAGTGTTGAATATAGCTGGCGTCAGGGTCATGTGTTGCCGCCTGATTAAATGGATTCATGACCCGAAAATAAGGTTGGGCATCGGTACCGACGGAAGCTGACCATTGCCATCCGCCATTGTTACTGGCAAAATCACCATCTACCAAATGCTGCATAAAATACGCCTCACCCCAACGCCAATCAATCAATAGGTTTTTGCTCAGATACATCGCCACCACCATACGCAGCCGATTGTGCATAAAACCTGTAGCATTGAGACAGCGCATCGCTGCATCTACTAGCGGTACACCGGTGTTGCCTTGATACCAGCTTTCAAAGTCAGCTAGGTCATAACGCCAAGCCACAGATTCATCGAGTGGGGTCAAAAACGCCTTGCCTTTAACGATATCTGGACGGTTAACCATAACATCATAATAAAAATCGCGCCAAGCCAGCTCGCTAATCCAGCGCATAATGTCTTTCTCGCTGCCCAGTCCTTGCTGACCGTTCAGCCTTTGTCTGGCTTTGAGATAGCATAATCTGGGCGATAGCATACCGATGGCCAAATAGGGTGATAAACGACTGGTCGCACCCAAGTGATTATTCAAAGCGGGCACGTCTCTGGCGGTATTGTAATCAGCGATATGGTTTTTTAAAAAATCATCCAGTCGTGATTGGGCAGCCACTTCACCGGCAGGGTATAACAATTGTGCTAACTTACCCACGTGATTGAGCTGTTTATCAAGCGCAGCGGTGGGGGTAAGATAAGCACGATAAAATGCATCAATCGTTATATGGTGATTGATATTGATATTGGTATTGCGGCTGTCTTTGGTAAGTTGTGTGGTATTTATAGCCATTACAGCAGGGGTGGGCGATAGGGTTAAGCCCCCAGTTTCAATCAGCGCAAGCCAACGCTTGTAAAAAGGGGTAAAAACTTTGTACGGCATACCTTTGTCGGTGACGATACGCTGAGGGGCAATCACCTGACTATCATCAAACCATTGGGTAACTATGCCCAACGACTGCGCCTGCTGGGCAATATACTGATCGCGGCCAACTTCACTAACCGGGTACTCCAGATTGGCAAATAAATGGCTTATAGAAAGCTGCTGGCAAAGCTCAAGCACATCCATCGCCTGCAAGGCAAAATCATCCACCACTCTCACGATGATACCAATATTTAACTGAGATAAACTCTGCTCAAGTGCGCGGATTTGCCGCAGTATCAAGTCAATTTGCCACAGCGATTTGCGGTGTGATTGCCATTGCTTGGGTGTTAAATAAACCACCGCTATGACGCCAGCATGGTTTTGCCGTGCATGCTCACAGCAAGCCGCAAAAGCGGTATTGTCAAAGGTGCGCAAATCTTGGCGAAACCACATCAAGTTTGTTTTGCTGCTCATTATCTTTAGCCCAATACAACAGTTTATCATTAGGGTATTATGTCAACAAAGGCTTGGCTTCCCAAGTCATTTTTTCAGGTTTATTGCGCTATCATGACGGTAAAACACCACTCATGCTGTTGCAAAAATGTGCAATGACCCACATAAAAAGTCAACTAAACTAAAATAGATAATGGCTCATAGATGTACGCGCCTTAAATGGCCAGAGATTAAGTAAATTTATAGAAAGGGATAATGAAAAATTCTAATAAAACCGTTAAAAAATCTGATTTACCCAGCAAAATCTGCCCAGTGTGTCAGCGTCCATTTACTTGGCGAAAAAAATGGGAAAAAGATTGGGTGAATGTCATTTATTGCTCAAAGCGCTGTCAAGGTAATAGCCGTAGCAGCAAATTAAAAAATAACGCTAAAAACTCATTAATGACAGGTGCACCTAAAATCAAATAGCAAACTAACTATTTGATTTATGGCACAATTGTATTAAGATGGCAATATCATCTCCCATCATTAAAGTGTGCATCAAGCGATTCCCCTGTTATGCTATCTACCCCATCATCCGATAACAAATCGTCAAAACTATATATTAGGGTAGCGGTAGTTGGCATTGTTACTGCGTTGCATGGGCTGCTGCTATATCTATTTTTTCAGTACCAAACGCCATTAAAAATCAAACCGCAAACCACACAGCCGCTCGAAATTAGCTTTATCCAGCTGAAGCCTCACCCCTCACAGACATACCATTCACAAACACAGCCTGTGGTTATCCATCATGTAGACCCTGTCAAACAATTTTATCCTAGCGATAACACACAAGCGGCTGATATTCAGGAAAAACCGTTCCCAACACCAAACCCTACACCCGCTAAACTGGTGAATCACCCAGCAAAAAATAGTAGCCACAAGCCAATCGAACTCAGACCAACGATGGATAATTCGGCTAACCAAAAAAAAGCCAGTCAACCTAAAAATTCGTTATCTAAAACAAGTCAAAGCCAAACTCAACCCCAAAAAAAATCACAAGATATTCTTAGCCATCCATTACTGAACGTGCGTGAAAATAACGCCAAATATGAACAACAGCAAGGGTCGCAAATAGAACGCAAAATAAGTTCAAACACTAGCCAATCTCTTACTCAATCCAACTCAGCTACTATCAAATCAGCTACTACCAACCAAAGCCATACCAATACCGATAATGCTTTAAAACCTATAACTCACGATGAGCGTGCTAAATCATCTGCTAAATCATCTAAAGACTCGATGCGCTCTCAAATAAAAAAAACGCCAAATCGGCCCGTTAGCCCAGTTATTTCAGCTATCCCCGCTGTTAATTCGTCACCAAAACCAGCAACACCCATCACCTTTGGCAATGCGGAGGCAAGTTGGCAGAAAAGACCTAACACCCAGTTACCACCCAATTTATCCCGTATTGTGACACTAAAGCAGCTATCAAGCCTGCAAGTAAAACTCAATGTCAATGCCCAAGGTGGCGTGGAAAAATGCAGGATTACGCAAACATCGGGTGATCCAGAGGTGGATAAGTTTATTTGCCAACAAGTGCAAAAAGCCAAACTTTACCCAAAAAAAGCCAATGGCGTCACGGTACCAAGCATTGGTAATCTCACCATAGCACTGACCAATCTTGCAAATTAAACCATACAATATGTCGTTGAAGCGGCACCTATGTAATAATCATGAAGGGCTTACTGTGTAACAATTGATTACCTAGACACATAAAAAAAGCCAATCTGATGAACAGATTGGCTTTCATGTTATTGAAAGTTAGCTTATTTCTTTTGGTAGGATAAACGTACGCCGTATACCCAGCCATCATTGTCTTTGAAATCGCCAACAATGCTACCATCAGGTAGGTTCGCTTTGGCATCACCAAACATTAAGTATTTAACGCCGCCTGAGACAGCCCATTCAGGTGTCAAATTGTATTTTGCGCCCAAGCCCACATTCCAGTTACCTTCCACAGGTCCTAGAGAAGTGATGGGATTGCCTGCACCTGAGTCATAACCCACAGCGCCCGAAATAGCTAATTGTGGCGATAGCTTCTTACCTAGACCGACTTCAGCAGTCCAAGCGTCTTTAGAATAATCAACCAAATTAAGGTCACCATTTCCACTAGCTATTGCTGCTGCATTAAAAATTTTTGGTTTAATTGCAAAATCGCTCCAAGGAACCCAACGTGCTTTTGCGGTTAAAAGGGTTGTTGGATTGATACCTGTTTGGAAATCTAAATTAACAGATTTTGGCGTGGTGATAGTGATTTCATTACTTACACCAATCGCACCAAGTGCAGGAAGATTTTCCGTCATAGTGACATCGTGGTCAATTTCAGAGCGATAGGTTAACGCGGCTTTGAGGGCAATTTCAGGTTTTAAATAAGCAATCCCAGCCATCCAACCATAGTCAGTGTTACGAGCAATACTAGCATCATATCCTGAAGCAGCACCATACGCGTTACCACGTAAGTGGACATCACCTTCTAAACGCTGAATCGTAGGACCACCATAGATTTGAATGTTTTTCTTTTCACCCAGTTTTACCGCCAACAGTCCTGTGAAATTTTGGCTGCTGATAGAAACATTGGTTGCACCTGTAACTTGAGATAAATTATTGTTTACAAAGCTAGCTTTTGCTGCGCCAGTTTGTAATGCTGTTAAACCATCGGCTAGTGCAGTGGCTTGGGTTGTTTGACCGACACTATTTAAATAGTTAATAGTGTTTTGTACAGTATTAACAGCATTAGTATAATCAGCAGCAGAAGTAACAGCAGTCGCATTAGGATTAATAGCTTGTAACAGCTGAGTTGCACCACTATAAACAGTAGCAGTATTGGATGCTATGATTGCTGTTGGCGTGCCAACAAAGTTGTTATCGCCAGAAAACTCAACATCGGCTGCCCAAGGTTGATCAAAAAATGCCCCTATGCTGACGGTATCATTGACATCGGCTTTTGCGCCAAAATTTAAAAACTGGTAATCATCCGCCATATCAGGGACATTGCGACCAGCGGTAAAGTTTGCGTCAGTTGTCGCAACGTTTTTGTTATCTTTACCCTCGATTGTTGGATCGATAGCAATGTGCTCAACATAGGCAAAAGTACCTTCCTCAGTAAAAGCCCAGCTTGGTTGGGTAGAGCGGTCTAGACCTGCGGCGTTTGCGATAGAAACAGTAGAAAGCGTAGCAACAGCTAGCGCAAGAGAAGAAATTTTAAATGACATGTGAAGCTCCCTGTTTGATTTTAATCATCACGTCTAACATCTAATTTAACAAAAACTTATCGGTAAATTAAAATTGACGTAATACCTTCCTTTCGTCAGTCAAAGAATAATCAAAATTTTAACAATTGACAACCATAGAATCACATTTTTGTAAGAATTTATTGACCTGAGCAGTCACGAAAAAAAGAGGGTGTTAACCCAATGAGTTAACACCCTCTTTTTACTGACTATATGTGCCTAAACAACTATCGACCGCGGTAAGTAATACGTCCTTTCGATAAGTCGTAAGGTGTCATTTCAACTTTAACTTTATCGCCTGTTAAGATACGAATATAGTTCTTACGCATTTTTCCAGAAATATGCGCAATAATTTCATGCCCATTTTCTAAACGCACTTTAAATAATGTGTTAGGTAAAGTATCGACCACTTCGCCTTCAAATTCAATTACATCGTCTTTTTTTGCCATAATACCTATATCTATGAGTCAAATGTATAAATGTAGATTATACGCTGATGCGTGTGTTATCGCAACTTTTAACCCCTAAATCAATCAATTGAAAAAAAACAGCTAAAAGATTTGCGTGCATCGCGTCCTTATTCAGCCAAATTTAGCCAAATAGGGGATAGCCTTGTTACCGGCAACAGTGATTGAAATTGGGGTGGATACAGCGCATTGATAAAGTACAGCCCATCGGCAGCGGCGGTTGCTGCCGCAAGTGACCGGTTTTTGCTAAGTAGCAGTGCTTCCATCCATGCGACTGGCTTTTCACCGCGCCCAATTTCAAATAACGTACCCATAATATTTCGCACCATGTGATGCAAAAAACCATCGGCTTGGATATCCAGTACCAACAGCTCACCATGCTGAATTAATTTGGCAAAATGGACATGGCGGACAGGCTGATTAGATTGGCAGGAAGCGGCACGAAAACTGGTAAAATCATGGGTGCCTTCCAGATAGGTCGCTGCCTGCTGCATCAGTTGGACATTAAGCGGGGCGTATTCATGGGTAATTTGCTGATTGAGTATCGCAGGTCGAAAGGGGTGGTTGAGGGTAATATAGCGGTAGCGTCGAGCAATGGCAGAAAAGCGCGCATGAAACTCAGCGGGCATCACTTGTATCCAGCGCACCGCAATATCATCAGGTAGTAGAGAATTTGCGGCACGCAGCCAATTATAAGGCTGACGCGTGGCACTGGTCTGAAAATGGGCTATCATATTTGACGCATGGACACCGGCATCAGTACGACCTGCAGCGATGACTTCTATGGGTTCATTGGCTATCTTTGATAACGCTGCTTCAACATGCTGCTGAATACTATCAACTTCTTGTTGTCGTTGCCAGCCGCGATAGCGAGTACCAATAAATTCAATGCTGATCGCATAAGTATTTACAGTCATAAAAAAGCCAATTTTTCCAAAACATACGATAAAAAAGCCTAGTATAACAACTAATCAGTTATTAGGCGACGCTGTGGGTATCTTTTAGACAATGCGCCCAGCGCTGACGGCGGCGAGCAGGGGTATCATAACTGCCAATCAACCAAAGCAGACGCGCAAATATCGCAGGTAAGGTCAATCGTCCCGTCATCAAAACCTCACATTGAGCCAGCCATGCCCCCGCTTCATACGCTTGGCTGGCGCCGCCATACGCGCATTGGGTGGTCACTGCAACCAGACAGCCTTGTTTTCTCGCCTGTAATAATTGGTTTTTGATGGATTCGGCATACGGCACATTGCCTGCACCAAATGCCAAAATAATGATGGCATCTGGTTTTTCAGACAATAAATTATCCAAGCGAGTGGCGAGCAAATGCGTATCCACGGGCGTCAAATAAAGTGTGGCAATATTGGCATGGGATAAACCGTCAAAGACTTGCGGCAATTGACTCAACCGATCTTCTAGCCACAGTTGATGCTGAGCCTGAGTGATTTTTGCGGTATAGCTATTGGCGGGATAACCAGCACGGTGGTGCCCCACAAACGCCATTAAATCATGGCTATGAATTTTTTGTACAGTTTGGGCAGGCCAATCTTCACCAGAAAAACACACCCGCACCCCAGGCTCACCATGACGGGCTAATTTGCAAGCATCAAATAAATTCTGCGTGGCATCGCTCTGCGCGTCGATGCGGTAATCGGTTAACACATTGCTATCAAGCAAAGGTCTCATTGCGCCTGTCACCACAATACTGATATGACTACCCGCAAAACACTCTGCCAAAAAAGCCGCGAGGTAGCTGAGCGTATCCGTGCCTGTTAGTACCACAAATTGGCGAAGCCCTTGCCCAATGGCTTGTAGTATCAATTGATAAAAATGCGCAAAATCGGCAGGCGTTAACTGGCTACTGTCTTTAATGACATCATTATCCAATATTCGCCAATCCACAGGGTCGTGTGCATGGTTTGGGTAGGTGGCAAAATGGGTTTGTAGTATCTGTGATAACACAGGTAAAAAAATATCAGCATCTAAGCTGGCAAGCGGTTTGCCATGACTGCCAAAAGTGCCGCCCGCGTAGATAATGCCAATACCTGATTTGGTGATAGATTTACTCAATTGAAATTTTACTCATAAGGGTTGGCAACGGATAACTTATCAAGGACAGCGATTTCAATCGCTTCCATTTCATCTTGCTCAGCTTGCCCAAGTTCATGGTCAAAACCTAGCAAATGCAGCATCCCATGCACCAGCAAATGGGTCAGATGCTGCTCAATGGTCTTGCCTTGCTCAGCGGCTTGACTGACCACCACCGCATGACAAATCACTAGTTCACCTAGCGGCAGTGCGGGCAGTAATTCTAGTACAGTTTCAGGCAATTCACTGGCATAGGATAAAATATTGGTAGCGTAGTCTTTGCCACGCGCATCAAAATTGATGGCGCGAGCTTCCACAGGCTCCGTGACATAAATTTCTAATTCAACGGTTTTTTGAAAGATAAATTCACCCAGTTGACTAGGTATTTCGGCAGTGTCTTGATGGGTTTGAAAATACTGCAGCACTTGCTTCAAAATAGCGGCAATCTTGTCTTGTTGGTACAAGGCTTCAAGTTCGCCAAAAGTTGGCAGTTCAATTAAGCTTTCTGCAAAACTAATTATCACTTGATTCATCGGCACTTGACTAAGCGGCGCTTGCGGCACAGCGCCAGCTAAATCAGCTGTTAAATCAATTTGGGTTGGCAAAGCTGATGACATAAGCTACTCTGCGATACCTATATCAATGGGTGTGTTATCAATCGGAGCTTTATCAATCGGGGCGTTGTTATCCGTCACCCCGATAGCCAAGCTTGCTGCTTGCGACTGTGCTTGGCTTTGTTCAAGTAGGCGCGATTGCTTTTTGGCTTCTTTAATCGCTTCTTGCGCTTCATCGTATTTATCATAGGCTTGCACGATTTTTTGAACCAATTGATGGCGTACCACATCTTTACTATCAAACCGCGTCACATGAATTTCTTCAATATCCGCCAGAATTTCTAGCGAATGTCGCAAGCCTGACTTGGTGCCGCGAGGTAAGTCCACCTGTGACATATCGCCCGTGATGACCGCCCGGGAGCCAAAACCCAAACGAGTCAAGAACATTTTCATCTGCTCAGGGGTGGTATTTTGTGCTTCATCCAAAATCACAAACGAATTATTTAAGGTACGACCGCGCATGTAAGCGAGGGGTGCTACCTCAATGACTTGTTTTTCAATCAGTTTTGCCACTTTTTCAAAACCTAGCATTTCATATAAAGCATCATAAAGTGGGCGTAGGTAAGGGTCAATTTTTTGGGTCAAATCCCCCGGTAAAAAGCCCAGTTTTTCCCCTGCTTCTACCGCAGGGCGCACCAGCAAAATACGCTCAATCTCATTGCGCTCTAGCATATCCACCGCACAAGCCACCGCCAAGTAAGTCTTACCCGTCCCTGCAGGACCTACGCCAAACGAGACATCAGAGAGTAAGATTTTTTTGACATATTGCTGTTGGTTGTAACCGCGTGGGATGATTTTTCCTTTACGGGTTCTCAAACTAATCGGGGTGAATTCAGTGCTATCAGCGCGCTCGCTGCCATTTGCGCTAGCGGCATCATTTTCTAGCGCTAAATCTTGCTCACGGCTGAAACTCGTTTGCACGAGCAGGTGCAAATCTTCTGGCGAGATGACGTCGTTGCTTTGTGCTTCATCGGCAAGCTGTACCAAAATACGCTCAGCACGCGTGACTGAATCGAGCTCACCTGAAATCACAAAATCGGTTTTGCGTTGGTGAATGTGGACTGACAGACGATGTTCAAGGTACTTAATGTGGTTATTGTATTCGCCCAACAGGGTTTTGAGTTGATGGGTTTTTAGAGATGATAAATCGACCGTTCTGCTGATGGTATCGCTCAAGAGTGCTTCCTTTTATGGGTTTTTATAGTTGTGATAAATCATAAGATTGAGAGATTAGGGGAGTATGACAGTAACCAATATAATATTTTGGCACGTTGATACTATTATGGTAAATATATGCAAAAATTCAAGTGACGTTCACGGGTTTTTGTCATTTCAAGTGATTTTGAAGTCAACAGTGGGGCAATGCTCAGCCACGACAGGCAAAAAATTAAATTTTGAGAAAATGAAAAAAAATGTGACAAAATGCTTGACGACATAGGGTTAAATACGCATAATATGCACCCCATGACAGGCAAGAAATAGTTTCAAAATTCTGCCTAAATCCTGCAAATTTGCTAAACATGGCGATGTAGCTCAGCTGGTTAGAGCGCACGACTCATAATCGTGAGGTCAAGAGTTCAAGTCTCTTCATCGCCACCATTTGCAAATAACTTAACGCACGCTATTTTGACAAGCCCCGTATTTTGCTAAGCCAAGCATTTTGATGTTTGGCTTTTTTGTTGTTTTTCATTTGACAATAAAAAAACAAAAAAAGGGCAATAGCTGTATCACCCTTTTTGTCATTTAAATTACTATTTAAATTGGCATCCAATATTAACGAGCATTGTTATAGGCTTTATCGGCATCATCAAAACGTGCCATGACTTTGTCAGACGCTGGCGTTAACAGCGACACCACATAGATGGCAATCATGCCTAAAATAAAGCCTGGTACGATTTCATATAGACTGCTACCGGTTAATGGTTTCCAAGCGATGACCGTCAACGCGCCTACAAGCATACCCGCCAACGCGCCTGTGCCAGTCATACGTCGCCAAAATAATGACATCAACACCACAGGACCAAACGCCGCGCCAAACCCTGCCCAAGCTGTAATTTGCGAATTTATTTTAGACTAATTTGTAATTTATTTTAGACTAATTTGTAATTTATTTTAGACTTAACCCGCCATTAAAAGCGGGTTTTTTAATTTATATTAGAGTAACTAAGCAATACGCTTCCAGACATTATAAACTTTAGAAGGCTGTACATTATTATGTGCTTTGTCGCCACCCACAGTATTGGTTCTTAAATTAGGTGGCGCATTACTTGAACTATCAGTGGCAGGGCTGCCAGTTCCTCCAATAGTTCCACTTACAAATTTGATTTCAAAATCATGTTTGGGTATCTCATCTATTTTTAGCTGGTGATCATATTCACCAAATATATTTCCGTTAGTTTTAGTCCACTCTGGGCTATCCGTTTTACTTGAGTAACCCACGATACTACGACCTTCTGCCTCACGTTCCCACGTGCCATATCCTTTATGTATTGCAACTTGAGCAGACGTATCGAAATGAGTAGTGGTAACAAAGACATCACCAACTTTAGTATCTTCGTAGATTCGATTCTCCACAGCAAGGATTCGGCTACCTTGTTGTGCAAACTGAGATTGCAAGAATTTTTGTGTAAACCTAAAAATAGAACCAAATTAGCGGTTAGA